>JAWVZO010000301.1:0-1515 GCA_033722135.1 Gammaproteobacteria bacterium | reverse complement strand
CGGTCTGAGCCCGACCGATCAGCCCTTCACCCGGCTGCGGTCCGGGTCGTGGAAGGGCCTGAGCGAGAGCCTGGCCGGGACGGGCTCGCCGGCGACCTCGACCCGGAACCCGTCCCGCTCGAGGAACCGGCGGTCGATGTGCTCGCCGTCGGGGTGCGCGATCCAGCCGAGCCCCACGGCCGCGCCGAGGCTGTGGCCGTAGCGCCCGGAGGTCACCCGGCCGACGAGCGTGTCGCCGAGCAGGATGGGTTCGTCGTGGTGCAAAAGCGGCTCCGGGTCGTCGAGCAGCACCGACACGAGGCGGCGGCTGCGGGGCCGCTCGCGCAGGGCGTCGACGGCCTCGCGGCCGACGAAGTCCTTGTCGCGCGCGACCGCGAAGCCGAGGCCCGCCGCCAGCGGGTCGTCCTCGTCGGTGATGTCGTGACCCCAGTGGCGGTAGCCGGACTCGGTGCGCAGCGAGTGCAGGGCGTGGAAGCCGGCCGGCCGGGGCGCATCGTCGCGTGCCATCAGGGTGTCGAACGCCCCGGTCGCGAACTCGGTCGGCAGGTAGAGCTCCCAGCCGAGTTCGCCGACGTAGGTCATGCGCGCCGCGCGCACGCGTGCGTAGCCGATCTCCAGCTCGACCCAGTGGCCGAAGGGGCAGGCCGCGTCCGACAGGTCGGCACCGGTGACGGCCTGCAGGAAGTCGCGCGCGCGCGGACCCATCAGGCCGAGCACGGACTCGGCCGAGGTGACGTCGGTGACCGTCGCGCGCAGGTCGGACGGCAGGTTGCGCCGCAGCCACCAGTAGTCGCGGCGCTGCGCGGTGGCCGGCGACACGACCAGGAAGCGCTCGGCGTCGAGGCGCGCGATGGTGACGTCCGACTCGATGCCGCCGCGCCCGTTCAGCAGCAGCGTGTAGACCACGCGCCCGGGCGCCACGTCCACGCGGGCCGAGCTGACGTGCTCCAGCGCGGCCTCGGCATCGGGCCCCTGGACCAGGAACTTGGCGAACGCGCTCTGATCGAACAGCGCCAGGTCCTCGCGTGTTGCCCGGTGCTCGGCGGCGTGTCGCTCGAACCAGGACGGGTGGCCGAAGCTGTAGTCGTAGTCGGGCGTGGTGCCGGGTTCGCCGAAGAAGTCCGGGCGCTCCCAGCCGCCCGCCTCGCCGAAGCCGGCGCCGAGGGCGGCCAGCCGGTCGTGCAGCGGCGAGCGGCGCGCGTTGCGCGCGGTGGCGTACTGGCGGTAGGGCCAGTGCATCGCGTACAGCAGCCCGAGGCCCTCGACCGTGCGGTCGTGCAGGTAGTTGGCGTTGTTCTGGAACGGCAGCATGCGCCGGATCTCGATGTCGCCGAGATCCATCGGCGGATGGCCGCGGACGATCCAGTCGGCCAGCACGCGGCCGACGCCACCGGCCGACTGCACGCCGATCGAGTTGAAGCCGCAGGCGACGAAGAAGCCGGGCAGTTCCGGCGTCTCGCCCAGCAGGTAGCGGTCGTCCGGAGTGAAGCTCTCGGGGCCGTTGAAGAACCACTG
>JAWVZO010000300.1:0-1554 GCA_033722135.1 Gammaproteobacteria bacterium | reverse complement strand
TGGTGCATGTCCACTGGAACGAACCGGTTCTGGGCGTGCCGGTGAGCAGAAGCGATTCATTGGCCAGGCCGCTGGCGACGCCGGTCGACTTGAAAAAGGCGGTGAGGGTGATGATCTCGTTGGAAGTGTCACCGGAGTTGGTCACCGACACGGCCGAGATGTAGTTGCCCCGGACCGTCGTGGCGCCCGGGATGCCCTGGTTGCCGCTCCAGACGGCGACGATGCCGCGGTCATGGTAGACCTCCGCGGTCGTGGTCTTCAGGCCGCCGGTCAGGTTCAGGCCTTCCGAGACCTGCGAACGGGCGACGTAGTCCTGGTAGGCCGGGATGGCGATCGCGGCGAGGATGCCGATGATCGCGATGACGATCATGAGCTCGATGAGGGTGAAACCCTGTTGTGCGGTGCGCTTCATTACGTTCTCCTTCCTAAAAATGCTTTCCGATTCCCTGGGCAACGCCTGCAGCCGTCGGGCAGTCTCGAATCCGGTCGTGTTCCGGTCCCTGAGCCGTCCAGAGGCGGTGCATCGCGGTTTGCCGATGTGACTCATGCAGTAGCCGTGCCATGAAACGAGTCCGATGATCCGTGTCGCGAGCAAGGCCATGGCATTATAGGATATCTGCCAGTTTTAACTAGAGAAATATGAGGATGGATCACGTGACGAGGCAACGGAGCGAAATACGACGAGACCGTTCAAGGCCCGATCGGGAGAATCACGTCATGGCCCGGGGTGACCAAATTTGTCACATCGTGGCAAAGGCCTCCGCCGCTCACGCGACCCGTGGCGCACCCGGACGCAACGGACGGTCGCATGCCCGTTCGCGTGACTTGGCCAGGCCAGTCCGGCCGGGATGGGATGACGGCCTCGATGCGGGTGGTGTCCGGTGACCCGAGGGCCGCAGACGCGTGGCAAATCGATGCGCTCGCCGAGATTCCAGGTGCGCCAGGTCGATGCCGAGCGGCGCGTTCCGCGCTGGCTGATCTATCCGGTGCTGGTCGTCCCGTCCCTGCTGTTCGGGTACTGGGTGGGAAGCCACGACGGAACGCCGAACCTCTCGACGGCGCTGGCCCGGTTCGAGATGCAGGGCCGGACGACCGAACTCGAGCGGGAGAACGACCGGCTGGTCGCGACACTCGCCATCGCCGAGCGCTCGGTGCAGGTGGCCGACGAGAGCGCGGAACGGCTTAGGCAGGAGATGATGGCGCGCCAGGAGGAGATCCGCGCCCTGCGCACGGAGCTGTCGTTCTACCGCGGCGTCCTGGCCGAGCGGGGCGGCGCTCCTGGCCTGCGCATCCACCGTCTCGAATCGGATCCCCTCGCCGGGCGGCTCGAGGTCGTCCTGGTGCGCGGCGGCCCGGTCAGCAAGCCGGTCAAGGGGTGGCTCGAACTGCGCATCCTGTCGCAGGATGCCGTGGAAAGCGACCCGGATGAACTCGCCGCGACACTGGACCCGCAGGCGACGCTCGATTACGAGTTCGAGTTCTTCCAGCGCCTCGCCGTGCGCCTGCCCGAGCCCGGGGCGGGTGGCCGGGTGCTCGTCACCGTCCGGCCCGAGG
>JAWVZO010000299.1:0-1626 GCA_033722135.1 Gammaproteobacteria bacterium | reverse complement strand
CTGGCCGAACAGCGAGTAGCCCCCGGGACCAACATTCCGCTGGCGGGCCAGCGCCATGGTCGCGTGGCGCAGGAGCTCGTCGCCGTCCCGGCTGTCTAGGGGGTAGGTGGCCACCCCCATCGAGGCGGTCATCACGACCCGGCCCGTCCCCGTATCGAACGCTTTTTCGAACACCCCGAGGTACTTGCCGGCCAGCTCCAGGACGAAACGTTCCTCGACGACGTCGCCGAGGATGACGATGAACTCGTCATTGCCGAGCCGGGCGACCGTGTCGTAGTCCCGCGCCTGGCCCGTCAGCCGCTCGGCGACCTCGCGCAGCACGGCATCCCCCGCGGCAGCTCCGTGGTTCTCGTTCACCGAGCTGAAGTCGTCGAGGTCGATCAACAGGGCGACGACGAGGCGGTCATGGCGCCGGGCGTAGTTGATGGCCTGCGTCACGCGGTCGCCGAGCAGGCCGCGGTTGGCCAGGTCGGTGAGCGGGTCGTGGGTGGCCTGGTGTTCGAGTTGCGCCTTGAACCGCAGTTCGAGGGTGATGTCGCGCTTGACCGCCACGTACCCCTCGACCCGGCCCCCCGCATCGGTCACCGGGGAGATGATGGCCTGCTCCGTGAACAGTTCGCCATCCTTCTTGCGGTTGATCAGCTCGCCTTCCCAGACGTCGCCGTCGACGAGCATCGTCCACATCTCCTGGAAGGTCTCGTCACTGACCAGGCCCGAGTTGAACAGGCGCGGGTTCTGCCCGAGCACCTCATCGGGCCGGTACCCGGTGAGCCGGTAGAGCTGCGGATTGGCGTAGGTGATCCGTCCCTCGGGGTCGGTGATCAGGACGGACAGCGGGCTCTGCTCGACGACCTGGTGCAACAGCCGGATCCGATCGACCTGGCGATGATGGGCGATGATGGTGGAAAGGATCCGCGCGGCATCCTCCACCAGCAGGGCGACGTCGTCTGCCCGCGGCATGTCGGGAGGAACCCATATCGAGAGGCTGCCGAGCGGCTCCCTGGCGTGGTCCAGGAGTGTGACGACATAGCCCGCGTGATGCCCGAGGATTTCCTGGCATGGGGGCGGCGCGGTCGCGTCCGGTTTCTCGAAATGGGCCCTTGCGTCATGGAAAGGCGGCCGGCAGAGGCAGTCGCTCAGGTCGAGCGTCTTCAGGTGGCTGAGCCAATGCGCCTCGACACCTCTTTCCGATACGAGTCGACACCCGCCATCGGCGGCGTCGTACAGGAAGCAGAGGCCGGTCTGGAACTCTCCGGGCCCGTCATCGCCGAACAGGACCCCGAGCACCCGATCGATGGCTGTCTCGAGCGGCAGCGGTTCCAGCGTGATCGCCAACAGGGCGGAACGGATCCGGTGCAGCCTGCGTTCGCGTTCCCGGCGGTGCGCGAGCAGCGCGTCGCGGCTCATCACCATGTCGAGCAGCGCCGCGTCCTGCAGGGTCTTCTCGATCAGCTGCCCGAAAACCTGGTCGACCACGCGCGGATCGAAGATCGCAGCGTCGAACACCTCGTCGACCCCATGCTCGAGCAGCGTGGCAACTGCGTCGGCCTCCTCGAGTTCGGTGTAGACCACCATGTGGGAGCCCCCGGCCCGGGCGACGAGAGCGTCCACGGCGTCGAGACCGTG
>JAWVZO010000298.1:0-1688 GCA_033722135.1 Gammaproteobacteria bacterium | reverse complement strand
GGCATCGAGCGCCTGGACGCGGCCGCCGACGGCGGCCGGGTGGTGTTCCGCGACCAGCCGCCGCTCGACACCGGCGCGCTGATCCAGCTCGTGCAGCGCCGCAGCGACGTCTATCGCTTCGACGGCACGAATGGGCTACGCTTTTCGGCGACGTTGACGGAGCCGGACGAGCGGCTCGAGTTCGTCGAGACCCTGCTGGACGAGCTGCGCTCGACCGCCGCCCTCGCCGACGCCAGTTGACCCCACGGACCTGATCGATGCATCACCGCCCCCTGCTCCCCCTGCTGCTCGGCCTCGCCTGCGCGTTCACCCTCCCGGCCCAGGCCCAGGAGGAAAACAAGCGCCGCTACGACGTCGAGATCGTCATCCTCGAGAACACCGACATCAGTGCCGGCGAGCGCGAGCGCTGGCAGGCGCGCGTCACCGTGCCCGAGGTCGAGGGCGCGATCGCCTTCGAGCCGCGCAGCGAGCTGGCCAGGATGGCGCGGCGCGAGCGCCTGGCCGAGACCCCGGAGGGATTCGAGCCGCTGCCGCCGGAGCAACTGAAGCTCGGCGGCGCCATCCAGAAACTGGAGGAATCCGAGCAGTTCCGCGTCCTGCGCCACATCGCCTGGCGCCAGCCGGCGGTCGACCGCGAGCAGTCGCTGCCGGTGCGCGCCTACCACGGCGAACCGGTAACGGTGCGCGTGCCGATCACCGACTTCGAGGAGCTGTACGCGATGGAGCAGATGGCGGCCGAGCTGGCGGCCGCCGAGGCGGAGGAGGCAGAGGAAGGCGAGGCCGATGGCGAGATGGCCGAGTCCGTCGCGGACGAGGATGCGACGACCGAGGCCGAGGCCGCCGACACGGCCGAGACCCGCACCAGCGAGCGCGGCGAGTTCGCGGCCGGCACGGTCGAAGACGCCGGCAGTGCCCGCACCTTCGGCGCCGGGCCCATGTTCCAGTCGCGCGTGCGGCCGCTGCTGCGCCCGGTCGAGATCCACCCGCTCGACGGCACCGTGCGGGTCGTCGTCAGCCGCTACCTGCACGTCTACACCAACCTGTACTACACCACGCCGGTGCAGTGGACGGTGATGCCGGGCATGGGCGGGCAACGGCGCTCGGACGAGGAGGAAACGGGGGACCAGCAGGGCGAGAACACGGACGCGGGCGCGATGGAACCCGCCTACAACGCCCCCACCGGCGGCGCCGGCCTGCCCAGCGTCGCGCTCGGCCCCGACGGCAACGCCATGCTGTCCTACCCCTTCGTCCAGCACCGCCGCATGCGCAGCGGCGAGCTGCACTACCTCGACCACCCCGTCATCGGCATGCTCATCCGCGTCGACCGCGCACCGGAGCAGGAAGAAGAGACCGACGACGCCGACGCCACCACCCAGAGCTGACGCCCCGAGGGCGCGAACGCCACCGAACGAGGTACTGCAGGAGCGGCTTCAGCCGTGAACGAATCGGGCGTGGCCCTGCCGGCCGGGATTCGCGACTGAAGTCGCTCCCACGAACCGTTGGCAGCAGCGTAGCCCGGATGGAGCGAAGCGGAATCCGGAGCCCGAACCCGCCCACTCCAAACTCGTTACCACAAGCGGGCTGCGATGGCTCCACAGGGGGTGTGGGAGCGGCTTCAGCCGCGAACGAATCGGGCACAGCCCCTGCCAGCTGGGATTCGCGACTGAAGTCGCTCCCACGAACCGTTG
>JAWVZO010000297.1:0-1717 GCA_033722135.1 Gammaproteobacteria bacterium | reverse complement strand
GGCAGCGGGGGCGCCTTCTCGCCGCGCGCGAGGCCGGCGGTGATCCGCTCGGCCAGGGCCTCGGCCCCGGCCCGGTCGAGATCGCCGACGATCGCAACCACGGCGTTGCGCGCGACGTAGCGGGAGGCGAAGAACGCCGCGACCTGCTCGCGGGTCAGCGCGTCGAGGCTCTCCTCGGTGCCGCCGGGCGGGTTCCCGTAGGGATGGTCGCCGTAGACCGCGCGGTAGAAGGCGCGGCTCGCGAGGTCGCCCGGTGACTGCTGCACAGCCTGGAGGGCGATGCGCATCCGGTCACGCTCCCGCGCGAACGCCTCGGCCGGGAAGGTCGGCTCGGCGAGCACGGTCGCGAACATCTCCACGGCCGGCTCGAGCAGTCCCGGCTCGGTCAGGCTGCGCAGCGAGACGGAGGCCGTGTCGCGATCCGCGCCCTGCGAGAAGCGCGCGCCGAGCCCCTCGAACGTCGCGGCGACGGCGTCGGCGTCATGGTCGCCGGCCCCCTCGTCGAGCAGGGCGCTGGTGAGCTGCGCGAGGCCGTAGGCGGAGCCGTCGCGCGCGCTGCCGGCGTCGAACACCACCTGGACGTCGACCATCGGCAGGGCGTCGGCGGCGATGAACAGCACCCGGCTGCCGTTGGCGGTGGTCCACTCCTGGATCTGGGGCGTGGCCGCGAGCGGCGCGGCCGCGAGCAGGGCCGCTGCGGCGAGAGCGGCCCGCAGGCCATGGAACGGTTTACTGGGCATCGGGGGCCTCCGTGGCGGCCGGCGCATCCGGCCGTTCGGTGACGATCGGCAGCGGTTCGAGTTCGGCGACGGTCAGGGTGTCGTCGACGAGGTACTTGCGTGCCACCGCCTGCAGTTGCTCGGGGGTCACCGCATCGACCGCGTCGAGGTATTCGTCGAGCCGCTCCCAGCCGAGGCCGACCGTCTCGAGGATGCCGACCTGCATCGCCTGGTAGAAGACGGAGTCACGCTCGTAGACCTTGCCGGCGACCACCTGCGCCTTGATCCGCTCCAGCTCCGCCTCGCTGACCAAGGTCTCCTGCAACCGGCGCACCTGCTCGCGGAATGCCCGCTCGAGCTCGGCCACGGTGTGACCGTTGGCCGGCGTGCCACTGAGCAGGAACAGCCCCGGCAGGCGGTCGTAGAGGCCGTAGCCACTGCCGGCGCCGGCGGCGATCGATTCGCCACGCACCAGCTCGCGGGCGAGACGCGCGCTGTCGCCGCCGTCGAGGACCCCGGCCAGCACCTCCAGGGCGTAGGCCTCGGCGACCTGCTCCGGCGTCTCCGCCACGCTCAGCGACGGCACCTTGTAGCCCATCAGCAGGTAGGGCACCTCGGCCGGCAGGCGCACGGTCAGGCGGCGGGTGCCGCGCTGCGGGATCTCGGGCCGCGGCTTCGGCGGTGCGATATCGCTCGGCTCAAGCGGCCCGAAGTGCTCGACCGCCATGGCGTGCACCTCGTCCGGGTCGACGTCGCCGACCACCACCAGGGTCGCGTTGTTCGGCGCGTACCACTGCCGGTACCAGGTGGCGAGATCATCGAGCCGCAGGTGGGCGAGGTCGTCCATCCAGCCGACCACCGGGTTGCGCACCGGGCTGGTCAGGAAGGCCGTGGCGTTGAAGCGCTCGTAGGTCAGCGACTGGGGGTTGTCCTCGGTGCGCAGCCGGCGCTCCTCCATGACCACCCGCACCTCCTTGGCGAACTCCGCGGGATCGAGC
>JAWVZO010000296.1:0-1790 GCA_033722135.1 Gammaproteobacteria bacterium | reverse complement strand
ATGCGGTCGCCGGTACGCATGAGGTGCCGCGGCATCGGCTCGGATGACTCCGGACCGCCCCTTTCCACCGCGGCCTGAACCGGCCGCACACCCAACGTCCCGAGTCAAACCACCCAGTCATCTTTTCGAGGATCCATGAACGAGGAACTGTACAAGCTGCCCGCCGCTGCGGCCGCCGAGGCGATCCGTGAGGGCTATATCACCTCCGAGGCGCTGGTCGAGAGCTGCCTGGAGCGCATCGACGCGCGCGAGGACGAGGTCCGTGCCTGGACCTACCTCGACCGCGACTACGCCCTGGAGCAGGCGCGTGAGGCCGACCGGGTGCGCAAGTCGGGCCAGCCGATCGGCCCGCTGCAGGGGGTCCCCGTGGGCGTCAAGGACATCTTCGACACCGTCGACATGCCGACCGAGGACGGCACCGTGCTGCACGCCGGGCGACGGCCGATCGACGACGCCTTCGCCGTATCGCAGCTGCGCAAGGCCGGGGCCGTGATCCTCGGCAAGACGGTCACCACCGAACTCGCGGTGTTCCATCCGGGCAAGACCCGCAACCCGCACGACCCGGCGCACACCCCGGGCGGCTCGTCGAGCGGCTCGGCGGCCGCGGTCGCCGACTCGATGGTGCCGCTCGCGCTCGGCACCCAGACCAACGGCTCGACGATCCGCCCGGCCTCGTTCTGCGGCGTCGTCGGCTACAAGCCCACCTTCGGCCTGATCCCGCGCGCCGGCGTCCTCGAGCAGTCGCCGCCACTCGACCAGGTCGGGGTGTTCGCGCGCAGCGTCGAGGACGCCGCGCTGCTCGCCGAGACGCTGGTCGGTCAGCATCCCGACGATCCCTACACCCGCTTCCGCGCGACCCCGCCATTGCTCGCCACGGCCCGACAGGATCCGCCCGTCGAGCCGAAGCTCGCGTTCGTCAGGTCGCCGGTCTGGGACCAGGCGGAGGCCGAGACCCAGGAGGCGTTCGCCGAACTCGTCGATTTCCTCGGCGACGCGCACGTCGAGGAGTACAACCTCGGCGAGGGGGTCGACGACGTCATCGAGTGGCACCGCTGCATCATGGAGGCGGACCTGGCGTACAGCTTCGCCCGTGACTACGACCGGGCCGCCGACCAGCTGAGCGACGTGCTGCGCGGCATGATCGAGCGTGGCCGGGAGGTCACCGCCGTCGACTACAACCGCGCCGTGCGGCGCATCGAGAGGATCAACCGGCGGCTCCACGAACTGTTCATCGAGTTCGACGCGGTGCTGACCCCGGCCACGCCCGGTCCCGCGCCGGCGGGTCTCGACACGACCGGGAGCCCGGTCTTCTGCACCCTCTGGACCTACCTCGGCACGCCGGCGATCAGCCTGCCGCTGCTCCAGGGGAGCAACGGTCTGCCGCTCGGCGTCCAGCTGGTCGGCGAACGGCACGACGACGCCCGGCTGCTGCGCAACGCCCGCTGGCTCGCGGGTCGTATCCAGCAGGCCGACGCCGAAGCGGCCTGAACGGGGAGGTCCACCGTGCGCCATCCCGGCCGCCCGCTGCTGCAGAGTCCCGGTCCGACCAACGTCCCCGACCGGGTGCTGCGCGCGATGGCAGCGCCCACCGTCGACCATCGCGGCCCGGCCTTCGAGGCGCTGACCGGCGAACTGCTGGCCGCGTTGGCCCCGGTATTCAACTGCCGCGGCCCGATCGTCATCTTCCCGTCGTCGGGCACCGGCGCCTGGGAGGCCGCGCTGGTCAACACCTGCGCGCCGGGCGATCGCGTGTTGATGGCCGAGACCGGGCTCTTCGCGACCCAGTGGCT
>JAWVZO010000295.1:0-1815 GCA_033722135.1 Gammaproteobacteria bacterium | reverse complement strand
CGTCGGCGCGTTCCAGCACCGCACGGTGGCCAGCCTGCGCGACGAGTTCGGTGCCGATCTGTGCACGGCCGCGACGACCCGCGAGGTGCGGCTGCTGGTCGCTGCCGCGGCCGCGCCGCGGGGCAGCCGCCGGGCGCTGTCGTTCGCGATCGGGGCCGACTGCGTGCAGGTGCCCCGCACCAACGGCCGGACCACGATCGTGACCGACCGCTTCGTGGAGACCTGCCACGACGCGGGCCTGCCGGTCCACGTGTGGACCATCGACGACGAGACGGAGATGGAGGAGCTGTTCGACCTCGGCGTGGACGGGATCATGACCGACCGCGCCCGCACGCTCCTGGAGGTCGTCGAGCGCCGGACCGGGTGACGCAGGTCGACCTGCGTGGCAGGCTGCGGCCCGGGGAGGGCGGACATGGCGCACGACGTCGCGGCGCAGGTCGGGCCGCTCGCCGACCCGGCTGCGCGGCAGCGCGAGCACCGCCGCTGGTACGTCTACGACTGGGCCAACTCGGCGTTCTCGACCAGCGTCATCACCGTGTTCTCCGGGCCCTACCTCAACGGCGTCGCCGCGAACGTCGCCGACGCGTCGGGCGACGTCCCGCTGCTGTGGTTCGACGTCGCCGCCAACTCCTACTTCCCGTTCGCGGTGTCGCTGTCGGTCATCGCCCAGGCGTTGACGCTGCCGCTGGTCGGCGCGGCGGCGGACCGCTCGCCCGACAAGCGCCGACTGCTGCAGGGCCTGGTCACGGTCGGTGCACTGGCCACGGTCGCGCTGTTCGTGGTCACCGGTGACCGGCTGCAGCTGGGCGCCCTCTGCCTGCTGGTCGCCAACGTCGCGTTCGGCGCGGCCGCGGTGGTCTACGAGAGCTTCCTGCCCGAGATCGCGTTGCCCGACGAGCGCGACGGCGTGTCCAGCCGCGGCTGGGCGGCGGGCTACGCCGGCGGTGGGCTCCTGCTCGCCGCCCACCTCGTGCTGTTCCTGTTCGCCGAGGACCTCGGCCTGTCGGAGAACCTCGCCGCCCGCATCGCGATGGCGAGTGCCGGGGTCTGGTGGTTCGCCTTCTCGCAGGTCACGATCCGCGGCCTCGTGCGGCGCCCGCCGCTGGTGGACAGCGCCGGCGAGACCGAGGGTGTCGTCGCCGGCGCAGGTGCGTCGCTTCGGGAGCTCTGGGGGACGGTGCGCGAGCTGCGCCACACACCGCGCACACTGGTGTTCCTCGCCGCGTTCCTGCTCTACAACGACGGTGTCGCGACGGTGATCACCGCGGCGGGGATCTTCGCCACCGACGAGCTCGACATCGACCTCACCACGCTGACCGCGGCGATCCTGCTGGTGCAGTTCGTCGCCGTCTTCGGCGCGCTGGCGCTGGGCAGGATCGCCGAGTGGATCGGTGCCAAGAGGACGATCCTCGGCAGCCTCGTGCTGTGGACCACGGTGGTCGCGCTCGGTCGCACGGTCGCCCCGGGCGACGTCTCGGCCTTCTTCCTGCTCGCAGCGTCGATCGGCTTCGTGCTCGGCGGCACGCAGGCGCTGAGCCGGTCGCTGTTCAGCCAGCTCGTGCCCACGGGCGAGGAGGCCCAGTTCTTCGCGCTCTACCAGCTGTCGGACCGTGGGACGTCGTGGCTGGGCACGCTCGCGCTGGGGATCGCGGTCAGCGTGACCGGCAGCTACCGGGACGGGATCCTGGTCCTGCTGTTCTTCTTCGTCAGCGGCGGGCTCCTGCTCGCGGTCACCGACGTCCGTCGGGCGATCCGCGAGGCCGGCAACGAGGTCCCCGAGGTCGTGTGACGTCGTTGGTGCGGACGGCGTGGCCG
>JAWVZO010000294.1:0-1819 GCA_033722135.1 Gammaproteobacteria bacterium | reverse complement strand
CGTCCACCAGCAACCGAAGATCCACCCCACGCCGAACGAGGTCTACTGGTGGAACATCGAGGGGGGCGACACGCTGCACGCCATCGACACCGACTGCGGTCCGATCGGCGTGATGATCTGCTACGACTCGGAGTTCCCGGAACTGGCCCGTCACCTGATCGACCAGGGCGTCGGCATCATCTTCGTGCCGTTCTGCACCGACGAGCGCCAGAGCTACCTGCGCGTGCGCTACTGCTGCGCGGCGCGGGCGGTCGAGAACCAGTGCTTCGTGGTGATGTCCGGCAACTGCGGCAACCTGCCCGGGGTGGCCAACATGGACATCCAGTACGCGCAGAGCTGCATCCTGACGCCGTGCGATTTCCCGTTCGCCCGCGACGGCATCGCCGCCGACACCACGCCCAACGTCGAGACGGTCGCCTTCGCCGACCTGCGCCTCGAGACGCTCTACGCCGCGCGCAACAGCGGCACCGTCAAGAACCTCAAGGACCGCCGCCACGACCTCTACTCGGTGGTCTGGCGCGAGTAGCGTCCGGGGCTCGAGACGGCCAGGGAGGGTCACCGGGGTGTGCGAACTGCTCGCGATGTCCAGCCGGCTGCCGGCCCGGCTGACGCTGTCGCTCGACGCCTTCGCCAGCCACGGCGGCCACGCCGGCCCGCACCGCGACGGCTGGGGGATCGCCTTCCTGCACGACAACGACGTGCAGCTCGTCCGCGAGGCGCGCGCCTCATCTGACAGCGCGCAGCTCGCGTTCCTGCGCGGCCACGACCTGCGCAGCACCCAGGTGCTCGCCCACCTCCGGCTGGCGACGCGCGGCGAGCGCAGCCTGCGCAACACGCAGCCGTTCCTGCGCGAGCTCGGCGGGCGGGTGCACCTGTTCGCGCACAACGGCGACCTCGCGGATCTCGCTCCGCCCCCTGCCGGCGCCCGGTTCCGCGCCCTGGGCGACACCGATTCCGAGTTCGCGTTCTGCCGGCTGCTCGAGCGTCTCGCCCCGCTGTGGGACGCCCCGGCGCTGCCGCCGCTCGAGGCCCGGCTCGCGGCCGTCGCGGCGTTCGCGGCGGACTTGCGCCCGCGCGGCCCGGCCAACTTCGTCTACGCCGACGGCCTGACCCTGTTCGCCCACGGCCACCGCCGCACCCAGGCCGACGGCGCGATCCGCCCGCCGGGCCTGCACCTGCTGCAGCGCCACTGCACGGCGGGTTCGGCGCCTCCGGAGATCGACGGCGTCGCCCTGGAGAGGCCGGACGCCCCGCAGGACGTGGCGCTGGTGACCAGCGTCCCGCTCAGCGACGAGGCGTGGCGCCCGCTGGACGCCGGGGAGGTGGTCGCGCTCGAGCACGGGGCGGTCGCGGAACGCGTCGCGGCCTGAGCCCGCTTCGCGACGCCGCCGGTACGCGCTACAGTCGGGATCACATCCCGAGCAGGAACCCCGCCATGGCCATGGTCTACGCCGTCTCCGGCGTCATCCCCGTCATCGACCCGGAGGCGTTCGTCCACCCGACCGCGGTGCTGGTCGGTGACGCCATCGTCGGCCCGGGCTGTTACGTCGGTCCCGGCGCGGTGCTGCGCGGCGACTTCGGCCGCATCGTCATGGGTCCGGGGAGCAACGTGCAGGACAACTGCGTGCTGCACAGCTACCCGTCCGGCGACTGCACCGTCGAGGCCGACGGCCCCGTCGGCCACGGAGCGATCCTCCACGGCTGCACCGTGGGACGCAACGCGCTGGTCGGCATGCAGGCGGTGGTCATGGACCACGCCGTGCTCGGCGAAGAAAGCATCGTCGCGGCGCTCAGCTTCGTCCGCGCCGACTTCGAGGTG
>JAWVZO010000293.1:0-1876 GCA_033722135.1 Gammaproteobacteria bacterium | reverse complement strand
GGTACCGCGGCCTGGTGCCTGCTGTTCGCGCTCTGCGCCAAGGGGATCTGGCTCTACGGTTCCGGCCACCCCGCGAGGCACGAACTGCAGGTGGTCGACGGCCAGGTCGCGGCCGTGCACCTCGGCGGCGAGGGCTCGGCGACCTGGCTGGACGTGGCCACGCAGGAGGGCACCGCGCGCTACGGCTCGTGGTTCGGCCGCGACTGGCCCGGCATGGAACGGATCCGGCCGGGCGACCCGGTCGAACTGCTCGTCGAGCGCAACCGCCTCGCCGGCAAGGGGCGGGCGCGAACCGCGCCGTACTACTTCTGGCAGCTCGTCCACGAGGGGCGCGTGGTGGTCGACTACGCGACCGTGCGCGAACTGGTCACGTCGAAGGAGGCGGTCGCGAGCCGCTGGATCGACGCCTGGCTGGTCGCCGCGCTGATCTGGGCGGTCGTCGCCTGGGGCGCGCACTGGCGGCTCTGGAGGTGAGCCGGGGCACGATGGACTAGGCTTCAGGGCACCGTCCGCAGAACCACGGAGCCGCCCATGACCCGTACCGTCCGCATGCTCGCCCCCGTGCTCCTGCTGCTCGCGGCATCGCCCATCGCGGCCCAGCAGGAGGTCCGGATCAACACCATCCCGGTCGCCGACGGCATCCACATGCTCGTCGGGCAGGGTGGGAACATCGGGCTTTTCACCGGCCCCGACGCGACGTTCCTGATCGACGACCAGTACGCGCCGCTGACCGCGAAGATCCTCGACGCCGTGAAGGCCGCCGGCGGAAACATGCCCGAATTCCTGCTCAACACCCACTACCACGGCGACCACACCGGCGGGAACGAGAACCTCGGCGAGGCGGGCACGCTGATCCTGTCGCACGACAACGTGCGCGAGCGGCTCGCCGCCGGCTCCTACCTCGCCGCGTTCGAGATGAAGACGCCGCCGCAGACCGGGGCCGCGCTGCCGGTGGTCACCTTCGACGACGGGATGACGCTGCACGTCAACGGCGAGACGGTGCGCATCGAGCACGTGCCCCACGCGCACACCGACGGCGACAGTTTCGTGCACTTCGTCGAGGCCAACGTGATCCACGCCGGCGACATCTTCTTCAACGGCTTCTACCCGTTCGTCGACGTCGCCCACGGCGGCAGCCTGCGCGGCGTGATCGGTGGCGTCGACCGGCTGCTCGCGCTCGCCGACGACGACACGAAGATCATCCCGGGCCACGGCGCGCTGGCCACCCAGGACGACCTGATCGCCTACCGCGCGATGCTGGCCACCGCGCTCGAGCGGCTGCAGTCGCTCAAGAACGCGGGCAAGTCGGTCGACGAGGCGATCGCGGCCGAGCCGCTGGCCGACCTGGAGGCGGAGTGGGGCGACGGCTTCATGCCGGGCGACGCCTGGATACGCACCGTCTACAACGGCGTCTACTGAGCCCTGCCGGCACCGAGGCCGCCGCATGTCCGAGAGACCCCGCTTCCACCTCGCGTTCCCGGTCACCGACCTGGCCGAGGCGCGCGCCTTCTACGGCGGTCTGCTCGGCTGCCCCGAGGGGCGCAGTTCGGTGACGTGGGTCGACTTCGACTTCTTCGGCCACCAGGTGGTCGCCCACCTCGCGCCGGACGAGGCGGGTCACCGCGCCACCTCGGCGGTGGACGGCAAGCAGGTGCCGGTCCGCCACTTCGGAGTGATCCTGGAGATGGACGCGTGGCGGGCGCTGGCGGAGCGGCTGCGCACCGCCGGCGTTGCGTTCGTGATCGAACCCTACGTGCGCTTTGCGGGCGAGCCGGGCGAGCAGGCGACGATGTTCCTGCTCGACCCGTCCGGCAACGCGCTGGAGTTCAAGGCGTTCGCCGACATGGACCGGGTGTTCGCTACCGCGTGACGGGGC
>JAWVZO010000292.1:0-1893 GCA_033722135.1 Gammaproteobacteria bacterium | reverse complement strand
TTCCTGTTGCGCCGCCCTTCCGTGACCGTCCGCCAGGAACGAACGGGCAGCAGGCCGACGACGGCTCAGACCGTGACGGTCACCTCGTGGCGCGCGGCGATGCCGACCAGCTTCGCGAGGTCCGGCGCGTCGGGTGCGATCTCGCGGGAGAGGTCCGCGAATAGCCGAGAGGCGCCAAGCTTCGAGGTCATCGACACCATGGTCGCCCCGTCCTCGCCGAAGCGGAACCAGTGGGTGGTACCGGCGGGGATATGCACCAGCGTGCCCGGGGTGGCCGTGACCTGCTCGTCGCCGAGCCCGAACGCAACCGCGCCGCGGGTGATGACGAACGACTCGTCCCACGGGTGGCTGTGCGGTGGCGGCCCGCTCCCCTCCGGGCCGTCCTGCAGGAAGATCTCGTAGCCCCGGGTCGCCTCGCCCGTGGCGAGGACGGTGATTTTCTCGCCGACGACGTCGAGCGGCTGCGGGTAGGTTTCGGGGGTGACGACGAGCGGTTGCGGGTTCATGGGCGGTCTCCTGTGCGGTGGTTTGCGCGGGTCCGGGCGGCCTGGGGCCGTTCGACCCTGGCTCCATTCAAGACGTTGCATGACCATAGATAAACGCGCAGTATTTAATTTCACTGTCTACTTTTATCGGACAGTCATGGGGATCGACCTGCTGGCCGCCATGCGCGCGTTCGTCGCGGTCGTGGAGACCGAGAGCTTCACGCGCGCGGCGCAACGCCTGGAGCTGTCGCGCGGCATGGCCTCGCGCCACGTCGGCCAGCTCGAGGCGCACCTCGGCGTGCGCCTGCTCAACCGGACGACCCGGCGGCTCTCGCTGACCGAGGCCGGCGCCGACTACCATCCGCGCGCCGCCCAGGTGCTCGCGCAGGTCGCCGAGGCCGAGGCGGCCGCCACCCGCGAATCGCTGACGCTGCGCGGCACGCTGCGCGTGACCGCCTCGACGGCGCTCTCGGTGCGCCACCTCGACCGCGCGGTCGCCGAGTTCGTCGCGCGGCACCCCGACGTGGAGGTCGACCTGACCGCGACCGAGCGCATGGTCGACCTGGTCGACGAGGGGTTCGACCTCGCGCTCCGAATCTCGGACCGGGTCGCCCCGGGACTGGTCGCGCGCCGCCTGGCGACGGTGCGGCTGGTGGCCTGCGCCGCGCCCGCCTACCTCGAACGCCACGGCGTGCCCGCGTCGCCCGAGGCGCTGGCGGAGCACAACTGCCTCTTCTTCAGCCATGCGAACCCGCGCCACGACTGGACCTTCGTGCGTGGCAAGGACACGTGCACGGTGCGCGTGCACGGCAGCGTGCGCAGCAACTACGGCCAGGTGCTGGTCAACGCCGCGATCGACGGGCTCGGCGTGGTCTACGAGCCGACCTTCCTGGTCGACGAGGCGCTGCGCACGGGCGCGCTGGTGCGCGTCCTTCCGGAGTGGGAGGACGCCCGCTACGGGCTGTTCGCGGTCTACCCGAACCGGGCGTACCTGCCGCTCAAGGTGCGCCGCTTCATCGATTTCCTGGTCGAGCGCTTCGGCCCGGAGCCGTACTGGGACGAGGGCCTGACGGGCACCGGCTGAGTCGGGGACGGCGCGCGCCTCAGCCCGCGTCACGAAGTCGCGGGTGAACGCCGGGCATGACGCGGCAGCGCGCCTGCCCTCAGGGAACCCAGCGCGGGATCCTGAACGACTCGACCAGGAAGTCGATCAGCAGCCGGACCTTGGGCGAGACGTGCTTGCGCGTGGGGTAGACGGCGTGGATGTCCATCTCCAGCGACCGGTACTCGGGCAGCACCTCGACCAGGCGGCCCGCTTCCAGGTCGGGGCCGATCAGGAAGGTCGGCTGCAATACGATCCCTTGATGCATCAGAGCGCCGACCCGGCAGGTGTCGCCGTTGTTGGTCC
>JAWVZO010000291.1:0-1967 GCA_033722135.1 Gammaproteobacteria bacterium | reverse complement strand
CGCCTCCATCGACGAGGTGCTGGCGTTCCCGATCGAGCGGGCCTGACGGGCCCCGTCATGCCGGGCCGGATCCCGGCGCGCCTTCCACCGGTGGGCGGACCCCAGTCCGACATGTGTCGGGTGCCGCGCAGAAGCCCGGTTCGGCGTGAGGCCTTGTCGGGCTGAAGCCCGACCTACAATGAGTAGCGGTTGACCGGCGATGGCGGTTCGATACCTATGATCCTCTACACCCTCGACCTGTTCGGCGTCGCCGTGTTCGCGGTCAGCGGGGCGCTGATGGCAGCACGCAAGCAGCTCGACCTGCTCGGGGTCGTGGCCATCGCGACGGTCACTGCGATCGGCGGCGGCACGCTCCGCGACCTGTTGCTCGACCGCAACCCGATCTTCTGGATCGCCGACGCGACCTACCCGCTGGTGATCGTCGTTGCCACGGTGCTGACCCTTGCCTGGAACCGCCACGCCAGGGTGCCCGCACGGAGCCTGCGCGTGGCCGACGCGTTCGGCCTGGCGCTGTTCGCGATCAGCGGGGCGGCCATCGCGCTCCAGCGGGGCCTGCCCCTGACCAGCGTCGTGGTGATGGGCACGTTGACCGGCTGCGCCGGCGGCGTGCTCCGTGACGTGATCTGCAACGAGGTGCCGCTGATCCTGCGCCGCGAGATCTACGCGACCGCGGCGATCGCCGGCATCCTCGTCTACGTCGGCGTGGATGCGCTCGGCATCGGCGGGTGGCCGGCGGTGCTGGCCGGCATGGCCGTGGTCATGGCGCTGCGCATCGCCGCGCTCTGGCGCGGACTGCACCTGCCGACCTTCGCGCTGCGCGAGCCGCCGGACGACGGGACGTGACGGGCGGCACCGGGGCGGCTCGCCGGGCGGCGGTCGCGGCGTCCTCGGGCGGATCCCGCTGAAGGGCGGCGCGGTGCTCTACGGCCTGCTCGCCGACACGGTCGTCGTCGTGCACTTCGCTTTCATCGTCTACGTGGTGCTCGGCGCGTTATTGGTCTGGCGCTGGCCGTGGACGGCCTGGCTGCACCTGCCGGTGGTCGCCTGGGGCGCGCTGGTCGAGCTGATGGGCTGGACCTGTCCGCTGACACCGCTCGAGGTCCACCTGCGCACGCTGGCCGGCGGGGGCGGCTACGAGGGCGGCTTCATCGCCCACTACCTGCTGCCCGTGATCTACCCGCCGGGGCTCACGCCCGGCATCCAGGTCGTCCTCGGCCTGGCGGTCCTGGCGATCAACGGGGTGCTCTACGGCGTCCTGCTCTGGCGCCGCCGCGCGCGGGTTCGGCGGGACGACGCGGACCGGGTCTGAGGGCGCGGCGGGAGGCGGGCCCGGAGCCGTTCCCGCGGCCCGGCTGCCACGCCGGCACCAGGTGGCGCTTGCCGTTGCCGATCAGGTCGGTGCGCCCCATCCTCTTCAGCGCGTCGCGCAGCAGTGGCCAGTTGGCTGGATCGTGGTAGCGCAGGAACGCCTTGTGCAGACGCCGCTGGGTCAGCTTTTTCGGCGTCGCGACCCGCTCGGGGGCCTTCAGCCGCTTCAGCGGGTTGTAACCCGAGTGGTACATCGCCGTGGCCAGCGCCAGCGGGGTCGGCAGGAAGGTCTGCACCTGGTCGAGGCGGAAGCCGTGCGCCTTCAGCCACAGCGCGAGGTTCAGCATGTCCTCGTCGCTCGTGCCGGGGTGCGCGGCGATGAAGTAGGGGATCAGGTACTGCTCCTTGCCGGCCTGTTTCGAGTAGCGGTCGAACAGCGTCTTGAAGCGGTCGTAGGCGCGCAGCGTAGGCTTCATCATCTTCGACAGCGGGCCCTCCTCGCTGTGCTCGGGCGCGATCTTCAGGTAACCGCCGACGTGGTGGGTGGCGAGTTCTTTCACGTACTCAGGGCTCTCGGCGGCGAGGTCGTAGCGCACGCCCGAGGCGATCAGCACCTTCTTGATCCCCGGCAGGGCGCGCGCCCTGCGATAGAGGTCGAT
>JAWVZO010000290.1:0-1974 GCA_033722135.1 Gammaproteobacteria bacterium | reverse complement strand
GGTCGCTCTCGAACGCGGCGTAGTCCTTGCGCACCATCTCCCAGTAGTCGGAGAACTGGCGCAGCGTGGCCGCGTCGAGGCCGGTGTCGCGCGGCCCGCCGCGCAGCGCCGCGACCAGCGAGCCGAGGTTGGGCTGCGAGGTGAGCCCGGAGAAGCTGTCCATCGCGGCGTCGAAGATGTCGACCCCCGACTCCACCGCGGCGAGCACCGTGGCCGCGGCGATGCCGCTGGTGTCGTGGGTGTGGAAGTGGACCGGCAGGCCGGTCTCCTCCTTGAGCGCCGGGATCAGGATGCGTGCGGCGGCGGGTTTCAGCACGCCGGCCATGTCCTTGACGCCGATGAGGTGCGCGCCTACGGATTTCAATTCCCCGGCCATCTTCAGGTAGTAGTCGAGGTCGTACTTCGGCCGCTTCGGGTCGAGCATGTCGCCGGTGTAGCAGATCGTGCCTTCCAGCAGCCGGTCGGTCTCCAGCACCGCCTCCATCGCCACCTTCATGTTCTCGACCCAGTTCAGGCTGTCGAAGACGCGGAAGACGTCGATGCCGCTGTCGGCGGCCTGGTGGACGAAGGTGCGCACGACGTTGTCGGGGTAATTGGCGTAGCCGACCCCGTTGGCGCCGCGCAGCAGCATCTGGAAGAGGATGTTGGGTATCCGCTCGCGCAGGTCGCGCAGGCGGTCCCACGGGCACTCCTTGAGGAAACGCATGGCCACGTCGAACGTCGCCCCGCCCCAGCACTCGAGCGAGAACAGCGTCGGCAGGTGCCGCGCGTAGGCCGGCGCGACCTGGACCATGTCGTAGGAGCGCATGCGCGTGGCGAGCAGGCTCTGGTGGCCGTCGCGCATGGTGGTGTCGGTGACCAGCGCCTGCTTCTGCGCCAGGATCCAGTCGCAGAACGCCTCCGGGCCGAGGGCGTCGAGGCGGTCGCGGGTGCCCTCGACGGGCGGGTCGGCCGGGTTCCACGCCGGCACCTGCGGGCGCGGGTGCGGCGCCGGCTCCGGGCGGCCTTCCGCCTCCGGGTTGCCGTTGACCGAGACGTCGGCGATGAAGTTGAGCAGCCGGGTGGCGCGGTCGCGGCGGCGCGGGAAGTGGAACAGCTCCGGCGTCTCGTCGATGAAGCGGGTGGTGTAGTCGGCCGTGGCGAAGTTCGGGTGGTTGATCAGGTTCTCGACGAACACCAGGTTGGTGGCGACGCCCCGGATGCGGAACTCGCGCAGCGCCCGGTCCATGCGCCGGATCGCCTCCGCGGCGCTCGGCGCCCAGGCGGTCACCTTCTCCAGCAGGCTGTCGTAGTAGCGGGTGATGACCGCGCCGGAGTAGGCGGTCCCACCGTCCAGCCTGATCCCGAACCCGGTCGCGCCGCGGTAGGCGGTGATGCGCCCGTAGTCGGGCACGAAGCTCGCCTCGGGATCCTCGGTGGTCACCCGGCACTGCAGCGCGTGGCCGTTGAGACGGATGTTCTCCTGGGCCGGCACGCCGCTCTCGTCCACGTCGCCGATGCGCCCGCCCTGGGCGATGAGGATCTGCGCCTTGACGATGTCGATGCCGGTCACCTCCTCGGTGACGGTGTGCTCGACCTGCACGCGCGGGTTGACCTCGATGAAGTAGAAGGCGCCGGAATCGACGTCCATCAGGAACTCGGCGGTGCCGGCGTTGACGTAGCCGGCCTCGCGGGCGAGCTTCAGTGCCGCCTCGCAGAGCTCCTCGCGCCGGGCGTCGTCGAGGTAGGGCGCCGGCGCGCGCTCGACGACCTTCTGGTTGCGCCGCTGCACCGAGCAGTCGCGCTCCCATAGGTGGACGACGGTGCCGTGCAGGTCGCCGAGCAGCTGCACCTCGACGTGGCGCGCGCGCTCGACGAGCTTCTCGAGATAGACCTCGTCGTTGCCGAACGCGGCTTTGGCCTCGCGCCGCGCGCCTTCGATTTCTTCGGCCAGCTGATCGGCGTCACGGATGACGCGCATGCCGCGCCCGCCCC
>JAWVZO010000289.1:0-2016 GCA_033722135.1 Gammaproteobacteria bacterium | reverse complement strand
CGAGCTGCGCGATCCCGGCGACGAACACGCCCCAGGCGAGAGCGGTGATCGGTTCCGCCATCCGCGGGGCCAGCCACCAGGCCGCGCCGAGCAGCGCGAGGTTCAGCAGCACCGGGGTGAAGGCCGGAACCGCGAAACGGCCGTAGGCGTTAAGGATGCCGCCGGCGCACGCCGTCAGCGAGATGAACAACAGGTAGGGAAAGGTGATGCGCAGCATCCCGGCGGCGAGGTCGAAGCGGCCGTCGTCATCGATGAACCCCGGCGCGAAGAGCATGATCAGCAGCGGCGCGGCGACCACCGCGACCGCGGTCAGCACGAACAGCACCAGCCCGAGGCTGCCCGCGACGTGGTCGACCAGTTCGCGCACCTCGCCCGGCCCGCGCCGCGTCTTGACCTCGGAGAGGACCGGCACGAAGCCCTGGGCGAAGGCCCCTTCGGCGAACATCCGGCGCAGGAAGTTGGGGATCTTGAACGCGACCAGGAACGCGTCCATGCCGGCGGCCGCGCCGAACATCCGCGCGAAGACCACGTCGCGGACGAAGCCCAGGATGCGCGAGACGAGCGTCATGCCGCCGACCACGGCGGTGGACTTGAGCAGTTGACGACTCAGGGCCTGGCTCCCGGGGGATTGCGCGATGGCGCCACTATAGCGGAACCGGGGAGCGACCCGCAGCCGCCCCCGACGCGTTGGCGCCCCGCCGACCCGTCGCTATACTCTCACCTCCCTCGAGGGCGCCCACCCGGCCGGAGTGGCGAAATTGGTAGACGCAGGGGACTCAAAATCCCCCGGTGGCGACACCGTGTCGGTTCGAGTCCGACCTCCGGCACCACTCCAGGAAACCGTCCTTCCTACAGAACAATTCCCGCGCACAAGCGAAGGCCCGGCGTATGCCGGGCCTCGTCGGGAATCGATGCGTCGGTTCAGCGGGCGACGCCGTACTCGCGGTTCGGGTCGGCCTCGTGGGGCATCTCGGCGTCGAAGTGCGCGACCAGCGTGCCCATGCTCGCGCGCAACCGGTAAAGCGCCGTTTGGTAGTCCCGGCGCGCCTCGATCAGCGTCTCGCGCGAGGTGAACAGCTCGTTCTCGGCGTCGAGCACGTCGAGCAGGGTCCGGTCGCCGATCCGCCACTGTTCCCCATAGGCGTCGCGGGCCTTGGTCACGGAATCTACGTGGCGCTCGAGCGAGGCGAGACGCCGCTCGGTCGCGACGATGGTGTTCCACGCCTGGCGCACGGCCTCGCTGACCTCGCGCGCCGAGTCCTCGCGCAGCGTGCGCGCCTGCTCGATGGTGTAGACGCTGCGCTGGATCTTGGCCCGGTCGGCGTGGCCGTTATAGAGGTTGTAGTTGAAAAAGAGCATGACCCGGAAGTCCTGGTCGTAGCCCTCGACGCCGTCGAGGTCGTCGCCGTAGCGCGCAAACAGGCCGAGCTCGATGCGGGGCCAGTTCAGGCTGCGCGCATTGCGCAGCTGCTGCTGCGCGGCCTCGATGTCGGCCGCCGTCGACACCACCGAGGGATGGTTGTTCACGGCGAACTCGACCGCCTCGTCGACGGTGGCCGGGAGATCCTCCTTGGTGGGCCGGGGCCGGATCAGGACCTCGAGCGGCGGGTAACCGACCAGGCTGACGTAGCGTACCAGCGCGTCCTGCAGCCGGGTCTCGCGCCGGATCACGGTGTCCTCGGCGGCGGCGAGCCGCCCCTCGGCCTGGTCGAGATCCGACGTCCGGCCGACGCCCTGCTCGCTGCGCGCGCCGATTCGGTCGACGTAGCCCTGGTGGATTCGCACGTTTTCCCTGGCCAGTTCGAGCAGGTCGTTGTCGCGCAGCAGGTTGAGGTAGACGTCGCTGACCTGCGCCGAGATGCGCTCGGCGAGCGCGCGGTACTGGTAGGCGCTCGCGTCCGCCTCGGCCTGGCGGCGATCGTGGTTGCTGGCGGACTCCCAGCCGTCGAACAGCGTCTGGCGCAGGCTGAGTTCGACCTCCCGCCGCGGCAGGTCGACGAAGTCGTCGTCGAACTG
>JAWVZO010000288.1:0-2054 GCA_033722135.1 Gammaproteobacteria bacterium | reverse complement strand
GCCAGCGGGTGCTCGGCCGCGACCGCCATGTAGGTCGCACCGAGCAGCGTGTCGGGGCGGGTAGTGAACACGTGCAGCGGGTGTTCCGGGTCGCCCTCGACGTCGAAGCGGATCTCGACCCCGCGCGACTTGCCGATCCAGTTGCGCTGCATGGTGCGCACGGCCTCGGGCCAGCCGTCCATCTGTCCGAGTTCGTCGAGCAGCTCCTGGGCGTAGTCGGTGATGCGCAGGAACCACTGCGGGATGTCGCGCCGCTCGACCTCGGCGCCCGAGCGCCAGCCGCGGCCGTCGATCACCTGCTCGTTGGCGAGCACGGTCTGGTCCACCGGGTCCCAGTTGACGACCGCGCTCTTGCGGTAGGCCAGGCCCTTCTTCAGCAGCCGCGTGAACAGCCACTGCTCCCAGCGATAGTAGTCCGGGTCGCAGGTGGCGAGCTCGCGCTGCCAGTCGTAGGCGAAGCCGAGTTGCTTCAGCTGGCTGCGCATGTGGCCGATGTTCTCGCGCGTCCACTGCGCCGGCGGCACGCCGTGCTTCATGGCCGCGTTCTCGGCCGGCAGGCCGAACGCGTCCCAGCCCATCGGCTGCAGCACGTTGTAGCCGCGCATGCGCTTGAAGCGGCTGATGACGTCGCCGATGGTGTAGTTGCGCACGTGGCCGACGTGCAGCGCGCCGCTCGGGTAGGGGAACATCGACAGGCAGTAGAACTTCTCGCGCCCCGGCTCCTCGGTCACGCGGAAGCTCTGCTCGCGCTCCCAGTAGTCCTGGGCGTCGCGCTCGACGGCATGCGGGTCGTAGGTCGCGTCCATGGGGTCTCGTGATCGTTTCCGGGATGAATCGTGGCGGCGGGCCGTTGCCGCAAACTCGTTCGGTCAGGCCGTTCCCGATTCGTTGGCGGCTGAAGCCGCTCCCGCGACGGTCGGACGCCTCGTCGTGGACCCGTGGGAGCGGCTTCAGCCGCGAATCCATGCGCGCAGGGGTGCCGCGCCACCCGGCCTCGGCCCTGCGCCGGCCAAACGCCAATCATACTGTGCCGCGGCCGGCCGAGGCCACCGCCGACCCGCCGCACAACGGCGCGGCGCCACGCTACAATGCCGGCACGCCCGGTTGCAGGAGTACCCGATGAGCCAGGAACCCGATCGCGACGACGCCACCAGCGCCCGCCTCGCCCGCGCCTACCGCCACATGCTGGACCGGGCGCGGGAGCTGCTCGAGGAGCAGAACCGGCCGTCGCTGAGCGAGGCGATCGAGCATGCCCGCGACAGCGCGATCGAGTTCGGCGAGCTGACGCGCGAGGAGGCCGAGCAGGTCGCCCGCTACGTCCGCCGCGACCTGCACGACGCCGGCGAGTACCTGCAGAAGACCGGCCGCGAGCTGCGCGAGTGGGCGCAGATCGACCTGGCGATGGTCGAGCAGGGCCTGCTCGACCTGTTCATGCGCGCCGCCGACCGCACGCGGCTCGAGTTCGAGGCCTTCGGCCGCGAGCTGAAGGCCGGCCCGCCCTACCGCAGCGGCGAGCTGACCGGCCCCGGCACCATCCGCTGCGACCACTGCGGCCAGCCGATGCACTTCCACGAGCCCGGCCACATCCCGCCCTGCCCCAAGTGCCACAAGACGAAGTTCCACCGGCACACGGGCGAGGATGCCTGACCCGGGAAACGCTCCGGGTTCGCGGCTGAAGCCGCTCCCACGACCCTCTTTGCGGCTCCCAACAGGGATGCAGGAGCGGCCTCCGGCCGCGAACCCGCGTTGCGCGTCGCGCAGACGTGCGAATGGTCGCTGCGAGCGTAGCGAGCTCCCATGTCCTTTGCAGGCAAGGCCATTGCAAGCGTGATTCGCGGCCGGAGGCCGCGCCTACACGCCCGCGTTGGAACTCATCAAGACATGGTGGGAACGGCTGAAGCCGCGAACGGGGCGGCAAAGGGGCGACCGGTGACCGACCCGTAGCCCGGATGCAGCGCAGCGGAATCCGGGACAATCCGGAACCATCCCCGGATTCCGGCTCCGCCTCCATCCGGGCTACACACCCGCGTTGGAACTCATCGAGGGATCGTGGG
>JAWVZO010000287.1:0-2142 GCA_033722135.1 Gammaproteobacteria bacterium | reverse complement strand
TCAGCGGTGACGTCGGTATGGCCGGCGTGGCCATTGATTCGATTCTGGATATGCGGGTGCTGTTCGACCGAATCCCGCTCGACAGGATGAGCGTGTCGATGACCATGAACGGCGCGGTGCTGCCGGTGATGGCGCTCTACATCGTGGCGGCCGAGGAACAGGGCGTGCCGCCGGAGAAGCTCGCCGGAACCATCCAGAACGACATCCTCAAGGAGTTCATGGTCCGGAATACGTACATCTACCCGCCGGCGCCGAGCATGCGCATCGTGGGCGACATCATCGCCTACACCTCGGCGAACATGCCGCGATTCAACTCGATCTCGATCTCCGGCTACCACATGCAGGAGGCCGGGGCGACCTGCGCGCAGGAGCTCGCCTACACCATCGCCGACGGCATCGAGTACGTGCGCACGGCGATCTCGCGCGGTCTCGACGTGGACAAGTTCGCGCCGCGGCTGTCGTTCTTCTTCGCCATCGGCATGAACTTCTTCATGGAGGTGGCCAAGCTGCGTGCCGCGCGCCAGCTCTGGTCGACGCTGATGGCCGAGAAGTTCTCGCCCAAGGATACGCGCTCGCTGATGCTGCGCACCCACTGCCAGACCTCCGGCGTCAGCCTGACGTCGAAGGACCCGTACAACAACGTCATGCGCACCACCATCGAGGCGATGGCGGCGGCGCTCGGCGGCACCCAGTCGCTGCACACCAACGCCTTCGACGAGGCGCTCGCGCTGCCGACCGACTTCTCGGCGCGCATCGCCCGCAACACCCAGCTCGTGCTCCAGGAGGAGACCGGCATCACCCACGTCGTCGATCCGCTCGGTGGCTCCTACTACGTCGAGAGCCTGACCGCGGCGCTGGTCGCCGAGGCGCGCAAGATGATCGACGAGGTCGAGGAGATGGGCGGCATGACCAAGGCGGTCGAGTCGGGCATGCCGAAGATGCGCATCGAGGAGGCCTCGGCGCAGCGCCAGGCGCGCGTCGACCGCGGCGAGGAGGTGATCGTCGGGGTCAACAAGTACCAGCCCTCCGAGGAGCAGCACGTCGACATCCTCGACATCGACAACGCCAAGGTGCGCGTCTCGCAGATCCGCCGTCTGGAGAATCTGCGCGCCGAGCGCGACCAGGCCGCGTGCGACGCCGCGCTCGCCGCGCTGACCAAGGCCGCCGAGGAGGAGAGCGGCAACCTGCTCGACCTGGCGGTCGACGCCGCGCGTGCCCGGGCCACGGTCGGCGAGATCTCCGACGCGCTGGAGAAGGTCTACAGCCGCCACCGTGCGGTGACCCACTCGATCAGCGGCGTCTACGGCTCCGCCTACGAGAGCGACGAGGGCTACGCGAAGGTCAAGCAGGAGGTCGACGCATTCGCCGAGAGCGAAGGGCGCCGGCCGCGCATGCTGGTCTGCAAGCTCGGCCAGGACGGGCACGACCGCGGCGCGAAGGTAATCGCCACCGCGTTCGCCGACATCGGCTTCGACGTCGACATCGGGCCGCTGTTCCAGACCCCCGAGGAGGCGGTGCGCGAGGCGATCGAGAACGATGTGCACGTGATCGGCATCTCGTCGCAGGCCGCCGGCCACAAGACGCTGGTGCCGCAGGTGATCGAGGGGCTGAAGCAGGGGGGTGCCGAGGACATCATCGTCATCTGTGGCGGGGTGATCCCGCCGCAGGACTACGACGCGATGCTCGAGCTCGGCGTCTCGGCGATCTACGGGCCGGGCACCAACATCCTGCTCGCCGCGCACGAGGTGCTCGGCATCATCCGGGACCACCGCAAGGCGGCGTGATCCGGGCGAGGGCGGGGAAGCGGATCCGCATGTCGGGCTGAAGCCCGACCTACAGAAGAACTCGGGTCGTGCGTCGGCACGACGCAATCGAAGGGGAAACGGGATGCAAGAGATCGTCGACCGGCTGGAGAAGTACCGCCAGGACGCCGCGCTGGGCGGGGGGCAGAAGCGCATCGACGCCCAGCACCAGCGGGGCAAGCTGACCGCGCGCGAGCGCATCGACCTGCTGCTCGACGAGGGCAGCTTCGAGGAGTGGGACACCTTCGTCGAGCACCGCTGCACCGATTTCGGCATGGCCGACAAGAAAGTCCCCGGCGACGGCGTGGTGACCGGCTACGGCACCGTCAACGGGCGCGTG
>JAWVZO010000286.1:0-2165 GCA_033722135.1 Gammaproteobacteria bacterium | reverse complement strand
TCCGCCGAGCATCTCCACGACGAGCTCTTCCGCGTCACAGCGCAGCCGGGCGTCGCCCGACAGGAAGCGATCCAGCAGCTTGCCGACGAGACCGTGGCGCCATCCGCGGCGCAGCGCCAAGTCCTCCTCGCCGCGGACCAGCGCCTCGAGGTCACGGCGGGTGGCCAGGGTCGCCGGTGCCACGTCGTGTTCGTTCGCCTGGAGCCGGACCAGCGCCATCAGCGCGTCGACGCGGGCCTCTTCCGGGAGGGTGAGCGGCCTTGGGCGGCGCGGCGCGGCTTCCTGGCCGGGCCCCGCCTCGCGCGCAGCGCGAATCAGCTCGAGCAGGTCGCCGCCGTGCCGGCGGATCCAGCTCTCGCCGAGGCCGCGCACCTTCCCGAGCTGCTCGCGCCGCGTCGGCGAACTCTTGGCCAGGGCCAGCAGCGCGGCGTCGTCGAGGATCCAGCGACGGGGTCGGTCGGCCGCCTCGGCCTGCCGCTCGCGCCAGGCCGCGAGGGCGCGGAGCACTGCGAGCTGGGTGCCGCGCAACTGGTTGGCGCCGCGCACCTTGCGCCACGCCGAGTCGGGGTCGCTGCGGTACTGGGCGGGGTCGGCCAGCGCCGCGAAATCCTCTTCCAGCCATTCGAGACGGCCGGCGGACTCCAGCCGGTCGCGCAGCAGGGTGTACACCTCGCGCAGGTGGCGCACGTCGTCGGCCGCGTAGCGAAGCTGCTCGTCGTCGAGCGGGCGGGCGCTCCAGTCGGTGCGTGACTGGCTCTTGTCGAGGCTGACGCCGAGCAGGCGCTTGACCAGTTCGGCGTAGCCGATCTGGTCGCCGAACCCGGCCAGGGTCGCCGCCAGCTGGGTGTCGAACACCGGCGCCGGCACCCGGCCACCGGTCAGGTCGTGGAAGATCTCGAGGTCCTGGCGGGCCGCGTGCAGCACCTTGGTGACGGTCGGATCGAGCAGCCGCTCGATCAGCGGGTCGAGGCTGTCGAGCGCCAGCGTGTCGATGCAGGCGATGTCGTCCTCGCTCGCCACCTGGACCAGGCAGAGCCGGGCACGGTAGGTGCGCTCGCGGATGAACTCGGTGTCGATGGCGAGCCAGGGGTGCCCCCGGAGCCGCGTGCAGAGCGCCTCGAGTTCGGCTGGGGTGTCGATGAACAGGTCGGTCATGCTTCGTCCCGGAGCGTGGCCCTCGACGGCGGGCCGTGACCGGCCGCTGCGGGTATTATAGGCGCCGCTTCCACCCGGTCACCGATGCGATGCCCCTGCTGAGGCTGTTTCTCGACATCTGCCTGCTCCGTGCCGCGCCGCAGGACATCCCGGCGGCACCGGTCCTGTTCTGGCTGGCGCTGTTCGCCTACCTGGGCAGCGGCCTGCTCGCGCTCGTGCCGACCGAGGGCCTCGTCCGCGCCGCGGGCATGCTCGCGGTCGACGTCGTGACCCTGCTGGCCCTGCTCGCGGCGACGCTGCAGTGGCGCGGGCACCCGGCCCGGTTCCGGCAGACCGCGACCGCGATGTTCGGCACCGGCACGCTGCTCGGCCTGCTGCTGCTGCCGGTGGTGATGCTCGGCGGAACGGGCGAGTCGGCGGCGGGAATCGTCTTCCCGTTGTGGCTCGCGCTGTTCCTGTGGGGACTGGCGGTCACGGCCCACATCCTGCGCCACGCGCTGGAGACCAGCTTCGCCACGGCCAGCCTGGTGGCGGTCGGTTACCTCGTCGTCTCGCTGCTGTTCATCGAGACGCTGTTTCCCCGGGTGGCCTGAGATGCGCCTCCACGTGCTCGGTATCTGCGGCACCTTCATGGGCGGCCTCGCGCTGCTCGCGCGCGAGCTGGGTCACACCGTGACCGGCGCCGACGAGAACGTCTACCCGCCGATGAGCGGGCAGCTCGAGTCCCACGGCATCGCAATCACGCAGGGCTACGACGCCGCACAGCTCGACGACGCGCCCGACGAGGTGGTCGTCGGCAACGCGATGACGCGCGGCAACCCGGTGGTCGAGCGGCTCCTCGACGACAAGCACGCGCTGCTGTCGGGGCCCGAATGGCTGTACCGCAACGTGCTCGCGCGTCGCCGGGTGCTGGCGGTGGCCGGCACCCACGGAAAGACCACCACCACGGCCATGATCGCGGCGGTGCTGGACGAGACCGGGCTCGATCCCACGGCGTTCGTGGGTGGACG
>JAWVZO010000285.1:0-2175 GCA_033722135.1 Gammaproteobacteria bacterium | reverse complement strand
CGCCGGTCCTCGGGGCACGACGGCTTGGCCGGGACCGTTGAGGGTGTCGGCGCGGGCGCGACGGAGCGGCCGGCGAGCGGTGTGCGGCGCCCGGGAACCGGTGCGCCCGCGACGGGTTGTGTATCAAGCCTAGTCGATGGGAAACGGCCCGGCAGCGCGGCGGTGCGTGGTACCTTGGCGGCATGGCCGGGTTCTCGAGCGATCCAGCGTCGTGCGTTCCGCGCCCCGCGTCGCCGCCGGGCGAACGGGCCCGCGCGACGCGACATCCCGGCTGATCCCGCGCGTGGACCTGTTCCGGACCCTGCTGCTCTTCTCGGCCACCGCGGTCGCGGAGATCGTCGGCTGCTACCTGCCCTACCTCTGGCTCAAGCGCGCCGCGCCGGCCTGGATCCTGCTCCCCGCCGCGCTCAGCCTCGCGCTGTTCGTCTGGCTGCTGAGCCTGCACCCGACCGCGGCCGGGCGGGTCTACGCCGCCTACGGCGGGGTCTACGTGACGGTGGCGATCCTCTGGCTCTGGCTGGTCGACGCGGTGCGACCCACTGCCTGGGACCTGGTCGGCATGACCGTCTGCCTGCTCGGCATGGCCATCATCATGTCCGGCCCCGCGCACGACTGAACGCGGCGCATGCGGGTTCCACGCCCGCGACGCGCATCATCATAGGTGGTGGCCGCATGCGGTCCGGAAGGCCTAGCCTCGACAGTGGCGTGCCGGTTTCCGCCGTCGATCGCGCCGCTTCGGTCCGCGCCATGCGGACGCAAAACCGTGGAGAGTAAGGATGCCTGTCAGCGAACGGACCACGGGCCTGCCCCGCAGCCTCTACCGTCATCCCAACCGCATGTTCGGCGTGGGCGTGCTGTTCGTCGTGCTCGGTGCGCTCGCGATCGCGCTACCGGTAGCAACCTCCATCGGCATCGAGCTGGCGCTCGGCGCGCTGCTGGTCGTGGCCGGCGCCGCCCAGCTTGCCGGGGCGATCTACGCAGAGGATGGCTGGGGCATCGCGGCCAACGTCGCTCTCGGCGCGCTGTTGCTGGTGCTCGGGCTGCTGTTCCTGCTCAATCCGCTCGAGGGCATCCTTACCCTCACGCTGCTCGTCGCGGCACTGTTCTTCGCGGCCGCGGCGATCAAGCTGGGCACCGCCTGGCGGATGCGCGGCGTGATGGGTTGGCTCTGGGGCGTGGTCAGCGGGCTCGTCAGCCTCGCCGTCGGTATCCTGATCGCCGCCGGCTGGCCGGCGATCTCGGCCTGGGTGCTCGGCCTGCTGTTCGGGATCGACCTGGTCTTCTCCGGCATCATGCTGATCGCCGCGGCCGTGGCGGGCCGAGCGTCAACCGCGATCTGAACCGCGACGAACACAGCGGGCGCGGATCGCGGAGACCCGGCGCGATGGGCTCACGCCTCCCGGCCCAGCTCGGTGAGGCGCGGCCGAACCGAATCGAGCCGCGCCGCGTGGCGGTCGATCCCGGCCCAGGGATCGCGCTTCGCGCCGAGCCGCTGGCGCAGGTTGTCGAGTCGGTAGCTCTGCGCGTCGAGCGTATCGCGGTCGAGTTCCCGCCAGTCGAGCGGCGTGGCGACGGGGGCACCCGGCCTCGCCCGCAGGCTGTAGGGCAGCACGCCGGTCTGCCCGCGGCTGTTGCGCTGGACGTCGAGGAACAGCCGTCCTTCCCGCGCGTTCTTTCGTTGCGCCGTGGTCAGGCGTTCCGGGTGGCGGCGGGCGAGCAGGTCGGCGACCGCGTTCGCGAACCGACGCACGGCGTCGAAGCCGCTGCGCGGTTCGATCGGTACGACCACGTGGGCCCCGCGCGAGCCGGTCGTCATCAGGAACGGTGTCAGTCCCAGTTCCCGGAGCAGCGCGCGCAGTTCCCGTGCGGCGAAGCGCACCGGCTCGAACGACGATCCCGGGGGGTCGAGGTCGAACAGCAGCCGGTCGGGCCGGTCGATGGCGCCGCGCCGGCTCAGCCAGCCGTGGAAGGTGACCGTGCCCTGGTCGGCCAGGTAGCGCAGGTCGGCGGGTTCGTTGCAGAGCACGTGGGCAACGCGCCCGCTGCCGTCGGCGCGGTCGAGCCGCTGCCCGGGTAGCCAGCCGGGGAAGTGGTCGGCGCGCTGCTGCTGGAAGAAGCCGTCGGCGTCGAGGCCGTCGGGAAACCGCTGCAACGTCAACGGCCGGTCGCGCCAGT
>JAWVZO010000284.1:0-2179 GCA_033722135.1 Gammaproteobacteria bacterium | reverse complement strand
CAGTCGACGTTCCCGCCGCTCTACCCCGGCGGCGTGGTCGACCATGCTCCGCTGATGGCCGAGCCCGGGCTCCGCGCAGGGAGCGCCGGGTCGTGAACGGGCCCGCCGGCATCGAGGTCGTGCGCGTCGGCAAGCGCTACGGCGACCACGAGGTGCTACACGAGGTGTCGTTCGAAGTGGGGCGGCACGAGTGCGTGGCACTGCTCGGCCACAACGGTGCGGGCAAGACCACGCTGATGAAGCTGCTGCTCGGCCTGACCCGGCCGAGCGGTGGGCGCATCCGGGTCGAGGGTCGATCACCCGAACGCCTGCACGGACGGGAGGGTGGGGCCGACATCGGCTTCCTGCCCGAGAACGTCGCATTCAACACCGCGCTGACCGGGCGCGAGGTGCTCCGTTTCTACGCGCGCCTCAAGCGGGTCGACGTCGCCACCTGCGACCGGCTGCTCGACGAGGTGGGCCTGGCCGGGGCCGCACGCCGGCGCGTCGCGACCTACTCCAAGGGGATGCGCCAGCGCCTCGGCCTCGCCCAGGCGCTGCTCGGTTCGCCCCATCTGCTGCTGCTCGACGAGCCGACCACCGGACTCGACCCGGTCCTGCGCGAGACTTTCTACCGACGGGTCCTGCGCCACCAGGAGGAGGGCGGCTGCGCGCTGATCTCCTCCCACGCCCTGACCGAGATCGAGGCGCGCAGCGACCGGGTCGCCATCCTGCGCCAGGGCCGGCTCGTCGCCTTCGGCACCCTCGCCGAGTTGCGCGAACGGGCCGCCCTGCCGGTGCGTATTCGGGTGACCACGTCGCCGGGCGGCGCGGGCACGCTCGCCGACCGTTTGGGAGTCGGGTTGCACCTCGAACACGTCAACAACCGGACCCTCGAACTCGCCTGCACGAGGGGCGAGAAGCTCGATCTCGTCGCGCGGCTGGCGGAATTGCGCCCGGCGGTGCACGACGTCGAGATCCACGCGCCGGGACTGGGCGAGGTCTACGCCCACTACTCCGCGGAGGACGGTCCCCAATGAGAAACCTGATGATCCTCGCCGGCAACGAGCTGCGCGACGGCCTGCGCAACCGCTGGGTCGCCGCGACCATCCTGCTGCTCGCCGCGCTGGCGTTCTCGCTCGCGCTGCTCGGTTCGGCCCCGACGGGGAACGTGCAGGCCACGCCTATGGACATCACGGTCGCGGGCCTGGCGAGCCTGACCGTCTACCTGCTGCCGCTGATCGCCCTGATGCTCGCATTCGACGCCATCGTCGGCGAGGTGGAGCGCGGCACGCTGCTCCTGCTCCTGGCCTACCCGGTGGCCCGTTGGCAGGTGATCGTCGGCAAGTTCCTCGGCCACGGCCTGATCCTGATGGCCGCCCTGCTGGTGGGTTACGGCGGGGCCGGGGTGGCCCTGCAATTCACCGGCGGTGCCGACGCGGAGAGCTGGCGGGCCTATCTCCTGCTCATGGCGACGTCGTGGCTGCTCGGCGTCGCGTTCGTCGCCATCGGCTACCTGGTCAGCGTCCTGGTGCGCGAGCGCGCGACGGCGGCCGGGGTCGCCGTCGGCGTCTGGCTGCTGTTCGTGGTGCTCTACGACCTGGGCCTGCTCGGGCTGCTGCTCGCCGATACCGGGCAGCGGCTCTCGGCCGACGTCGTCGCGGCGCTCCTGCTCGCCAACCCCACCGACATCTTCCGCGTCCTCAACCTGACCGGCAGCGAGACGGTCAGTCTCCTGGCGGGGATGGCCGAGGCCGGCCGCACCACGGGCTTCGGGCCGACGCTGCTGATCGGCCTGCTGGCCGGCTGGAGTGTCGTGCCGCTCGGCCTGGCCGCCGCGGTGTTCCAGAGGCGCGCGCTGTGAAGGGGGCCGCGGTCACGGCGATGGCCCTCGTCCTCCTGCTCGCGGCCTGCGGCGAGGACCCGCGGGTCGCGGCGGTTCCCGCACCCGCGCCGCTCGACCGCGAGGCGATCGGCCGCTACTGCCGGATGATCGTCGCCGATCACGAGGGACCGAAAGCGCAGATCTTCCTCGCCGGCGGCGACGAACCGGTCTGGTTCAGCTCGGTGCGCGACGGCATCGCCTTCACCCGGCTGCCCGAGGAGCCGAAGGATATCGCCGCGTTCTACGTCAACGACATGAGCGACACCGACTGGGCCCGGCCGGACGACACGACGTGGATCGATGCTCGCGATGCCT
>JAWVZO010000283.1:0-2201 GCA_033722135.1 Gammaproteobacteria bacterium | reverse complement strand
TCGGGATCGGGATGGGCGAGATCGGCCAGCAGCGCGCTGGCCAGCGCCAGGTCGGCGCCCAGCGCGAGCCCCGACCCCAGGCACAGGATCAGGAACCAGGTTTCGTCGCCGGGCCCCAGCCACGCCGTGCCCGCAAAGGCCACGACGGCCAACAGCATGCCGGCCTGCCAGGCCGCAGGCTTGCCCAGCCTGCGGCCGAGGACCACCCAGACCGGCATGCCGATCGCCCCTGCAGCGAAGTACGCGGCGAGGAACGGGCCGGCGCGGCCTGGCGTGGCCAGGACGTCGGCGACGAAAAAGGGAAACAGGGTCGCGGTCAGCGCGCCGGCGCCTGCGCTGAGCAGCAGCACGGCGAGTACGGCGCGCAGCGCCGGGTCGTCCCGGGCGCGGCGCAGGTCCTGTTTCATGTCCGGTGAGCGTGGTCGCGGGGTCGCCGGCGGGGCGGCGCCGCGTGGCCGCAGGAAGGGCCAGGCGAGCGCCAACCCGACGACCAGCAGCCCCGCGAACGCCAGGCTGAAGGGCGGCAGCCCGGCCTGCTCGTCCCCGCCGGCGAGCAGGCCCGGCAGCAGCGCCGCGGCGAACACGCCGGCGAGGCCGATGCCCTCGCGGGTCGCGGCGAGCCGGGTGCGCTGGTGGGAATCGCCGTGCAGGTCGGCGACCAGCGCCTGGTAGGCGATGCCGGCGAGGCTGTAGCCGAGCGAGACGACCGCCAGGCTGCCGAGCAGCCACGGGCCCGGCGGAACGCCGCCCGGCGGGTGGAACAGCGCCACCATGCCGGCGGCGAGCAGCGGCAGCGCCAGCGGCAGGGCCCAGCGCCGGCCGTGTGCCGCCAGGCGCCGGTCGACGAACAGCCCGAGCAGCGGGTCGCTGACCGCGTCGAACAGACGCGCCGCGCCGAGCAGCAGGCCCACCGCGCCAAGCCCGAGCGCGGTGGCCTCCACGTAGAAGCGCGGCGCGTGCAGGTAGATCGGCAGTGCCGCCATCGCCAGCGGGAAGGCGAACAGGCCGTAGCCGAACAGCTCGGCGCGGCGCAACGCGGCGCGGCGTGCGGTCATGCGGCGCCCCGCTCCCCGCGGACCAGCGTGAACTGGTGCACGTCCAGCGAGCCGGCGCGGAACCCAGCCTCGCAGTAGGCGAGGTAGAACGCCCAGAGGCGGCGGAACGGGTCGTCGAAGCCATGGACCTCGAGCGCCTGCCGCGCGCCGGCGAACGCGATCGCCCAGCGACGCAGCGTCTCGGCGTAGTCGAGGCCGAACGCGTGATCGTCGACCACCTGCCACCCCGCGGCCTCCGCCAGCGCCCGGAAACCCGAGGCCGTTGGCAGCATCCCGCCCGGGAAGATGTGGCGCTGGATGAAGTCGCTGCGCCGCCGGTAGCCCGCGAACAACGCCTCGTCGAGGGTGATGGTCTGCACCACCGCGCGTCCCCCGGGACGCACCACGTCGTGCAGGCGGGCGAAATAGCCTGGCCAGTGCGCCTCGCCGACCGCCTCGAACATCTCGATCGACACCGCGTGGTCGTAGATCGAGGTCACGTCACGGTAGTCGCGGTACTCGTAGCGGGTCAGGTCGGTGAGGCCCGCGGCGGCGGCCTCTCGGCGCGCCCAGCGGAGCTGCTCGCGCGAGAGGCTGATGCCCTCGACGAGACAGCCCCGGGTGGCCGCGGCGCGGCGCGCGAACGCGCCCCAACCGCAGCCCACCTCCAGGATCGCGTCGCCGTCGGTCGCCCCGAGCCGCTCCAGGATGCGGTCGTGCTTGGCGACCTGCGCCTCGTCCAGCGTCCGTTCCCGACGGCCGTCGAACAGGGCGGCCGAGTAGTTCAGCGCCGGGTCGAGCCAGAGGCGGTAGAAGGCGTTGCCGATGTCGTAGTGGGCGCGGATGTTCCGGCGGCTACCGGCGCGGTTGTTGGTGTGCAGCCGGTGGAGGCCGTTCAGCAGCCGCTGGGCCAGCCCGCTGCCGTGGAAGGTCGCATCGAGCGCCTCCCGGTTCAGCGCCGCGAAGGTGAGCAGACCGGCGAGGTCTGGCGTGTCCCAGAGCCCGTCGCGGTAGCCCTCGCCGAAGCCGATATCGCCGCTCCAGGCGAGGCGCCGGAACAGGGCGAGGTCGTGCACCTCGAGCCGCGCCTCCGGTCCGGGACGCGTGCCGGAGAAGCAGAGCCTGCCGCCGCCGGGCAGCGTCAGCTCGAGGCGGCCGTGGGTGATG
>JAWVZO010000282.1:0-2205 GCA_033722135.1 Gammaproteobacteria bacterium | reverse complement strand
AGCGCCGCGACCAGGCTGTCCTTGACCTCGGACCACATCCAGGCGCGCGCCTGCGCGGCGCGCCGTGCCTCCAGCTCGCCGCTGCCCTGGAGGGTGTCGCGGTAGGCGATGACCGTCTCCCAGGCCGCGGCGATGCCGTCGCCGGTCCGCGCCGAGCAGGTGCGCACCGCGACCTTCCAGTGCGCCGAGCGCGGGTGGAGAAGCTGCAGGGCGTTGCGGTACTCGGCCGCGGAACGCGACGCAGTGGCCGCCAGGTCGCCGTCGGCCTTGTTCACCAGCACCAGGTCGGCGAGCTCCATGATGCCGCGCTTGATCCCCTGCAGCTCGTCGCCGCCACCCGGCAGCAGGAGCAGCAGGAACATGTCGGTCATCTCCGCGACCCGTGTCTCGGACTGCCCCACGCCGACCGTCTCGACGATGATCACGTCGAAGCCGGCCGCCTCGCACAGGATCATCGCCTCGCGGCTGCGCCGGGCGATGCCGCCGAGGGTGTTGCCCGACGGCGAGGGGCGGATGTACGCCTCGCGCCGGCGGGTGAGCGTCTCCATGCGGGTCTTGTCGCCAAGGATCGACCCTCCGCTGATCGCCGACGACGGGTCGACGGTGAGCACGGCGACGCGGTGGCCGGCGTCGATGACGTGGTTGCCGAGCGCCTCGATGAAGGTCGACTTGCCGACCCCGGGCACGCCCGAGATGCCGAGGCGGATCGACTTCCCGGAGGAAGGCGTCAGTTGTTGCAGCAGCGCGCTCGCGGCGGCACGGTGGTCGGCGCGCGTCGACTCGATCAGCGTGATGGCCCTGGCGAGCGACCGGCGGTCGCCCGCCAGGACCCCGTCGGCCAGGCCCTGCGTTCTGGGGTCGAGTGCGTTATCCCGGGAGGCCTCCGCCGCGGTCACTCGAACTCCATGATCTTCTGGTCGACGGCGAGGTTGGCGCCCGGCTGGAAGTGGATCTTGGCAACGACGCCGTCGCGGGTCGCGCGCAGCGTGTTCTCCATCTTCATCGCCTCGAGCACGGCCAGCTCCTCGCCCGCCTTGACCTCGTCGCCCTCCTCGACCGCCACCGACACCAGCAGGCCAGGCATCGGCGCGAGCAGGAACTTCGACATGTCCGGCGCCTTCTTGACCGGCATGTAGCGCAGCAGCTCTGCCGCGACCGGGGTGACGACCTTGACCTGCGACTCGCTGCCCGCGTGCAGCAGGCGGAAGGTCTGGTTGGTGCGCTCGACCTGGACGTGGACCTCGCGGCCGTTGATGGTGCCGCTGAACAGCGGCTGGCCGAACTCCCACGAGCTGCGCACCTCGTAGGTGGTCCCCTCGTGGATGACGTCGTGGCCGCCCTCGGCGGCGGCGACGCTCACCGGGTAGAAGTCCTCGCCCATCACCACCACCCAGTCGTTGCGCACGCGCCGCTCGTGGCCGCGCAGCTGGCCGTCGATCTGCGCGGCGCGGTCGCGATAGCCGCGCTGCATCGCGGCGGCGACGGCGACGATGATCATCGGGTCGTCGTGCGGCAGGTCGCCGGGGTGGAACCCGTCGGGGTACTCCTCGCCGATCATGTTGGTGCTCATCTGCCCCTCGATGAAGCGCGGGTGGACCATCAACGCGGAGAGGAAGCTGAGGTTCGACGAGACGCCGCGGATCAGGAAGCGGTCGAGGGCCGAGCGCATGTGCGCCGACGCCTCCTCGCGGGTCTTCCCGTAGGTGATCAGCTTGGCGATCATCGGATCGTAGTACATCGACACCTGGCCGCCCTCGAACACGCCGGTATCGACGCGCACGTGGTCGTCCTCGGCCGGCGGCTGGAAGCGCACCAGACGGCCGACCGACGGCAGGAAGTTGCGGAACGGGTCCTCGGCGTAGACGCGCGACTCGATCGCCCAGCCATCGATTCCGACGTCGTCCTGGGTGATTGGCAGCTTCTCGCCGGCGGCGACGCGGATCATCATCTCGACCAGGTCGACGCCGGTGATCAGCTCGGTCACCGGGTGCTCGACCTGGAGCCGGGTGTTCATCTCGAGGAAGAAGAAGTTGCGCTCGCTGTCGACGATGAACTCCACGGTGCCGGCCGACTCGTAATCGACCGCCTTGGCCAGCGCCACCGCCTGCTCGCCCATCGCCTTGCGCGTGGCCTCGTCGAGGAACGGCGACGGCGCCTCCTCGATCACCTTCTGGTGACGGCGCTGCAGCGAGCACTCGCGCTCGT
>JAWVZO010000281.1:0-2310 GCA_033722135.1 Gammaproteobacteria bacterium | reverse complement strand
GGCCCGGGCCAGGCCCGGGTTCCGGGGGAGCCGGAATCAGGCGGAGGGCACGAGCCGGGCAGGGCATTGCGGTGACAGGTCGAGCGTCACGGTCCCGTCACCCGGGTGTCACACCGCTGCAACATGCGCGCTATACGATCGTTCCCATGCCTGCCCGCAAATGGATGCCGAGGTGATCACCGTCCTGGTCGTCGAGGACGAGTCGGCCATCCGTCACATGCTCGATTTCCGTCTCACGCGCGAGGGCTTCACCGTGGTCGAGGCCGCGGACGCGGACCAAGCGTGGGAGGCGATCAAGCGCACCCTGCCGGACCTGGTGCTGCTCGACTGGATGCTGCCCCGGACCAGCGGGCTGGAGTTCCTGCGCATGCTGCGCGAGGACGACTTCACGCGCGACCTGCCGGTGATCATGCTGACCGCTCGCGGCGAGGAGCAGCACCGGGTGGCCGGGCTCGACCACGGTGCCGACGACTACGTGACCAAGCCGTTCTCGGTCGAGGAACTGGTCGCGCGGATCCGTGCGCTGCTGCGCCGCGTGACCCCGGAGAAGAGCGACGAGCCGGTCGCCGCCGACGGCCTGGAACTGGATCCGGTCAGCCACCGGGTCGCGGCGAACGGCAACGAGGTGCACCTCGGTCCCACCGAGTTCCGCCTGCTGCGCTTCTTCATGAACCACCAGGACCGCGTTTTCTCGCGCCGGCAGCTGCTCGACAGGGTCTGGGGCAAGGACGTCTACGTCGAGGACCGCACCGTCGACGTCCACATCCGCCGTCTGCGACGGACGCTCGAGACCACCGGCTACGACCGTTTCATCCAAACGGTGCGCGGCACCGGTTACCGCTTCTCCCAACGGGACTGAGCCGTTTCCGTCGCTCGACACCCTAGGGGGCGTCTGCAGAACTTCATGCCGGTGACATCGCCGTGTAACGCGGCACCGCTAGGGTGGCGTCATGAACCATGAAAACCTGAATCACGGGGCCAAGACGCTCCCGCTGGATCCGGAGGTCGTGCGCCGCCTCCACGACGAGATCCGCTACCTGCGCTCCCGGCTCGAACAGATCGGCTACGAGGGCGACAGCGCCTACGAGCGGGCCCTGCACCGCGTCTACGAGGTCGAGATCGAGAGCCGCCTGCTGCGCCTCGCCAACGTCAAAGGCGTGTCGGCGGGGGAGGCGACCTGATTCACGGCGTGTCCCGCGAGTTGATGGCTGCGTGGGCTCCGCGCTCGTACCACCCCTTGCTGCGGTTGACGATCCACACCACCGAGAGCATCACCGGCACCTCGACCAGCACGCCGACGACGGTCGCGAGCGCGGCGCCCGAGTCGAAGCCGAACAGGCTGATCGCCGCGGCGACGGCGAGCTCGAAGAAGTTGCTCGCGCCGATCAGCGCCGAAGGCCCGGCGACGCAGTGGGCCACGCCGAATTTCCGGTTCAGCAGATAGGCGAGGCCGGAGTTGAAGTAGACCTGGATCAGGATCGGTACCGCGAGCAGCGCGATGATCAGCGGCTGGGCCAGGATCTGTTCGCCCTGGAAACCGAACAGCAGCACCAGCGTGGTCAGAAGCGCGCCGAGCGACAGCGGCTGGATGCGTGCGAGGATCCGCTGCAGTGCCGCCTCGCCGCCCGTGGCAAGGAGCCGCTTGCGCCACCATTGCGCGGCGACGACGGGGATCACGATGTAGAGCACCACCGACAGGAACAGCGTGTCCCACGGCACCGTGATCGCCGAGAGGCCGAGCAGCAGGCCGACGATGGGCGCGAACGCGAACACCATGATGGTGTCGTTGAGCGCCACCTGGGTCAGCGTGAAGTTGGGCTCGCCGTCGGAGAGGTTGCTCCAGACGAAGACCATCGCCGTGCACGGCGCCGCGGCGAGCAGGATCAGCCCGGCGACGTAGGCGTCGATCTGCTCCGCCGGCAGCCAGTCGGCGAACAGGCCGCGGACGAACAGCCAGGCGAGCAGCGCCATCGAGAACGGCTTGACCGCCCAGTTGACGAACAGCGTCACGCCGATGCCGCGCCAGTGCTCGCGCACGTGGTGCAGTGCGCCGAAGTCGACCTTGAGCAGCATCGGCACGATCATCAGCCAGATCAGCAGCGCGACCGGCAGGTTGACCCGGGCGATCTCCAGGCGCCCGACCGCCTGGAACAGCGGCGGGAAGAGGTGGCCGAGGGCCACGCCGGCGACGATGCATAGCGCGACCCAGAGCGTCAGGTAGCGTTCGAAGGGGCCCATCGTGGCCTCGCGCCCGGGCCGGGCCGCGGCGTCGCACTGCAGGCTCACGGGCGCCTCCAGGCGGGTTCGATG
>JAWVZO010000280.1:0-2332 GCA_033722135.1 Gammaproteobacteria bacterium | reverse complement strand
GGGGGGGTCATGGTTCAGGCGTCCGGGGTCTTGCGCTGGTGGCCGGCCGCGGCGAGCTGGTCGAGGTAGCGCTGCCAGTGCATCTCACGCTGCTCGCCGAGCTCGTAGAGCAGCTCCCAGTTGTATATGCCGGTGTTGTGGCCGTCGTCGAAGTGCAGTGTGACGGCGTAGTTGCCGACCGGTTCGATGTGCTCGATGTTGACCTCCTCCTTGCCGACCTGGAGCGTTTCCTGTCCCGGGGCGTGGCCGCGCACCTCGGCCGACGGCGAGTAGACGCGCAGGTACTCGCACGGGTACTCGAAGCGGGCGCCGTCGTCGAAGGTGATCTCGAGCAGGCGCTGTGCCTTGTGCAGCTTGATCTCGGTCGGGCGTGGTGAGCTCATGGGGCGTCTCCCGCGGCTGCGGTCAGAGGATGTAGCGGCTCAGGTCCTGGTCGCCGGCGAGCTCGGCGAGCTGCTCGTCGACGTAGGCGGCGTCGATGGTCACCGTCTGCCCGGCGCGCTCGGAGGCCTCGTAGGCGACCGTCTCGAGCAGCCGCTCGAGCAGGGTGTGCAGGCGCCGCGCGCCGATGTTCTCGGTCTGCTCGTTGACCTGCCAGGCGAGCTCGGCGAGGCGTCTCACGCCGTCCTCCCCGAACTCGAGCGCGAGGCCGTCGGTGGCCAGCAGCGCGGTGTACTGCTCGGTCAGCGAGGCGTCGGGCTCGGTCAGGATGCGCACGAAGTCGGCGGTGCCGAGCGCGTCGAGCTCCACGCGGATCGGCAGCCGGCCCTGCAGCTCGGGCACCAGGTCGGACGGCTTGGCGACGTGGAACGCGCCCGAGGCGATGAACAGGATGTGGTCGGTGCGCACCATGCCGTACTTGGTGCTCACCGTGCAGCCCTCGACCAGCGGCAGCAGGTCGCGCTGCACGCCTTCCCTGGAGACGTCGGGCCCGCTGCCCTCGCCGCGCTTGGCCACCTTGTCGATCTCGTCGAGGAAGACGATGCCGTTGTTCTCGACCGCGCCCAGCGCGCGCAGCTTGATGTCGTCGTCGTTGACCATCTTCGCCGCCTCCTCGTCGGTGAGGATCTTGAAGGCGTCGCGGATGCGCAGCTTGCGGGTCTTGGTGCGCCCTCCGGCCATGTTTTGGAACATGCCCTGGAGCTGGCTGGTCAGCTCCTCCATGCCGGGCGGGGCCATGATCTCGACCCCGGCCGGCGTGGCGCTGATCTCGACCTCGATTTCTCGGTCGTCGAGCTTGCCCTCGCGCAGCATCTTGCGGAACTTCTGCCGGGTGTCGGCACCGTCGTCGGGGGTCGTCGTCTCGCCGAAGCGCCGTGCGGGCGGCAACAGGGCGTCGAGGATGCGCTCCTCGGCGGCGTCCTCGGCGCGGTGGCGCACCTTGTCCATCTCCGCCTCGCGGGTCAGCTTCACCGCGGCGTCGGCGAGGTCGCGGACGATCGACTCGACGTCGCGGCCGACGTAGCCCACCTCGGTGAACTTGGTCGCCTCGACCTTGATGAACGGCGCGCGGGCGAGGTGCGCGAGGCGGCGCGCGATCTCGGTCTTGCCGACGCCGGTCGGGCCGATCATCAGGATGTTCTTCGGCGTCACCTCGCGGGCGAGCTCCTCGGGGAGCTGGCTGCGCCGCCAGCGGTTGCGCAGCGCGATGGCGACCGCGCGCTTGGCCCGGTCCTGGCCGACGATGTGCTTGTCCAGCTCCTGGACGATCTCGCGGGGCGTCATCTGGGTCATGGAATCGGACTCAATCGGAGGCGAGCTCTTCGATCGTGAGGTTGCGGTTGGTGTAGACGCAGATGTCGGCGGCGATGCCGAGGGCGCGCTCGACGATGTCGCGGGCCGGCAGGTCGGTGTTCTCCAGCAGGGCGCGTGCCGCGGCCTGGGCGAACGCGCCACCGGAGCCGATCGCCATCAGAGAATCCTCCGGCTCGACCACGTCGCCGTTGCCGGAGATGATCAGCGACTGCTCGGCGTCGGCGACGCAGAGCATCGCCTCGAGCCGGCGCAGCAGCCGGTCGGTGCGCCAGTCCTTGGCCAGCTCGACGGCCGCGCGGGCCAGCTGCCCGTGGTGCTGCGAAAGCTTCGCCTCGAAGCGCTCGAACAGCGTGAAGGCGTCGGCCGTGCCGCCGGCGAACCCGGCGAGCACCTTGCCGTCGTGGAGGCGGCGCACCTTGCGCGCGTTGCCCTTGAGGACCGTCTGGCCCAGCGTCACCTGGCCGTCGCCGCCGATGGCCACCCGGCCCTCGCGGCGCACCGAGAGGATGGTGGTTCCGCGAAACTGCTCCACACGCGACTCCCTGGATGGCGAGCGTGCGATTCTACACCAAGGGCG
>JAWVZO010000279.1:0-2349 GCA_033722135.1 Gammaproteobacteria bacterium | reverse complement strand
TCCTCGGCGCTCGGCTGGGCGAAGAGCGCGCGGGCCAGGGTCGCGACCAGCGCCTGGGCCGATCCGGGCACGCGGGTCAGCAGGTCGCGCATGGAACGCGTCCGGCACCGCTGCCACCCGGCCCCGAGTGTCGGGCGACCTGGAAACTGCCCCCCTGTCGACACGGAGAACGGCCCCCTCCGTGTGATCGAGGAGGGTCTGATGGAGAAGGTGGTTTCCGGTCATTTTGCCCTGCGTGGTGTGACGGCGCAGGGAGAGGAGATGCTGCAGCCCGATGAGGTGGCGGCGATGGTCCGGCTGCACGGGCTCGGCTGGGGGGCCAAGCGGCTGGCGCGCGAGTTCGGGTGCGCCCGGGACACGGTGCGGCGGTACCTCCGTCAGGGCGGGCCGGCGCCGTTCCGACGGCCGGCGCGCCGGTCGGCGCTGGACGGGTTGGACGAGTGGCTGCGCGAGCGGTTCTTCCGGCATGGCGGCAACGCCGACGTCGTCCGCCAGGAGCTCGCCGCCGAACACGGGATCGTGCTGAGCCTGCGCCACGTCGAGCGTCGGGTCGCCGGCTGGCGGCGCGAGCTGCAGGCCCAGGCCCGCGCGACGGTGCGGTTCGAGACGCCGCCGGGGCATCAGCTGCAGATCGACTTCGGCGAGGCGCGGGTCTGGATCGGCGACGCGAAGCTGCGCGTCCACCTGTTCGTCGCCACGCTCGGCTACTCGCGGCGGATCCACGTCCGGGCGTCGCTGCGGGAGCGGCAGGCCGACTGGTTCGAGGGCATCGAGAGCGCCTTCCTGCACTTCGGCGGCGTTCCCGCCGAGGTCCTGCTCGACAACGCCCGGGCGCTGGTCGAGCACCACGACGCGGCGACGCGCGAGGTCAGGTTCAACGCCAAGCTGCACGCCTTCGCCCGGCACTGGGGCTTCCGGCCGCGCGCCTGCGCGCCCTACCGCGCCCGCAGCAAGGGCAAGGACGAGCGCGGCGTCGGCTACGTGAAGAAGAACGCGATCGCCGGCCGGCGCTTCGGCAGCTGGCCGGAGTTCGAGGCCCACCTGGCGGCGTGGTGCCGCGAGGTCGCCGACCGCCGCGTCCACGGCACCACGGGCGAGGCCCCGGTCGCGCGCTTCGAGCGCGAGGCGCCGGCGCTCGGGCCGTTGGGCGGCCGTGCCTCGTTCGGCCAGCTGCGCGACCTGGTGCGTCGCGTGCAGGCCGACTGCGCCGTCGACGTCGACACCAACAGCTACTCGGTGCCGTGGCGGCTGATCGGCGAGACGGTCCAGGTGACGATCTGCGCCGGCCGCGTCGTCATCCGCCATGCCGGGGCGGTGGTCGCCGATCACGCCGTCTGTCCCGGCCGCCGGCAGCGGATCACCGAGCCGGCCCACCTCGCCGGGGTCGTCGGCGCCGATGGCCCGGTGCGGCGGATCTCGCCGGCGCCGCCCCCGCCATCGCCGCCGCCCACGCTCCTCCGGCCGCTCGCCGAATACGAGCTCGCCGCCGGGGGAGGCTGGTGATGGAGACGATCGCCCATGACGCCCTGGTCGCCATGCTCGACCGGCTGAGGCTGACCGCGATCCGGGATCAGCTCGACAGCCTGCTCGACGAGGCGGCGCGGTCCGAGATGACCCTGCGCGAGGCGCTCGGCTTCCTGGTCGCGCGCGAGATCGCCCGACGCGACGAGCGCCGCATCGAAATGGCGACCAGGATCGCCCAGTTCCCGTTCGTGCGCGAGCTCGACGGCTTCGACTGGGGCGCGCAGCCGTCGCTCGACCAGCGCCAGCTCCGCGAGCTCGCCAGCTGCCGCTGGATCGCGCACGGCGATGCGCTGCTGTTCCTCGGCCCGCCCGGCACCGGGAAGACGCACCTGGCCGTCAGCCTCGGCCGGGAGGCGATCCGGCGCAACTACAGCGTCCAGTTCGTCGCCGCTGCGACCCTGGTGGCGACGCTCGCCAAGGCCCAGGCCGACGGCCGGCTCGATGAGCAGCTGACGCTCTACGCCAGGCCCAAGCTGCTGATCGTCGACGAGCTCGGCTACCTGCCGTTCGAGCCCGATGCCGCGCACCTGTTCTTCCAGCTCGTCAGCCGCCGCTACGAGCGCGGCGCGGTGCTGGTGACCTCGAACCGCTCGGTCGGCGAATGGGGGGCGGTGTTCGGCGATCCCGTGGTCGCCACCGCGATCCTCGACCGCCTGCTGCACCACAGCCACGTCATCACCATCCGCGGCGACAGCTACCGGCTCCGCGAGAAGCGCCGCGCCGGCCTGTTGCAGAAGACGGGCGCGGCGCTCGAGCCATCGTCCGGAACAGCCAACCCGTGACGGGGGTCAGTTCCTCACGTCGCCAAGGGGTCAGTCCCCGATG
>JAWVZO010000278.1:0-2372 GCA_033722135.1 Gammaproteobacteria bacterium | reverse complement strand
GCGATACCGACGATGGCACGGTTGCCGAACCCGGGTGACCGGGGCGCGCGCCACGCCAGCGTCGGTTAACGCCGCCGCGCGATTCCAGTAAGCTGCGCCGGACCCGCGGCCGCCATCTCCGGCGGTTGCCGACGACAGGAAGGAATTCCCATGAGCTACGAAAACATCGAGGTCGAGACCCACGGAGCGGTGGGCCTGATCCGCTTGAACCGCCCGCAGGCGCTCAATGCGCTGTGCGCGGCTCTTATCGACGACCTGGGCCAGGCGCTCGACGCCTTCGAGGCCGACGACGCCATCGGTGCGATCGTGCTGACCGGCAGCGAGAAGGCGTTCGCCGCCGGGGCCGACATCAAGGAGATGCAGTCCAAGAGTTTCATGGACTGCTACCTCGAGGACGTCATCACCAGCGGCTGGGAGTGCATCACCACCTGCCGCAAGCCGGTGATCGCAGCGGTGGCCGGCTACGCGCTCGGCGGCGGCTGCGAGGTGGCGATGATGTGCGACTTCATCATCGCGGCCGACAACGCCAAGTTCGGCCAGCCGGAGATCACCATCGGCGCGATCCCGGGCGCCGGCGGCACCCAGCGCCTGACCCGCTTCGTCGGCAAGTCCAAGGCGATGGAGATGAACCTTACCGGGCGCATGATGGACGCCGACGAGGCCGAGCGTGCCGGACTGGTGAGCCGCGTCGTGCCGGTCGCCGAACTGGTCGACGACGCGATCAAGACCGCGACCAAGATCGCCTCCTTCTCGCGGCCGATGGTGATGCTCGCCAAGGAGTGCACCAACCGCGCCTACGAGACCACGCTCGCCGAGGGCATCCGCTACGAGCGACGCATGTTCCACGCCTGCTTCGCGACCGAGGACCAGAAGGAGGGCATGGCGGCGTTCGCCGAGAAGCGCAAGCCGTCGTTCACCGGGCGCTGAGCCGGCCATGGGGGAGGGGATCTACGACCGCGGCCTCGAACGGCACGCCGCGAACCACGTCCCGCTGACGCCGCTCGACTTCCTCGAGCGCAGCGCCCAGGTCTACCCCGACAAGCTCGCCGTCGTCGACGGCGAGCGGCGCTTCAGCTACGCGCAGTTCCGCGAACGCTGCCACCGGCTGGCGTCGGCGCTGGCCGCAGCGGGCGTCGGCCGCGGCGACACGGTGACCGTGATGGCGCCCAACGGGCCCGCGATGCTCGAGGCGCACTACGGCGTGCCGCTGGCCGGAGCGGTGCTCAACGCGCTGAACTTCCGCCTGGACTCGGCCGCGATCGCGTTCATCCTCGAGCACGCCGAGACGAAGGTGCTGCTGACCGACACCGAGTTCGCGCAGGTGATCCGCCCGGCGCTCGGGCAGCTGGGCCGTGAGATCACGGTGATCGACATCGTCCATCCCGAGGCGACCGGCACCACGCGGCTCGGCGCGCTCGACTACGAGGCGTTCCTCGACTCGGGCGACCCGGAGTTCGCCGGCCTCTGGCCCGACGACGAGTGGCAGGCGTTGGCGCTGAACTACACCTCCGGCACCACCGGCAACCCGAAGGGCGTGGTCTACCACCACCGCGGCGCGTTCCTGAACGCCATGGGCAACCTCCAGGCGTTCTCGCTCGACCGGCACAGCGTCTACCTATGGACGCTGCCGATGTTCCACTGCAACGGCTGGACCTACACCTGGGCGGTGACCGCCGCGTCCGGCACCCACGTCTGCCTGCGCGCCGTCGACCCGGCGCGGATCTTCGCGCTGATCGACGAGCACGGCGTCAACCGCATGTGCGGCGCGCCGATCGTGCTGAACCTGCTGATCCACGCCCCGGACGAGGTCAAGCGCAGCTTCCCGCAGACCGTCCGGGTCGCCACCGGCGGCGCCGCGCCGCCGAGCGCGGTGATATCGGCGATGGAGCGGATGGGCTTCGCGGTGCTGCACCTCTACGGGCTGACCGAGAGCTACGGCCCGGCGACGCTGTGCGCCTGGCAGGACGCGTGGGACGGCCTCGACGCCGCCGGCAAGGCCGAGGTGATGGCCCGCCAGGGGGTCCGCTACCCGACGCTCTCCGGGCTGCGCGTCGTCGACCAGGACTCGGGCGCGCCGGTGCCGGCCGACGGCGAGACCCTCGGCGAGCTCTGCCTGCGCGGCAACACCGTCATGAAGGGCTACCTGAAGAACCCCGACGCCACCGCCGAGGCGTTCCGCGACGGCTGGTTCCACACCGGCGACCTCGCCGTGGTGCACCCCGACGGCTACATCGAGGTCCGCGACCGCTCCAAGGACATCATCATCACCGGCGGCGAGAACGTCTCGAGCCTGGAGGTCGAGAGCGTCCTCTACCGGCACCCGCAGGTGATGGAGGCCGCCGTCGTCGCCCGCCCCGACGACCGCTGGGGCG
>JAWVZO010000277.1:0-2418 GCA_033722135.1 Gammaproteobacteria bacterium | reverse complement strand
CCCGGCCACGAAGGTGGCGTCCACCGGCCCGAGATGGGCCGCGACGTGCGCGAAGCAGACCGCGTTGCCCTGGATGGCGAGGAAGGCGAACGCCAAACCGCGCATCTGGCGCAGGTCGGGATGACGTCGAGTCGGGCACCCCACGGTGCACCCAGTCGAGGATCTCCGCGGGAACCCGCTCACGCGTCCTTCGCCGCACGCTTCCCGTCCCGCCCCACTCCCGGCCCACGCCGGTGACCGGCGAAATCTAGCAACGGCCGCGCGATGCGGCACGTCGGGTCACCCGACCAGCTTACGCACCACGGCGTCGACCTCGGCGACGAGTTCCGGCGAATCGGTGACCACGACCCGGTCCTCTCCGAGGTCCGCCGTGTAGCGTTCGGCGTCGTGACGGGCGCGGTAGGCCGCCTCGAGTTGCACCACGGCGGCCTCGACCGCCTCCTGCGGCACGCCCTTCTGTTCGACGAGGGCGCGGAGGCTGCCGATCTCGCCGTCGCGGACCCAGGCCAGGTCGAATTTACGCGGCGGGTCGCCGGTGAAGACGTAGGCGGCGTTGGGCAGCGGCAGCACCTCGAGGGGCTGGCGCACGCGGTCGGCCAGCGCGCTGAGGTAGTCGTTGAGGTCGTGGATGCGCGCGCCGAGGGGGCTGCCCACGGGCAGCGGGGGGTAGTCGGGGGTTTTTCCGAAGATTCTCGAGAGCATTCCCATGGCACCCTCGCTGCAGCTTCAGATCAGATATAACCCTATCTCGTTCAATAACTTGAATCAAATCACGGGGCCTTTCGCGGCATCCCGATGATGATGATTCCGTCCACGGGGCCCGCGGTCGGGGGGCGCAGGATACCGACCACCCGCTGCGCTATGCTGCGTCACGATAGGGATACCTCAATCAGGGAGTCGATCCATGACCAAGCGCCTCGTCCTCACGTCCCTGCTGCTGGCCACGCTGCTCGTCCTCGCCGGCTGCGCCTCGCTCCGTCCCGTCGTCATCGACGACGTCCGCTACATCCCCGTCGAGCTATGGACCGGAGCCGACTGGGACGGGACACGGGAACTGCGCATGCGCCCGGTCGAGATCACCAGCGGCCGCAACGAGAACCGGATCATCAGCGGACCGATGCCCTGGAGGCACCCGAAGACGGGCGCGGCAATGACGGTCTACGAGCGCGTCAAGGAGAAGACGGGCGGCACGAAACGCCAGCTCTACGCCATCAACGAGGACGGCACCGGGCTCGGCCGCGTGTACGATTCGCGCCCCGGCCAGGAGGACCGCTACTTCTCGGGCGAGGTGATCTTCCCTCTCGGCCCGTGGTCGCGCGGCGAGGAGCGCGTGTTCCGGTACCTCGAGTACACCGACGAAGGACCCATCGAGCGGATCGCGACGCTGAAGATCCGGCGCCTCGACTTCAACCACGGAGGGGTGCCGCACTCGCTCAAGTACGACTGGAAGCTGCACGACGCGAGCGGCGAACTCCTGTTCCATGAGCGCTACGTCTACAGCCCGGGCAGGGGCCTGGTCATGTTCAGGGACCGCATGGAGTAGCCCCGGGGCCTGGATCGCCCGCCCGCAGCCGCAAGAGATGCCCGCCGGGTCGCCGGCGCGCCTCACCCGGCGCCAATGCGCTCGAGCTCCTCGCCGACCTCGAGCCACATCTTCTCCGTGTGGGCGAGCTCGGTCTGCAGTGCCGCGCGCTCCGCGAGGGTGTCGGTCAATTCCGTTTTCCGCGAGGCCTGGTAGATCGCCTCGTCGCCGAGGCGGGCCTCGCATGCCGCCAGCGCCTCGTGCAGCGACTCGAGCCGCGTCTCGAGCTTGCGTAGGCTCCTTTCCAGCGGACGGCGCTGGACGGATAGGGCCTGGCGCCGCTTTGCCTCGGCGCGCTTGCGGTTCCTGTCGCGCGCCGCGGGGGCAGCCGTAGCCGCGCGTGATGCATGGCCCGCTCCCGCGGTTGGGGTTTGCGAATCGCGCGCCAGCCACTCCCGGTAGTCGTCGAGGTCGCCGTCGAACGGCGCCAGGCCGCCGTCGGCGACCAGCAGCAGCTCATCGGTGGCCGCACGCAGCAGGTAGCGATCGTGCGAGACGACCACCAGGGCCCCGGGGAAATCCTGCAAAGCCTCGACCAGCGCGTCGCGCATCAGCATGTCGAGGTGGTTGGTCGGCTCGTCGAGCAGCAGCAGGTTCGGTTCGCGGTGCACGATCAGTGCCAGCGCGAGGCGAGTCCGTTCGCCGCCCGAGAAGGTCGCCACGCGCCGCAGAGCGTCGTCGCCCCGGAACCCGAAGCCGCCGATGAAGTCGCGCAACGCCTGTTCGCGGCTGTCGGGCGCTTGGCGCTGCAGGTGCTGCAGCGGGCTCTCGTCGGGCCGCAGCGCCTCGAGCTGGTGCTGGGCGAAATAGCCGACCTCGAGCCGGCGCGCCTCGGT
>JAWVZO010000276.1:0-2464 GCA_033722135.1 Gammaproteobacteria bacterium | reverse complement strand
GTCAGGATGCAGCTCTGCGCGTACTGGATGTCCATGTTGGCCACCCCGGGCAGGTTGCCGCAGTTGCCGGACATCACCACGAAGCACTGGTTCTCCACCGCGCGCGCGGCGCAGCAGTAGCGCACGCGCAGGTAGCTCTGGCGCTCGTCGGTGCAGAACGGTACGAAGATGATGCCGACGCCCTGGTCGATCAGGTGACGGGCCAGTTCCGGGAACTCCGAGTCGTAGCAGATCATCACGCCGATCGGGCCGCAGTCGGTGTCGATGGCGTGCAGCGTGTCGCCCCCCTCGATGTTCCACCAGTAGACCTCGTTCGGCGTGGGGTGGATCTTCGGTTGCTGGTGGACGCTGCCGTCGCGCAGGAAGACGTAGCAGATGTTCTCGACGCGGCCGTTCGGCACCCGGGTCGGGTGCGAGCCGCCGATGATGTTGATGTTGTACTGCAGCGCCATCTCGCGCAGCGCGTCGGTCAGCGGGCCGGTGTGCTTGGTCAGCGCCTCGATCGACTGCGCGGGGTTGAGCTTCTGGTCCTCGATGGAGAGCAACTGCAGCGAGAACATCTCGGGGAAGACCACGAAGTCGGCGCGATAGTCGGCCACCACGTCGACGAAGTACTCGACGAACTCGAGGAACTGCGCGAACGAGGTCACCCGGCGCTGCTGGTACTGGACCGTGGCGACGCGCACCGTGTCGGGCAGCCGGCCGCCGTAGCGCTTGGTCGCGTGCTTCGGCTCGTCGTCCGGGATCGCCGGGTTGCGCCACACCATGTGCACCGCGTAGCCGAGCGACTGGCGGTCACCCGGCAGGTAGTGCGGCAGCACGCCGAGGATCTCGAAGCCGTTGCGCAGCTGGAAGCCGATGACCGGGTCGCGTGCCTCCTTGTTCTTCACCGCCTCGACGTAGGCCTCGACGCTGGGGAATTTCTTGCGCCGGCGGGCCAGTGACGGGACGCGCCCGCCGAAGACGATGCCCTTCAGGCCCAGCTCCTCGCAGAGCTGCTTGCGGGCGTCGTAGAGGCGCTGGCCGATGCGCCAGCCGCGCATCTCGGGATCGACGCAGACCTCCATGCCGTAGAGGTAGTCCCCCTCGGGGTCATGGCGCGAGGCGTAGCCGTTGCCGGTGATCTCGGTCCAGGAGTGCTCCTTGAGCGCCAGCCCGCCGGCAATGCGGAACGTCGCGCAGTAGCCGACCACCGTGCCCTCGTACTCGGCCAGGAAGACCCCCTCGGGGAACTGGTTGAGCTGGCCGCGCAGCATCGACCGGGTGTAGCCGGGGATGTCGGTGTAGACCTTGGCGACCAGCGCCTGGATGGCAGGGATGTCGCGGACCCGCGCGTTGCGGACGGTCAGTGAGGGCTTGCTGGTCCGGGACGACTTCGACTTGGCCATAAAAACCTCGTGGTGGCGACGCCGCTCACGCGGGGCGGCACGCACGGAGTTTAGTCCAGTGGCCCGACGGCGGATGCGCAAGCCCGCGGAGTCGGGTGCACGACGTCGTCGTCCAGGGAAGACGAGGCTCCACTTTTTCAGCGGGGGCGGTCAGACGGCGTCCCGGTGGGCGTCGGTACGGCCTGCGTTGGAGAGGACACGCTACCGCAACGCTCACGAACACGAGGGGAAACGGTCGGGGGTACTCAGGGATTCTCGACCTGCAGCGAGAGCAGCACGCGGGTGTCGAGGACGTTCTCGTCCCTGAAATCGGTGGTTTCACTGCCGAGGTTCTGCAGCGTGAAGGCTAGACGCACCCGGCTGCGGTCGGCGCGCAGGTCGTAGCCGAGCCGGGCGTCGATCCGCGTCTGGGCGTCGATGAACTCACCGTCGCCGATGTAGCGCACCTCGTCGACGTAATGCCCCGTCAGGCTCGCGGTGAGGCCGCCGGCGAAACGGTGGATCAGCATCGCCATCAGCGTGTAGTCGGGAATGCTGTCGGCGACCTTCATGGCCTCTTCGTCGTCGACCACGTTCGGCTGGGTGTTGCGTGCATCGCCGTTGACCAGCGAGAAACCACCGATCAGCCGCGTGCCCGGCTCGAGGCGCCACTCCAGGCTGCCCTCCAGACCGTCGATGGTCACCTCGGCGGCATTGAAGTAATCAAGGGCCGCGCCGCTGGGCGACCCGCCGAAGTTGCGGATGTTGACGTTGAAAAGCCCGTCCGAGCTGAAGGGGGCGGGGGTGAAATCGGCGACGACGAGGTCGTCGATCTCCTTGCGGAACAGCTTCAGGTCGATGGCGAGGTTGCCCGGCAGGCGTCCGAGACCGGCACCGTACCGGTAGCCGAGTTCGTAGGAATCGATGGTTTCGGGTTCGAGCGGGGTGCGAGCCCAGTTCAGCAGCGACTTCACGGCACACGGCGTGGTCGGGTCTCCGTAGAGCAGCTGGCACACGGGGGGCGGCAGCGGCGGCTCGGTCGAGAGCGGGGCACCCTGGTCGGCGTAGGCCTCGAAGAGCACCGGCGAGCGCGTCGC
>JAWVZO010000275.1:0-2489 GCA_033722135.1 Gammaproteobacteria bacterium | reverse complement strand
CGGCTGCAGGCGGTGAAGTTCATCCAGGGCGCCAACGCGCAGCCGCGCGAGCGTCGGCGGCTCGCCGAGTTCCAGCGGGCTCACCGCCGCGACCTCGTTCGCCAGCAGCTGGTCGGCTACACCAGCGGTGCGCTTCCCGGTTTCATCCTCTCGCTCGGCACCGCCGCGGTGTTCCTGGCGGGCAGCTACCAGGTGATCGAGGGGCGGTTCACCCTCGGTGCCCTGATCGCGTTCACAGCCTACCTGGCCCGGGCTTTCGCGCCGCTGCGCACGCTGCTCGGGATCGGCGTCGGCTGGCAGCGTGCGCGGGTCAGCCTGGAGCGGCTCGCGGCGCTGACCGACCCGGTCTCGCCGCTGCACGACGGCGCAGGAACGCTGCCCCCGGTACGCGTCGGGGGAGAACTCGCCTTCGCCGGTGTGACCTTCGCGTACCCCGGGACCGACCGGCCCGTGCTGGAAGGCTTCGACGCCCGCATCGAGCCGGGGGCCAAGGTGCTGGTGCACGGCCCTTCCGGGGCCGGCAAGTCGACGCTCGTCGACCTGCTCCACCGTCACTACGATCCAGACGCCGGCGCGATCCGCCTGGACGGCGTCGACCTGCGCGACTGCAGGCTCGACGCGCTGCGTCGCGAGGTCGCCGTCGTCTCCCAGGAGGCGGTGCTGTTCGACGCGACGCTGCGCGAGAACGTCGCCTACGCCGTCCCGGAGGCCGACGACGCCCTGGTCCGCGCAGCCCTGGGCCGCGCCCAGCTCGGCGCCTGGCTCGAAACCCTGCCCGAAGGCCTCGACACCCGGGTCGGCACGCGCGGCACGGCCCTCTCGGGCGGCCAGCGCCAGCGTGTGGCGATCGCTCGCGCGCTGCTCCAGCGGCCGCGCGTGCTGGTCTTCGACGAGGCGACCTCGGCGCTCGACGAGGCGACCGAACGGGCCCTGCTCGACGTGATCGACCGCCTCTTCTCCTCCTGCACCCGGCTGGTCGTCACGCACCGGCTCCATGCGGTCCGCGAGCCGGATCACGTGATCACCCTCGCCGGGGGCGAAGCGATGGCGTTGGCGGGATGAGTGCACGGCGAGGACCGGTACGGATCGGGCTGCTCGACGGCGGTATCGCACCCGACGTCCCCGCCCGCGTCGTCGCGCGGAAGCGCTTCACCCCCGTCGGCGGCGCACGGCCGGCCGGGAGCGATGCGTTCGAGGGCAGTCGCCACGGGAACGAGATGGCAAGGTTGCTGGGCCGCGCCCGGGCGGAGATCGGCATCGTCTCGGCCGACGTGCTCGGGGAAGGCACGCCGGTGGCGCCGGAGCAGGTCGTCGCCGGACTCGAATGGCTCGCCGGGCAGGGGGTGCGGTTGATCAGCATGAGCCTCGGCCTCCTGGCCGACCGCCCGCGGCTGCGCGAGGCCGTCGCCTCCCTGGCGGCCGAGGGCATCGTGCTGCTGGCGTCGGCGCCGGCGCGCGGCCGCCCGGTGTTCCCCGCGGCCTATCCCGAGGTCGTCGCCGTGATGGGCGACGCCCGCTGCCACGACCCGGAGTACAGCCACCTCGGAACCCCGCGCGCCGAGTTCGGTGCCTCCACGCTGGACTCGCGCGGCCGGCCGTCGGGCGCCAGCTTCGCGGTGCCGCGGATCGCGGCCCGCCTCGCGGAGCGGCTCGCGGAGGGCCTGACGGCCGACCTGGCCGTCGCGGCCCTGCGTCGCGACGCGACCTACCACGGTCCCGAGCGGATCCCGGGAAGCGTCGCGGCACCGGCCGGGGCGCGCTGCGGGGTGGGCGCGCCGTGAGCGCGGTCCTCGAGGTCGCGGTGCCCGAGCAGGCCCTCGAGTGCACCCGGCCGAGGCGGCTCGAGGCGCTCGTTTCCGGCGCCGGGCCGTCGCTGCCGGAGTTGCCCGGCGACTGGCCCGCATCCGGCCGGCATGTGGACCGGCTCTACCTTGGCAGCGAGTTCTGCGAGCGCCTGATTCCGCCGCTCGACCTGCTGCGTCGCGTGGTCAACTGGGCCGGGGCACACGGCGTCGCCCTGACCCTCGCGACGCCGATCGTCTCCGACGGGGGGCTGCGCCTGCTGCGCCGCGTCCTGCGGCATCTGCCCGCCGGCAGCGAGGTGGTCGTCAACGACTGGGGCGTCCTGCACCTCCTGCGCCGCGACCACCCGAACCTGCGCCCGGTGGCGGGACGCGGCATCTGTAAGGCGATCAAGGATCCGCGCCTGCCGTCGGCGACCTGGGCACGGCTCTATCCGCCCAGTTTCGGCAGCACGCGCCACGCCGCAATGCTTGCGAGGCGCGGATTCGTCGGCGTGCAACTCGACATCGCGCCGTTTGCGCGGCCACGGGACCTGCACGTCCCCGGCCTCCCGGTCGCGGTCAACGTCGGCCATGGCTACGTCACCAAGGGGCGCACCTGCCGGTTCGGGTCGTTCGGGCTGGCGCCCGGCCGGAAGTTCGCCCCGGGTCACGCCGGTCGCTTCGAGTGCCACGACGACGTGGCCG
>JAWVZO010000274.1:0-2495 GCA_033722135.1 Gammaproteobacteria bacterium | reverse complement strand
GCCATCTCCTGGGCGTGCAGCGAGCGGCCCGAGGTCTGGGTGTGGTACTTGAGCTTCTGGCTGCGCTCGTTGGCGCCGTACCGGTAGCGCATCGCCGTCGCCCAGATGCGTCGCGCGACGCGGCCCATGACCGAGTACTCCGGGTCCATGCCGTTGGAGAAGAAGAACGACAGGTTGGGCGCGAAGTCGTCGATGTGCATGCCGCGCGCGAGGTAGGCCTCGACGTAGGTGAAGCCGTTGGCCAGCGTGAAGGCGAGCTGGCTGATCGGGTTCGCGCCCGCCTCGGCGATGTGGTAGCCGGAGATCGACACCGAGTAGAAGTTGCGCACCCGGTGGTGGACGAAGTACTCCTGGATGTCGGCCATCATCTTCAGCGCGAAATCGGTCGAGAAGATGCAGGTGTTCTGGCCCTGGTCCTCCTTGAGGATGTCGGCCTGCACGGTGCCGCGCACGTTCTCGAGCACCCAGGCGCGGATCTTCTCGATCTCGTCGTCGGTCGGCTCGCGGCCGTTCTGCTCCTCGAACTTCGCCAGCTGCTGGTCGATGGCGGTGTTGAGGAACATCGCGAGGATCGTCGGCGCGGGGCCGTTGATGGTCATCGACACCGACGTGGTCGGCTCGCACAGGTCGAAGCCGTCGTAGAGCACCTCGAGGTCATCGAGCGTGGCGATCGACACGCCCGAGTTGCCGACCTTGCCGTAGATGTCGGGGCGCTCGTCGGGATCGTGGCCGTAGAGGGTTACCGAGTCGAACGCGGTCGACAGCCGCTTCGCCTCGGAGTGCTCGGAGAGCCGCTTGAAGCGGCGATTGGTGCGGAACGCGTCGCCCTCGCCGGCGAACATGCGCGTCGGGTCCTCGCCCTCGCGCTTGAAGGCGAACACGCCGGCGGTGTACGGGAAGCTGCCCGGCACGTTCTCGCGCATCATCCAGCGCAGCAGCTCGCCGTGGTCTTCCCAGCGCGGCAGCGCCACCTTCGGGATGCGCGAGCCCGACAGCGAGGTGTGGGTCAGCGCGGTGCGGATCTCGCGGTCGCGGATCTTCACCACGTACTCGTCACCGGCGTAGCTCTCGCGCACCTTGGGCCACATGTCGATCAGCTTGCGGGCGTGCGGGTCGAGCTCGGCCTCGGCGGCCTCGCGCAGGCGCTCGACGTCCTCGGTCGGCCGGCCCTCGGCCTCGAGCAGCTCGCGGGTCGCGGCGAGCTGCTGGCGACGCCGGGCGATCGTGGCCTGCGCCTCGACCTTCGCGTGGTAGTCGCGCACCGTCTCGGCGATGTCGGCGAGGTAGCGCACCCTCGCCGGGGGGATGATCGCGGTGCGCACCGACGAGGCGCGCACGTCGACCGGCGCGAGCTTGCCCTCGGCCTCGATCGCCAGGCCCTTCTCCGCGAGCCGCTCGCGCAGCGCGTGGTAGAGCGCGGTGACCCCGTCGTCGTTGAAGCGCGCGGCGATGGTGCCGAACACCGGCATGGCGTCGACCGGCGTGTCGAACGCGCCACGGTTGCGCTGCAGCTGCTTGGAGACGTCGCGCAGCGCGTCGTCGGCGCCCTTGCGGTCGAACTTGTTGATCGCGACCACGTCGGCGAAATCGAGCATATCGATCTTCTCGAGCTGGCTGGCCGCGCCGAACTCGGGGGTCATGACGTAGAGCGCGCAGTCGACCGCGTCGACGATCGCCGCGTCGCCCTGGCCGATGCCCGGGGTCTCGACGATCACCAGGTCGAACCCGGCGAGCTTGCACGCCGCGATCACGTCGGGGAGGCACTCGGGCACCTCGCTGCCGGCGGTGCGCGTGGCCATCGAGCGCAGGAACACCGTCGGGCCGTCGATGGCGTTCATGCGGATGCGGTCGCCGAGCAGCGCGCCGCCGCTCTTGCGGCGTGACGGGTCGACGGCGATCAGCGCGACCTGCAGGCGGTCTTCCTGGTCGAGCCGCAACCGGCGGACCAGCTCATCGGTCAGCGACGACTTGCCGGCGCCGCCGGTGCCGGTGATGCCGAGCACCGGGACCTCGCCGACCTTGCCGGAGTCCGCGCGCAGCGTCTCGCGCAGCGCGTCGTCGACGCGCCCGTCCTCGAGCGCGGTGACGAAGCGCGCCAGCGCGCGGCGGTCGCCGTCGCGCAGGGCGTCGAGGCCCGCAGGCGCCTCGGGCGTGGGCTGCGCGCGGCAGTCGTCGATCATCGCCCGGATCATCCCCTGCAGGCCGAGCTTCTGGCCGTCCTCGGGCGAGAAGATGCGCGCCACGCCGTAGTCGTGCAGTTCGCGGATCTCGTCGTGGACGATCACCCCACCGCCGCCGCCGAACACCCGGATGTTCTCCCCGCCGCGCTCGCGCAGCAGGTCGATGGCGTACTTGAAGAACTCGACGTGCCCGCCCTGGTAGGAGCTGATGGCGATGCCGTCGGCGTCCTCCTGCAGCGCCGCGTTGACGATCTCCTCGACCGAGCGGTTGTGGCCGAGGTGGATCACCTCGACGCCCTCGGCCTGCAGGATGCG
>JAWVZO010000273.1:0-2507 GCA_033722135.1 Gammaproteobacteria bacterium | reverse complement strand
TGATCGTCGACGAAGATGCCGTGGCCGAGGTGGAACGAGCTGGTGCCGACATGGCGCAGGGCGGTGCCGATCTGCACCCGGCCCGGATAGTACAGCTCCTCGATGTAGTCGGCCGCGATATGGGCCAGCACGAAAACGGGGCCGTGGGCGCGATCTCGAGGCGGCCGGCCGAGCTGTTCGAGGAAGGCGACCCGCCCGGTCTCGAAGTAGACCATGTAGGCGACATTGTTCACGTGCCCGAGCACGTCGAGATCGCCGAAGCGGATGATGTCCTCGCGCCACAGCGTGTGCGTCGCCGGGTCGGCCAGTGCGCGGCGCTCCTCCTGCGGGTCGGGCACGTACATGCGGTCGCTCCGTTGCTGGCGGTTGGTGTGCGAAGATACCACGGGCGTGATCCGAAGGAATCGCGATGAAACTGCATTACCGCCGCCACGGTGGGGGCCCACCGCTGGTCCTGCTGCATGGCCTGTTCGGCTCGAACGAGAACCTCGGCAGCATTGCCCGCGCGCTCGCCGGCGACTTCGAGGTGACCGCGCTGGACCTGCGCAACCACGGCCGCTCGCCGCACGGCCGCGACATGGACTTCGCGAGCCTGGCCGGCGACGTGGCCGACACGCTCGATGCACTGGAGCTGGAGCGGGTCGCCCTGCTCGGCCACTCGCTCGGCGGCAAGACCGCGATGGAGCTGGCGCTGTCCGATCCCGGCCGCGTCGAGCGTCTGCTCGTGGTCGACATCGCCCCGGTCGCCTACGACCGCCGCCACGACGAGGAACTCGACGCCCTGCTGTCGCTGGAGCTCGATGCCCTGGGCTCGCGCAGCGACGCCGACCGGGCGCTGGCCGAGCGGGTCCCGAACCCGGCCATCCGCCAGTTCCTGCTGAAGAACCTGGCCCGCGGCGACGACGGCTTCGAGTGGCGGATCCCGCTGGAGGTCATCCGCGACGCCTACCCCGATATCGCCGCAGCCCCGCCCTCGTTCGGGCCCTACGAGGGCCCGACGCTGTTCGTGCGCGGCGGTGGCTCCGACTACGTCCCCGACGACGCCGAACCGGCCATCCGCGAGCGCTTTCCCGAGGCCCGCATCGAGACCATCCCCGGCGCCGCCCACTGGGTCCACGTCGAGGCGCCGGAGCAATTCGTCGGGATCGTGCGGGAGTTCCTGGAAGGGGACTGAAGGAACCGCGAATGGACGCGAATAATTGAACCCGTAGGTGCGCTTTCGCCGCAGGCGAACGCGTACGCTTCGTAGCACCGCGGGCGTACGCGTTTGCTTCGCAAAAGCGCACCTACGTCATCCTGGCGACGCCATCATTTGTTTCGTGTCCATTCACGGTTCTTCTGTTGCAGACCGCGGTAACGCGCTGCCAGCGCAGCTACAACTCGCCCGCACGCCCTGACGCGCCGATATTCGCGTTCATTCGCGTCCATTCGCGGTTCCAGGAAAAAACGGGCGCCGCGTGGGCGCCCGTTCGTCGTGGCCTGAGCCGACCGGCCGTGGTCAGCCGGCCGCCGCCTCGGCCGCGGGTGCGCCGCGGTCGAAGACCAGGCCGTCCTCGCCGGTGTCGACGCGGATGGTGTCACCCGGGCCGAAACGGCCGGCGAGGATCTCCTGCGCCAGCGGATTCTCCAGCTGGTGCTGGATCGCGCGCTTCAGCGGCCGGGCGCCGTAGACGGGATCGAAGCCGGCCTCGCCCAGGCGATCCAGCGCCGCGTTGCTCAGCTCGAGGCGCATGTCGCGCTCGGCCAGGCGCTGGCGCAGGTGCACCATCTGGATGTCGGTGATGGCGCGGATCTGCTCGCGGCCCAGCGGACGGAACACGACCACGTCGTCGATCCGGTTCAGGAACTCCGGCCGGAAGTGGCGGCCGACGATCTCCATGACCGAGCCCTTCATCGCGTCGTAGTCGCCGCGCCCGGCCATCTCCTGGATCACGTCGCTGCCCAGGTTCGAGGTCATGATGACCACGGTGTTTCGGAAGTCGACCGTGCGCCCGTGGCCGTCGGTGAGGCGGCCGTCGTCGAGCACCTGCAGCAGCACGTTGAACACGTCGCGGTGCGCCTTCTCGATCTCGTCGAGCAGGATCACCGAGTACGGCTTGCGCCGCACCGCCTCGGTCAGGTAGCCGCCCTCCTCGTAGCCGACGTAGCCCGGCGGGGCCCCGATCAGGCGCGCGACCGAGTGCTGCTCCATGAACTCGGACATGTCGATCCGCACCAGCGACTCCTCGGTGTCGAACAGGAACGACGCCAGCGCCTTCGACAGCTCGGTCTTGCCGACGCCGGTCGGGCCGAGGAACAGGAACGAGCCGTTGGGACGGTTCGGGTCCGCCAGCCCGGCGCGCGAGCGGCGGATGGCCGCGGACACGACCGACACGGCCTCGTCCTGGCCGACCACGCGCTGCTCGAGCACGGACTCCAGCCGATTGAGCTTCTCGCGCTCGCCCTCGAGCATCTTCGAGACCGGGATACCGGTCCAGCGCGATACCACCTCGGCGACCTCTTCCTCG
>JAWVZO010000272.1:0-2561 GCA_033722135.1 Gammaproteobacteria bacterium | reverse complement strand
GGGAGCGGGAGTTCCGCGAGCGCTACGGCGACGATGCCCTGACGGCCGGGCACCACCCGCAGATCCGCGACCACGAGGCCTGCTGGAACTCGAGCTCGTTCGCGGTCGAGCTCGCGCGCAAGCACGGTGCCAACCTGCACGTGCTGCACCTGACCACGGCCCGCGAGATGGAGCTGTTCGAGCCCGGCCCGATCGCCGGCAAGCAGGTCACCGCCGAGGCCTGCATCCACCACCTGATGTTCGACGAGCGCGACTACGCCGCGCTTGGCAACCGCATCAAGTGCAACCCGGCGATCAAGAGCGCCGAGGACCGCGAGGCCCTGCTGCAGGCGGTGCGCGAGGACCGCATCGACATCCTCGCGACCGACCACGCGCCGCACACGCTGGAGGAGAAGGGCCAGCGCTACGTCGACGCGCCGTCGGGCATGCCGCTGGCGCAGGACTTCCTGCCGGCGCTGCTCGACCTGGTGCACCGCGAGGCCCTGAGCATCGAGCAGGTGGTCGAGAAGGCCTGCCACAACGTCGCGCGCCGCTTCGGCGTGGTCGAGCGCGGCTTCGTGCGCGAGGGCTACTGGGCCGACCTCGTGCTGGTCGATCCGGAGGCCCGGACCGCGGTCAGCGACGACACCGCGCTGGCGAAGTGCGGCTGGTCGCCGTTCGCCGGCCGGGTGCTGCAGGGTCGCGTGGATGCCACCCTCGTCGGCGGCGAGATCGCCTGGCGGGACGGCCAGCTGACCGACGCCGTCGCCGGCCGCCGGGTCGCGTTCGAGCGGCGGGGGCCCTGACCATGGCGCGCATCCTGACCGCCCTGCTGCTGTTCGGGCTGGCCGCGTCCGCCCACGCGGACCACGGCGTGCCGCTGGAGCTCGACGGCGAGCTGGTCCAGGGGGCCGTCGTCATCGGCCACACCGAGCCGGGGGCGCGGGTACGCTTCGACGGCGAGCCGGTCCGGGTCGGGCCGCGCGGTCATTTCGTCATCGGCTTCGACCGCGATGCGCCCGAGCAGCTCGGCCTCGCGGTGACCCTGCCGGGCGGCGAGCGCATCGAGCGCACGCTCGCCGTCGCCCGTCGCGACTACGCCATCCAGCGCATCGACGGCCTCGACCCGAAGCAGGTCGACCCGCCCGAGGACGCGATCCCGCGCATCCTGCGCGACGTGCGCCTGGTCAGGGAGGCGCGCGAGCGCGACGACCCGCGCCAGGACTTCCTGCAGGACTTCCGCTGGCCGGTGCAGGGCCGCATCACGGGCGTCTACGGCAGCCAGCGCATCCTCAACGGCGAGCCGCGACGCCCGCACTACGGCTGGGACATCGCCGCGCCCACCGGCACGCCGGTACGGGCACCGGCCGCCGGCGTCGTCACCGTGGCCGAGCCGGACATGTACTACTCCGGCGGCACCCTCCTGCTGGACCACGGCCACGGGCTGTCGTCGGCCTTCCTGCACCTGAGCCGCCTCGACGTCGAGGTCGGCCAGCGGGTCGAGCGTGGCGACAAGCTCGGCGAGGTCGGTGCCAGCGGACGCTCCACCGGCGCCCATCTCGACTGGCGCATGAACTGGTTCGAGCACCGCGTCGACCCGCGCTCGCTGGCGGGGCCGATGCCCGCGGAGGTGGCCGATGGCGGCTGACGAATCCGGCCTGTTCCGGGACCTCGAGCGGCGCCCGGCCGGCGACACGCGGGCCTGGCAGGAACTGCGCACCGCGCTGCGCTTCGACGACGCCGGCCTGATCCCGGCCATCGCCCAGCAGCACGACACGGGCGAGGTGCTGATGCTGGCCTGGATGAACGCCGAGGCGCTCGACGAGACCCTGGCCAGCGGCCGCGTGGTCTACTGGTCGCGCTCGCGCGCCCGCCTCTGGCGCAAGGGCGAGTCCTCCGGCCAGGTCCAGCGGCTGGTCGAGCTGCGGGTCGACTGCGACGGCGACGCCCTGCTGCTGCGGGTCGACCAGGAAGGCCCCGCCTGCCACACCGGCCGGCGAAGCTGCTTCTTCCACGGCGTCGAGGGCGACACCGCCACGATCCTGTCCGACCCGGTGATCGACCCGGACGAGCTCTACGGCAGGGACTGACCCGGGGAACCGCCCGACCGATGCAGATCGAGCTGCACAACACGCTCACGCGCCGCAAGGAGGCGTTCACCCCGCTCGACCCGGAGCGGGTGACGATGTACGTCTGCGGGCCGACGGTCTACAACCTGATCCACATCGGCAACGCGCGCCCGATCGTCGTCTTCGACGTGCTGTTCCGGCTGTTGCGCAGCCAGTACCCCGAAGTGGTGTATGCCCGAAACATCACCGACGTCGACGACAAGATCAACGCCGCGGCCCACGAGCAGGGCATCGAGATCGGCGTGATCACGAAACGCTTCACCGAGGCCTACCACACCGACATGGCCGCGCTCGGCGTCGGCCGGCCGACGATCGAACCGCGCTGCATCACGCTCAGGAAGCCTTCGCGGCCATCTCCCGTGGGGCGGAAGCCGGGGGGCGGGTTCGCGTGGCGGGGCGGGGCTTGTAGCCGACGGCGCGCTCGCTCGGCTGGGGCGGCTGCGCCGCCCCTCG
>JAWVZO010000271.1:0-2583 GCA_033722135.1 Gammaproteobacteria bacterium | reverse complement strand
TGGCGCACGTGCTGGCCGGCCGCGAGGGCTACGAGGTTACCGGCGGCGAGGTCACCTACCTCGGCCAGGACCTGCTCGAGCGCGCCCCCGAGGAGCGCGCCCGCGACGGCATCTTCCTCGCCTTCCAGTACCCGGTGGAAATCCCCGGGGTGAGCAACGTCTACCTGCTCAAGGCGGCGTTGAACGCGGTGCGCAAGCAGCGCGGCGAGGAGGAGCTCGACGCCATGGACTTCATGGCTCTGGTCCGCGACCGGCTGAAGCTGGTCAAGATGGACGAGGCGTTCCTGTCGCGCGCCGTCAACCAGGGTTTCTCGGGCGGCGAGAAGAAGCGCAACGAGATCCTGCAGATGGCGGTGCTCGAGCCGCGCCTGGCGATCCTCGACGAGACCGACTCGGGGCTCGACATCGATGCGCTGCGCGTCGTCGCCGGCGGGGTCAACAGCCTGCGCAGCCCCGACCGCTCGATGGTCCTGGTCACCCACTACCAGCGGCTGCTCGATTACATCGTTCCCGACTACGTCCACGTGCTCGCCGGCGGCCAGATCGTCCGCTCCGGCGGCCGCGAGCTGGCCCTCGAGCTCGAGGAGAAGGGCTACGGCTGGCTCCGCGAGGAGGGGGCGCAGGCGACCGGGGCGCGGCCGTGAGCGACAACGCCACCGAACGCTTCGTCGCCGGATTCGCCGAGGCGCGCGACGAACTGCCGGGCGGCGCGTCCGGTTGGGTCGCCGAGCTGCGCCAGGCGGGGATCGACCGCTTCGCCACGCTCGGCCTGCCGGGCCCGCGCCAGGAGGCGTGGAAGTACACCCGCCTCAACGCGCTGGAACGGCGCGACTTCGCGCTGCCCGCACCGGGCGCGACGGAAACGCCGTCCCTCGAAGGCCTGGTCCTCGAGGGCGTGCACCGCATGGTCTTCGTCAACGGCCGCTTCCGCGCCGACCTGTCCGACCTGGCTACCCTGCCGCCTGGCGTCCGCGCGGTGTCGCTGGCCGAGGCCCTCGAGGCGGACGACCCGGCGCTGCGTCGCGTGCTCGCCTCCGGCGAGGGCGAGGAGAACGACCCGTTCGTCGCGCTGAACACCGCCTACATGGGCGACGGCCTGCTGCTCGACCTGGCCGACGGCTGCGAACTCGAGGCCCCGTTGCAGCTGCTCTTCGTCGCCGCGCCGGGCGAGGACTACGTCACCCACGTGCGCAACGTCGTGGTCGCCGGCGAGAACAGCCGGGCGACCGTGGTCGAGGCCTACGTGGCGCCGGCGGGCGGCAGTTACTTCACCAACGCGTTCACCGACGTGCGCGTCGCGCGGGGCGCGCTCATCGACCACGTGCGCCTGCAGGACGAGGACGAGAAGGCGTTCCACATCGGCCGCGTGCGCGCCGATGTCGCGCGCGATGGCGGTTACCGCTCACAGGTGTTCAGCTTCGGCGCCCAGCTCGGCCGCGCCGATCTCGACGTGCGCCTGGCCACTGGCAGCGAGTGCGACCTCGAGGGGCTCTACGTCGCGCACAAGCGCCAGCACGTCGATCACCAGACGCGGGTCGACCACGCCGAGCCGCACGCCCGCAGCAACGAGTACTACAAGGGCATCCTGGACGGCGCGGCGCGCGCGGTCTTCTGCGGCACCGTGCTGGTGCGCGAGAACGCGCAGAAGACCGACGCCCAGCAGATGAACCGCAACCTGTTGCTGTCGTCGCGCGCCGAGGTCGACGCCAAGCCGCAGCTGGAGATCTACGCCGACGACGTCAAGTGCAGTCACGGCGCGACCATCGGCCAACTCGACCCGGTCGAGATGTTCTACCTGCGCTCGCGCGGCCTCGACGAGCACGACGCGCGCCAGCTGCTGATCCACGCCTTCGCCAACGACCTCGTCGACCGGGTGGCCCACGAGGGCGTGCGGCACCTCGTCTACCATGCGCTCGATGCGCGCCTGCCCGGGCGCGAGATCGATGCCGAGGTCGAGGCCGAGGTCGGGACGCGGCCGTGAGCGGCGCGCTGCAGGCCGAGGCGACCGTTGCCGGGCAGGGCCTGGACGTCGCGCGGCTGCGCGACGACTTCCCGATCCTGCGCCAGGAGGTGCAGGGCAAGCCGCTGGTCTACCTCGACAACGGCGCGTCCACGCAGAAGCCGCGGGCGGTAATCGACGCGATGGCGGAGTTTTACGCCAGCGACTACGCCAACATCCACCGCGGCGTGCACACCCTGAGCGAGCGCGCCACCGCCGCGTTCGAGGGCGCGCGCGACCGGGTGCAGCGCTTTCTCAACGCCGCCGACCGGAGCGAGATCGTATTCACGCGCGGCACCACCGAGGCGATCAACCTGGTCGCCGCGAGCTACGGCGGGACGCGGATCGGCGCCGGCGACGAGATCATCCTGACCGGCATGGAGCACCACTCCAACATCGTCCCGTGGCAGATGTTGGCCGAGCGGGTCGGCGCGGTGATCCGCGTCGTGCCGCTGCAGGATGACGGCAGCATCGACCTCGACGATTACGCAGCGCTGCTCGGACCGCGCACCCGCATGGTCGGCGTGGTCCACGTCTCCAACGCGCTGGGCACCGTCAACCCGGTCGCGGAGATGATCGCGATG
>JAWVZO010000270.1:0-2589 GCA_033722135.1 Gammaproteobacteria bacterium | reverse complement strand
CCCCTCGTCGCCAACCTGATGGACCTAGTCCGTGCCGACGGCCACTCGCCCGACTTCTGCGGCTCCCGCGCCGATTACATCCAGAACCGCGTCCAGCTCCTGGGCCTCGTCTACGCCCTGCTCGTCGTCCTCTGGATACCGGTCGACTACCTGCTGCTTCCAGAAGGGATGGTCACTTCGCTGGTGATCATGCGGGTGCTTGCCTGCATCACCTTCCTCGCCGTCGCGCTGATCCGATACAACCCCCATCACCTGCCGCTGGCACGGTTCCGGCTCGGCCTGCTGGTGGTCATTCCCTGCGTCTTCTACTTCCTGAGCCAGCTGATCATGGTCCAGGGCGTCTCGGCCTGGGTGGCGCTCGGGTACGGCTTCTACCCCTACGTCATGGTCGCGCAGCTGGCGATCTTCGCACTGACCCTGCTCGAGGGGCTCGTGCTCGCGGCCCCGGTGTTCCTGATCGTGCTCGCCAGCGCGGCCGTCCGGGGCGAACTGTTCACGGTGGAGAGCTTCGCTACGTTCTGGCTGCTCGGCCTGCTGCTCTCGCTGGCGCTCTGGGCCCAGATGTCGCAGCTGCAGATGCTCATGCGCCTCTACCGCCAGGCGTCTCGCGACCCGCTGACCGGGCTGTTCAACCGCCGCGCGCTGATGGAGCGGCTGGCCGAGGAGATGGAGCGGTCGGAGCGCTACAAGCGCCGCCTGACCGTGCTCCTGTTCGATCTCGACAAGTTCAAGCGGGTCAACGACACGCTGGGTCATCTCGCCGGCGACGCCGTCCTGCGCCACTTCGCCCGGGTGATCGAGAAGGCGCTGCGCCGATCCGACCTGGTCGGCCGCTACGGCGGCGAGGAGTTCCTCGCCGTGCTTCCCGAGACCGATGCCAAGCGCGGAAGCGAGGTCGCCGAGCGGATCCGCGCGGCCTGCCACGAGGCCCCCGCGACGGCACCCGACGGCTCCGGGGTCCACTACACCACCAGCATCGGGGTCGCGACGCTGCAGCCCGGCGAGAGCACCGAGGCGCTGCTGGAGCGCGTCGACAATTCGCTCTACGCGGCCAAGGAGGCGGGACGCGACCGGGTCGTCCTCGCCAATACGCAATGAACGGCGACAAACCCGCGGACGGGACGAAACTCCAGAACCGCGAGGTCCTGCTCGGCGACCTCGACCGGCTCCGCTCGGTCAGCGACAAGCTCGGCCACATCCACGCCATCCTGCAGCGCCAGTTCCCGCCGCTGCAGCGCATCACCGTCGCCCTCCACGACGGCCGGACCGACCTGCTCAAGACCTTCTGCAGCAGCGACCTGCGCGACAACCCGCTGCGCAAGTACGCCGCGCCGCTGGCCGACTCGCCGGCGTTGCAGGAGATCGCCCGGCACGGTCAGCCCAGGGTCATCGACGACCTCACCGCCTACGATTCCGGGCGCCCTGGCACCAAGCCGCACATCGTCTCCGAGGGCTACCGCTCGAGTTACACGATGCCGATGCAGATGGACGGCCGCTTCGCGGGACTGCTCTTCTTCGACGCCACCGAGCCGGGGCACTTCACGGCGAGCCGACTCGCGGCCGTCGATCCTTTCGCCCACCTGATCGCGCTGACCGTGATCCGCGAGCTGGCCGTCGGCCGGACCCTGTATGCCGCGATCAAGACCGCGCGCACCTTCGCCGAGCACCGCGACGCCGATACCGGCGCGCACCTCGACCGCATGTCGCGCTACGCCAGGCTGATCGCCAGCGACCTGGCCGAGGTCTACGACCTGAGCGACGAGGCGATCGAGTTCATCTACCTCTTCGCGCCCCTGCACGACATCGGCAAGATCGGCATCCCCGACGCGATCCTGCTCAAGCCCGGCCGCCTCGATCCTGACGAGTTCGAGGCGATGAAGCAGCACGTCGACGTGGGCAGCGAGATCGTCGAGGAGATGATCGAGGACTTCGGTTTCGACCAGTTCGGCAACGTGTCGATCCTGCGCAACATCGTCCACCATCACCACGAGGCGTTCGACGGGAGCGGCTACCCGGACGGACTGCGGGGCGATTCGATCCCGATCGAGGCCCGGATCATCGCCGTCGCGGACGTCTTCGACGCGCTGACCAGCCGGCGTCCCTACAAGGAGGCGTTGGGCAACGACGATGCGCTGGCACAGATGGAGGTCCTCGCCGGCAGCAAGCTCGACCCGCAGTGCCTCGCGGCGCTGCGTCGCGCCCCGGAGGCCATTTCCCGGGTCCAGGAGGCGTTCGCCGAGAACCCGATCGGCTGAGTCAGGCGGCCGCGCGGTCGCTGACGCTCAGCTGCAGTTCGCCGTCGCACCAGTCCACGCGCAGCACGTCCCCCGGGCCGAACTCGCCGGCGAGTATGCGCTGCGCGAGCGGGTTCTCCAGGCGCTGCTGCACCGCCCGCTTGAGGGGGCGCGCACCGTAGACGGGATCGAAACCCGCCTCGGCGAGCTGGTCGAGCGCGGCGTCGGTGAGTTCCAGGCGCATGTCGCGCTCGGCGAGCCGGTGGCGCAGCAGGTCGACCTGGATGTCGGCGATCCTGCGGATCTGCTCGCGCGCGAGCGGATGGAAGACCACCACCTCGTCGACGCGGTTGAT
>JAWVZO010000269.1:0-2599 GCA_033722135.1 Gammaproteobacteria bacterium | reverse complement strand
CTGACGACACGGGGGACGTCGACGGGGGGCGATCCCCCGGAGTCGATTACTCGTCGACGGCCCCGATCCGGTTACCGTCGACCTCGGGCAGTGCATCGTCATCCGGGAGATCGACGACCACGTTGCCGTTCAGCCCGGCCGGCTGTTGTGGTTCGCCCTGCGCATGACCGTTCCGTGGCGATCGCCCACCCCCGCGCGGGCCGTTGGACGGGACACGTCCCTGCTGCGACCCGGAGCCGCGGCTGCGCTCCACGCCCTGGGCCAGGCAGACCTGGAACGCCTGCAGCTCGCCCTCCTTGGCCTGGGACTCGCCCAGGCGGAACTCGAGCACGGTCTCCTGGCGCAGCAGCTGGTCGGGGTGGATGCCGTCGTCGACGTCGGCCATCGAGAAGAAGGCCGACGCGTAGGGCGAGTCGTCGCGCCGGGTGTCGGTGATCCAGAGCTTGCCGTCGGCGCGGGTCAGGTAGCGGACGAAGCCGAACCCCCCGTCGCGGTTGTAGTGGTAGCAGACGCCGCGCACCAGCGACCCCTTCTCCCCCCAGGCCGGGCTGTCCGGGCCGTCGCGGGACGGCAACAGGTTCGGGATCAGGTAGCCCGACAGGAAGAAGTCGGCCTCGCGGCGCAGCGACGCGGAGACGTTGTCGAACGCGATCACCTCGACCCGGCAGCCCCTGTTCTGGAGCGCCTGAACGACGCGGACGAAATCGCCGTCGCCGGTCGACAGCACCACCCGACCGAGGGCGTCGGACTGCATCAGCGCGTCGACCGCCATGTCGAGGTCGGCGTTGGCCTTGGCGAACGTGTTGCCGGCGTCGTCGCGGTAGCGCTTGACCTCCTTGACGATCACCTTGAAGCCCATGTCGCGGATCGCGTTGTGGAAGCGCTCGACCCCGTTGCGGTAGCCGTGGTCGCGTCGGGCGCGCTCGGCGTCGAAGGTGACGTAGCTGTTCAGGCGCAGCGGGATCCCGCCGTCGCGGCAGGCGAATTCGCGCAGCACGTCGTAGGCCATGCCCCAGCCGCCGTTGTACTGGATGTTCGCGGCGTCGATGTACAGGCCCACGCCGAGCCGGGTGTCGGTGCTCATCAAGATCTCTCCTCGTGGTGTCCGCGGGCCGCCGGTGCCAAGTATTCCACCACCAGCTGGAGCCGCGCTTCGCGGTACCGGTTAACCGTGACCCGGTACGCGATCTCGATTGTATCCTCTTTCGCCGGCTCGCTTCCGGCGGGCACGTTGAAGGCGATCCCCTCCACCTCGCCCTGCCCCGCCTCCGGGGCGAGGCGCAGGCGCAGGTGCGCGTCGCCGACCGGCTGCGCGTCGAGCAGGCGGAAGTGCCCGTCGAAGGTCGGCTCGGGGAAGCCCTGGCCCCACGGGCCCGCCCCCTCCAGGGCGAGCGCCGTCTCCAGGTTCAGCTCCGCCGGGGCGAGCGCGCCGTCGCTGGGCACCTCGCCACGGAGGGTCGCGGGATCGACCCGGCGGGCCACCTCGCGGGCGAACGCCTCGGTGAACCGTGGCAGGCGGTCCGCGCCGAGGGTCAGGCCGGCAGCCATCGCATGCCCCCCGAAGCGCTCGATCAGACCCGGCTCGCCGTCGGCGATCGCCTGCAGGACGTCGCGCACGTGGACCCCTTCGACCGAGCGCGCCGAGCCCCTGAGCCGGCCGGTGTCGTCGCTGGCGAAGGCGACCACGGGCCGGTGCACCCGCTCCTTGATGCGCCCGGCCAGGATGCCGACGATCCCCTGGTGCCAGCCGGGGTCGTGCAGGCAGAGCCCGGCGGGCAGTTCGCCGTCGAGCGCCATCCCGGCCACCATCGCCTCGGCCTCGTGACGCATGGTCCGCTCGATCTCGCGCCGCTCGCGGTTCAGGGCGTCGAGCTCGCCGGCGATCGCCGCGGCACGCACGGGATCGTCCTCGAGCAGGCAGCGCACGCCGAGGCCCATGTCGGCCAGGCGCCCGGCGGCGTTGAGCCGTGGGCCGACCGCGAAACCGAGGTCGCCCGCGGCGAGGAAGCGGGCATCGCGCCTGCCGATCCTGATCAGCGCCGTGATGCCGGCGCAGCCGTGTCCGGCGCGAATCCGCCGCAGCCCGTGGTCGACGAGCGTGCGGTTGACCCGGTCGAGACGGGCCACGTCGGCGACCGTGCCCAGGGCGACCAGGTCCAGCAGCGCCGCGAGGTTGGGCTCGGCGAGGTCGCGCGCGGCGAACACACCCGCCTCGCGCAGGCGGCGTCGCAGCGCGAGCATGACGTAGAAGATCACCCCCACCCCGGCGAGCTGGCGGCCGGAGAACGTCTCCGGGCCGCACTGCGGGTTGACGATCGCCGCCGCAGGCGGCAACTCCGCCCCGGGCAGATGGTGGTCGGTGACGATGACGTCGATGCCGGCGGCGTTCGCCGCCGCCACGCCGGCGAGGCTCGAGATGCCGTTGTCGACCGTCACCAGCAGGTCGGGACCGCGGTCACGCGCGAGCTCCACCACCTCCGGGGTCAGGCCGTAGCCGCTGGTGAACCGGTTGGGGACCAGGAAATCGACCTGCCGTGCGCCGAACTGGCGCAAGGCGCGCAGCGCCAGGGCGCTGCTGGTCGCCCCGTCGGCGTCGTAG
>JAWVZO010000268.1:0-2605 GCA_033722135.1 Gammaproteobacteria bacterium | reverse complement strand
CTGGAACCCGGTCTGCTGCCTGCGGATACGACTGTTGATACGAATGACATGACAAGCCTCGAGACCCTCCACGATGCCATCTGAGCCGGGTGCCACCGCCGTGATCGATGACGTCACCTGCCGTCCCCCGACGGTCGAGGACGGGGCATCGGTCTGGCGGCTGGTGCGTGACTCGGGCCAGCTCGACCTGAACTCCAGCTACGCCTACCTGCTGATGTGCCAGGAGTTCTCGGCGACCTGCGCGGTGGCCGAGATCGGCGGCGAGCTCGCCGGGTTCGTGACCGGCTTCAGGCCCCCGCAACGGCCCGACACGCTGTTCGTATGGCAGGTCGGCACCTCCGCGGCGGCGCGCGGCCGCGGCATCGCGTCGCGGATGATCCTCGACATCCTGCAACGCCGGGACGCTCCCGCGTTCCGCTACCTCGAGGCCACCGTCGACCCCGACAACGAACCCTCGCGCGCCCTGTTCACTGGGCTCGCCAGGAAGCTCGAAACCGGCCTCGACGAAACGGACTATTTCATTGCCGGGCACTTCCCCGGCGAACACGCCCCGGAACCGCTGTTCCGCATCGGGCCGTTCCATATCCATCACTGATCCACTACGACAAACCGACAGGCAGACAACCATGCGCATCTTTGAAGAACTCGAATCCAAGGTCCGGGGCTACGTGCGGGCTTTTCCCGCCATATTCGACACCGCCAAGGGCTCGTACCTCTACGACGAGCACGGCAAGGCGTACATCGACTTCTTCGCCGGGGCCGGGACGCTCAACTACGGCCACAACGATCCCAAGATCACCCAGGCGCTGATCGAGTACCTGCAGCGCGACGGCATCGTCCATGCACTCGACAAGGCGACCGTCGCCAAGCAGAACTTCCTGCAGAAGTTCCAGGACGTCATCCTCAAGCCGCGGGGACTGCACTACAAGATCCAGTTCACCGGGCCGACCGGCACCAATGCCGTGGAGTCGGCGATGAAGCTGGCGCGGATGGTCAAGCGCCGCTCCAACATCATCGCCTTCACCAACGGCTATCACGGTCTGACCATGGGCTCGATGGCGGTGACCGGCAACGCCTTCTACCGCGACGAATCGTACGGGGTGCGCAACAACAGCGCCTTCATGCCCTACGACGGATACCTCGGTCCGGATGTCAACACCATCGACTACCTGCGCAAGTTCCTCGATGACCAGAGCAGCGGGGTCGACCTGCCGGCGGCGATCATCGTCGAGACCGTGCAGGGCGAGGGCGGCATCCAGGTCGCCAGCGACCAGTGGCTGCGTGACCTCGAGCAGGTCTGCCGCGACTACGACATCCTGCTGATCGTCGACGACATCCAGATGGGCAACGGCCGCACCGGCACGTTCTTCAGCTTCGAGCGTTCGGGCATCCGCCCCGACATGGTCACGCTGTCGAAGGCCATCGGTGGCGGGCTGCCCATGGCACTGTTGCTGATGCGCCCCGAGCTCGACCAGTGGCAGCCAGGCGAGCACACCGGAACGTTCCGGGGCAACAACCTCGCTTTCGTCGCGGCCACCGAGGCCTTCGACTACTGGACCGACGAGGGCCTGGCCACCGCCGTCGTGCGCAAGGGGGAGATCATCAAGGCCGAACTGGACCGGATGGCCGAGAAATACAAGGAAGTCATCAGCGACGTGCGCGGTGTCGGCATGGTATGGGGCATCGAGAGCTCGGTGCCCGGCCTGCCGGGCGAGATCTCGTCGATGGCTTTCGACAAGGGGCTCGTCATCGAACTCTCCGGGGCCGACGACCACGTGCTGAAGTTCCTGCCTGCGTTGACCATCGATGACGAGACCCTGAAACAGGGACTGGCGATCATCGACGAGTCCATCGGCGAGGTGCTCGCAGAGCGGAAGCGCAGGGAGCTTATCGGCGCCGCCTGACCCGCTGGTCCTCTTCCCGGGCCCCGAACCCGTCGGGGTCGGGTCGTAACGGTTCAGGGCCCCGGCCGACGCTCCACGAGCGGCCGGGGCCCTGAGACCGACGCGGCCGCAGATGCCGTGCGGTCTTCCGTGGGCGGCCGGAGGCTCCCGAGGTCTTGAGAATCGGGGACCGATCCCTAACTTATGTGGCGCCGGGTGTTTCCACCCGACACGAAACTGGAAGTGACCGCCACGGTACGCCGTGGTCCGGCCGGTCGACGCGAGATCGGCCGGAGGTTAGGTGCGTTCCGGCAGGGCGCGTCGGGATGCCGTCGTCGAAAGCGAAGGAAAGGAGGTTCGCAGTCATGGGTCACGCTGCGCGACTCGCCGAGGCCCGCGATCCGCGTAACGACATCTACCCCACGCGCGGTTCCGAGGAACGGGTTCTCGATCGCGTCGACCCGGTCGTCCACGGTGATGGGACGCCCCAGGGGCCGCACAGTCTCAGCCGTGACCAGCTCGACCGTTACGCACGCGACGGTTTCCTCGTCGTTCCCGGCGTCTTTTCGCGCAACGAGGTAGATGCGCTCTACGAGGAGTACGTGCGTCTCGCCGATTCCGATCGACTCGATGGCCGCGAGGAGCTGGTGCTCGAACCGGACAGCGACCTGCCGCGCTCGATCTTCAGCCCGCACCGTTTCAGCGCGCTCTACGACCGTCTG
>JAWVZO010000267.1:0-2651 GCA_033722135.1 Gammaproteobacteria bacterium | reverse complement strand
TTCGCGCCGAAGAACCGCTGGACCGACCTCATCGAGGTCAACATCAACAACCTCGCCGCGGTGCCGTCGATCATCTTCGGCCTGCTCGGCCTGGCGGTGTTCCTGAACTTCTTCGGCCTGCCGCGTTCGGTGCCGCTGGTCGGCGGCTTGGTGCTGACGCTGATGACGCTGCCGACGATCATCATCGCCGGCCGGGCCGCTCTGCAGTCCGTACCGCCGTCGATCCGCGAGGCCGCGCTCGGCGTCGGGGCATCGGCCACCCAGACCGTGTTCCACCACGTGCTGCCGCTGGCCTTGCCCGGGATGCTGACCGGCACCATCATCGGCATGGCGCGCGCGCTCGGCGAATCGGCGCCGCTGCTGATGATCGGCATGGTCGCGTTCATCGTCGACGTGCCACAGGGCATCAACGACCCGGCGACCGTGCTGCCGGTGCAGATCTACCTCTGGGCCGACAGCCCCGAACGTGCGTTCGTCGAGCGCACGTCGGCGGCGACGCTGGTCCTGCTGGCATTCCTGGTGACCATGAACGGACTGGCCGTGTGGCTGCGCTCGCGGCTCGAGCGGCAGTGGTGAGCGTTATGGGACAACTGCACAGACGTGGGTCCTGGATAGTTCGTATGAATCCGTGGAGAGTGCGATGGAAGCTGTCGTCGAAGATCGAAGGATGAACAGAATGCCGAAGGCGGACACCCAGAACGTGGTGATGGATCTCGAAGAGAGCGAGCGCAAGACGGTCGGCGACTGGACGGTCGACGAGCCGCGCATGACCGCGCGCGACGTCAACGTCTGGTACGGCGACAAGCACGCCATCAAGGACGTCAACCTCGATATCGGGCGCAACGAGGTGGTGTCGATGATCGGTCCCTCCGGCTGCGGAAAGTCGACCTTCATCCGCTGCCTGAACCGCATGAACGACACCATCCCGGGCTGCCGCGTGACCGGCGACATCCGCATCGACGACGAAGACATCCATGCCAGGGCGATGGATGTCGTCCTGCTGCGCGCGCGGGTCGGCATGGTGTTCCAGAAGCCGAACCCCTTTCCGAAGTCGATCTACGAGAATGTCGCCTACGGACCGCGCATCCACGGCCTCGCCGACAGCCGCAGCGATCTCGACGCCATCGTCGAGCAGAGTTTGCAGCGTGCCGGCCTCTGGGGGGAGGTCAAGGATCGCCTCGAGCAGCCCGGCACGGGACTTTCAGGTGGCCAGCAGCAGCGGTTGTGTATCGCCCGCGCGGTGGCGATCAACCCGGAGGTGATCCTGATGGACGAGCCGTGCTCGGCGCTCGACCCGATCGCCACGGCGAAGATCGAGGAGCTGATCGACGAACTGCGCCAGCGTTACTCGATCGCCATCGTCACCCACTCGATGCAGCAGGCAGCGCGTGTCTCGGACCGCACCGCCTATTTCCACCTCGGCGACCTGATCGAGGTCGGCAAGACCGACGATATCTTCACCAATCCGCAGCACCGGCTGACCGAGGACTACATCACCGGCCGCTTCGGGTGAGCCGGGCAGGGAGAACGACCGATGAACGACGGGAAGCGTCACATCTTCCAGCGTTTCGACAAGGAGCTCGATGCGCTGCACGGGCAGATCATGGAGATGGGCCGCCTTGTCGAGGCGCAGATCGACCGGGCAACCGACGTCCTCAGACGCGGCGACGTCGCCGGGGCGCGCGAGATGATCGCGCGGGACAGCGAGATCAACGCCCTCGACGTGGCGCTCGACGAACGGCTGGTCCTGCTCATCGCCAAGCGCCAACCGCTGGCCCGTGACCTGCGCGAGCTGATGACGGTGAGCAAGATCACCACCGACCTCGAGCGTTGCGGTGACGAGATCCGCAAGGTCGGCCGCCTGACCCTGCGGCTCTACGACACGGACCAGGGTCCGCCCAATCACAAGCTGCTCGAGGACATCTTCTCCCTGGCCGAGCTGTCGGGGGACATGTTGCACCGCGTACTCGAGGCCTTCGACGGCCTCGACCTCCAGCTGGCCCTCGACGTCATCGGTCGCCAGACCCGCGTGGAAGAGGGCATCGAGGGGGCGCTGCGCCGGCTGTCGACCTACGTCATGGAGGACGCGCGCAACGTCGGCCACTCGATCCAGGTGACCCTCGCGCTGCGCGCCCTGGAGCGGATCGGCGGGCACGCCAAGAACATCGCCGGGTACCTGGTCTACCTGGCCACCGGCGAGGACGTCCGCCACGCCGATGACGACGAGATCGACAGGATGGTCAGCGGCGCCACCTGAAGCGGAAAGGGGGCGCTGCGAGCCGTGCTGAAACGGAACCCCCGCCGGCCCGGGCCAGGCCCGGGTTCCGGGGGAGCCGGAATCAGGCGGAGGGCACGAGCCGGGCAGGGCATTGCGGTGACAGGTCGAGCGTCACGGTCCCGTCACCCGGGCGTCACACCGCTGCAACATGTGCGCTATACGCTCGTGCCCATGGCGTTCTCGGAAGAGGAACCGGTCGCGCGGATCCGTGCGCTCCTGCGCTTCGCCAACCTCAAAGGCGTGTCGGCGGGGGAGGCGACCTGATTCACGGCGTGTCCCGCGAGTTGATCGCTGCGTGGGCTCCGCGCTCGTACCACCCCTTGCTGCGGTTGACGATCCACACCACCGAGAGCATCACCGGCACCTCGACCAG
>JAWVZO010000266.1:0-2701 GCA_033722135.1 Gammaproteobacteria bacterium | reverse complement strand
GCGCAGCGGGCGCTCTTCGCCGAGGAGGTCGAGGCGCACGCGCGAGCACGTCTCCACAGCCGTGAGGACGGCTGGCGGATCGATTACGTGCGCCTGCGCTTCTCCGCCGTGCGCGATGGTTGAACTCCAGGCGTCGCCGACCGAGCTGAGCACTGCCGCGACCGACCTGCTGCTCGGCGCGGGATGCGCTCTCGCGGCGTGGCGCATCGCCGGGGGGAGAAACTCGCCGCGTCGTACGACCTGGTGCGCGGTCTTCGCGCTCCTCGCCGGGGCGTCGTTCCTCGGTGGCGTGGTGCACGGCGTGCGCCTGCCGGAGGGGGCCGCCAACCTGCTCTGGCACCCGCTTTACCTCGCGCTCGGCATCGCGGCCGCGCTGGTGCTGGTCGCGGCGCTGCACGACGCCCTCGGCGAGGCCCGGGCTCGTCGCTGGCGCGCGCCGCTGCTCGCGACCGGCGTGGTCGCCTACTTCGTCACCCAGGCGTTCGACGGGGCCTTCGCGGTGTTCATCCTCTACGAGGCGCTGGTCACGATCGCCGCCCTGGCGCTCTACACGTGGCTTGCCGTGGCCGGGACGTTGCCGGGGGCCCTGCTCCTCGTCTGCGGACTGCTGCTCAACCTCGCCGCCGCGGGCATCCAGGGAAGCGATCTGGGCCTGGAGCTGGTCTTCCGATTCGATCACAACGGCCTGTTTCACCTGGCCCTGATGCCCGCATTCGCGCTGCTCTATCTCGGGGCGAGCCGCGGTCTCGGCGTGGCGGCGCCCCGCCGCCCAGAGGCGTAGACGCCGCGTTCCTGATGCAGGTCAATGTCCGGGGGACGATCCGCGTCTACGTTGGATCTACAGATCCACTCCTGCCCCCGGATCTGTAACAATCGACTCTGTCCGGCTTCCCTCCCTCATCCCGCCGGGCAGAGTTTTTTTTGCGCTTCGTTTTGCCTCGTCGGTCCGCGCGGCCGCGGAGATTCCGCTCAACCGGTCCGCTGCGCGTCGTCGGGCAGGCCGAGGCCGTACTTGCGGATATGGTGGATCTCGTCGCGCAACCGGGCCGCCTCCTCGAACTCGAGGTCGCGCGCGTGACGGTACATCCGCTCCTCGAGCTTGCGGATCTTCTGCATCAGCAGCTCGGGCGACTGGGCGTGGTAGGGCGCCGCCTCGTCGGCGAGTGCGGCGGCCTCGCGGCGGCTTCCCGTGCCACCCGGGCGTGCCGACTCCATGACGTCGGTGACCGCCTTGCGCACCGATTCCGGCGTGATGCCGTGCTCGAGGTTGAACGCGACCTGCTTCTCGCGACGCCGGTCGGTCTCGTCGAGCGCCCGCTCCATCGAGCCGGTGATCTTGTCGGCGTAGAGGATCGCCTTGCCGTGCAGGTTGCGTGCGGCGCGTCCGATGGTCTGGATCAGCGAGCCCTCGGAGCGCAGGAAGCCCTCCTTGTCGGCATCGAGGATCGCCACCAGCGACACCTCGGGCAGGTCGAGCCCCTCGCGCAGCAGGTTGATCCCGACCAGCACGTCGAACGCGCCGAGTCGCAGGTCGCGGATGATCTCGACCCGCTCGACGGTGTCGATGTCGGAGTGCAGATAGCGCACGCGGACGTCGTGCTCGGCGAGGTACTGGGTCAGGTCCTCGGCCATGCGCTTGGTCAGCGTCGTGACCAGCACCCGCTCGCCGGCCTCGGCGCGCAGGCGGATCTCGGAGAGCAGGTCGTCGACCTGGGTCGCGACCGGCCGGATCTCGACCTCGGGATCGACCAGCCCGGTGGGGCGCACCACCTGCTCGACGACATCGCCGGAGCGCTCCATCTCGTAGTGGCTGGGGGTCGCCGAGACGTAGATGGTCTGCGGCGCACGGGCCTCGAATTCGTCGAAACGCAGCGGCCGGTTGTCGAGCGCCGACGGCAGCCGGAAACCGTACTCGACGAGGTTCTCCTTGCGCGAGCGGTCGCCGCGGTACATGCCGCCGAGCTGCGGGATGGTGACGTGGCTCTCGTCGATCACCAGCAGCGCGTCGTCGGGCAGGTAGTCGAACAGTGTCGGCGGCGGCTCCCCGGCGGCGCGCCCCGACAGGTAGCGCGAGTAGTTCTCGACCCCGGAGCAGTAGCCGAGCTCGAGCATCATCTCGAGGTCGTAGCGGGTCCGCTCGGAGAGGCGCTGGGCCTCGAGCAGCTTGCCCGCGTCGTTGAGTTCCGCGAGGCGCTCCTTGAGCTCGACCTTGATCTGCTCGACCGCTTCGAGCACCCGCTGGCGCGGTGTGACGTAGTGGCTCTTCGGGTAGACGGTGTAGCGGGGCACCGCCTGCTGGAGCTCGCCGGTCAGCGGGTCGAACAGCGCCAGCGACTCGATCTCGTCGTCGAACAGCTCGACGCGCAGCGCCGCCTGCTCGGACTCGGCCGGGTGGATGTCGATGACGTCGCCGCGCACGCGGAAGGTGGCGCGGCGCAACTCGTAGTCGTTGCGCGTGTACTGCAGCTCGGCGAGGCGGCGGAGCAGGGTGCGCTGGTCGATCAGGTCGCCGCGGCGCAGGTGCAGCACCATGCTGTGGTAGGCGGCGGGGTCGCCGAGGCCGTAGATCGCCGAGACCGTCGCGACGATGATCGCGTCGGGTCGCTCGAGCAGGGCCTTGGTCGCCGACAGCCGCATCTGCTCGATGTGGTCGTTGATCGACGCGTCCTTCTCGATGTAGGTGTCGGTCGACGGGATGTAG
>JAWVZO010000265.1:0-2704 GCA_033722135.1 Gammaproteobacteria bacterium | reverse complement strand
GCGACGCTAAAGCGCGTCCGCAGGCCGTGCTGGACGATGTCGAACGCGCGCAGGTCGGCGTCGTCGACGGTGCCGTCGGTCAGCACCGGTTTGGAGATCTCCGGCACCAGTCCGCGCACCGTGGGGTCGTCGATGCAGAGCACCGCGAGCCCGTAGAACGGCAGGTGGTGCAGAAACTCGTGGAACGCAGCGCGCAGCCGGGCGAAGTCCCCCTCGTAGGTGGGCATGTGGTCGTAGTCGATGTTGGTCACGACCGCCAGCATCGGCTGCAGGTGCAGGAACGAGGCGTCGCTCTCGTCGGCCTCGGCCACCAGGAAGCGACCGGCACCGAGGCGGGCGTGGGTGCCGGCACTGTTGAGCAGCCCGCCGATGACGAACGTGGGATCGAAGCCGCCCTCGGCGAGCAGGCTCGCGACGAGGCTCGTGGTGGTGGTCTTGCCGTGGGTCCCGGCCACCGCGATCCCGTAGCGGAAGCGCATCAGCTCGCTGAGCATCTCGGCGCGCGGGATCACCGGGATGCGGGCCTCGTGCGCGGCGCGGACCTCCGGGTTGTCGTCGCGCACCGCGCTGGAGGTGACCACGACGTCGCTGCCTGCCACGTTCGCCGCGTCGTGCCCGATCGTGACCTGCGCCCCGCGCTCGACGAGCCGCGCGGTGACCCGGTTCTCGCCGAGGTCGCTGCCGGTGACCGCGTAGCCGAGGTTGAGCAGCACCTCGGCGATGCCGCCCATCCCGGCACCGCCGATGCCGATCATGTGGATGCGCCGGATGCGCCCCATGGTCGGCACCTCGACCCGTTCCCGCTTCTCGGTCATGCCGTCCACCTCGCGTCCCCGGAGAGCCCCGCCACGCGCAGGCACGCGGCGACCACGGCGTCGGCGGCCTCCGGTCTCGCGACCGCGCGGGCCGCCTCGGCCATCGCCGCGAGCCGCCCGCGGTCGTCGGCCAGGGCGGCGATGCGTTCGCCGAGGTCGGCGGCCTCGAGCCGTTCCTGGGGGATCAGCTCCGCGGCGCCTGCCGCGACGAGGTAGCGCGCATTGGCCGTCTGGTGATCGTCGACCGCATGCGGGAACGGCACGAGCAGCGCGCCGACACCGGCGGCGGCGAGTTCCGCGACCGTCAGCGCGCCGGCGCGGCAGATCACCAGGTCGGCCCAGCCGTAGGCGCCGGCCATGTCGTCGATGAACGGCAGGACCTCGGCGTCCACCCCGGCGCCGGCGTAGGCCGCCCGTGCGGCCTCGACGTGACGCGCACCGCACTGGTGCCGGATCTCGAGCTTTCCCGGCAGGCGGGCCGCGGCGGCCGGGATCGCCTCGTTGAGCGCCGCGGCGCCGAGGCTGCCGCCGAGGACCAGCAGGCGGAGCGGGCCCGTCCGAACCGCGAACCGCAACGCGGGTCGCGGCAGCGCCACGATCGCTGCGCGGACCGGGTTGCCCGTCGCCTCGGCCGCGCGCGACGGCGGGAACGTCCCCGGGAAGGCCTCGAGGACCCGATCGGCAAGTCGCGCCAGCAGCGAGTTGGTCAGCCCGGCCACGGCGTTCTGCTCGTGCACGACCAGCGGCAGGCCGAGCAGCCACGCGGCCACGCCGCCGGGCCCGGCGGCGAAGCCACCCATGCCAAGCACCGCCGCCGGGCGCCGCCGGCGAAGCGCCCGCAGGGCCTGGGCCAGGGCGTACCCGAGGCGGAACGGCGCGAGCGCCCAGCCGACCGCCCCGTTGCCGCGCAGTCCCGTGACGCGGAGCCAGTCGATCTCGATCCGGGCACGCGGTACCAGGTCGGCCTCCAGCCCGCGACGCGTGCCGAGCCAGCTCACCTCGAGGCCGCGTTCGCGCAACCGTTCGGCGATGGTCAGCGCCGGGATCACGTGCCCCCCGGTCCCTCCGGCCATGATCACCACGCGCGCGCTCATGCCCCGATCTCCGCCCGGTAACGGACCGCGGTGCCGGGAACACGGCGCGCGGAGGCGCCGTCGCTCTCGTACGCCACGCGCATCAGCAGCGCGAGGGCCAGACAGGTGACCAGCAGGCTGCTGCCGCCGTAGCTGATCAGCGGCAGCGTCAGCCCCTTGGTCGGCAACAGGCCCATGTTGACGCCGATGCTGATGAACACCTGCAGCCCGAGCCAGACGGTCAGGCCGTAGGCGAGGTGCGCGGCGAAGGCCTGGCCGGCCCGCTCGGCGCGCGCACCGATCTGGAAGCCGCGCAGCAGGAGCAGCGCGTAGAGCGTGATGACCACCAGCAGCCCGACCATGCCGAGCTCCTCGGCCAGGACGGCGATGATGAAGTCGGTGTGCGCCTCGGGAAGGTAGGAGAGCTTCTGGACGCTGGCACCGAGGCCGACCCCGAACCAGTCCCCGCGGCCGAAGGCGATCAGCGCCTGGGTCAGCTGGAATCCGGTATCGAACGGGTCGGCCCACGGGTCGACGAAGGTGGTCAGCCGCTGCATGCGGTACGGCGAGGTCATCACCAGGGTCGCCGCCAGCGCGGTGATCGCACCCCCGGCGAGCACGAAGGGCACAATGCGCACGCCGCCGAGGAACAGCATCGCCGCCGCCGTCGCCATCATCACGACGGTGGCGCCGAAGTCGGGCTCCATGAGCAGCAGGCCGCCGCCGAAGCCGAGCAGCAGCATCGGCTTGGCGAACCCCCACAGCGACCCCTGCACCTCGTGCTGGCGACGTACCAGGTAGCCCGCCACGAAGATC
>JAWVZO010000264.1:0-2746 GCA_033722135.1 Gammaproteobacteria bacterium | reverse complement strand
CGCCGCGCCGGCCAGCAGCAGGCCGGGATGGCGCAGCCAGGGCCCGGCCCGGCGGTTCGCGACCAGCGCGACGGCGAGGATCAGCAGGAAGCAGATCGTGTAGGCGCGCGAGAACGGGAAGACGACGAGCGGGGCAGCCGCCAGCAGGCCGGCCCAGAGATCGCGGTCGCGCCATAGGCCTGAGCGCGTCACGACGAAGTTCCGCCTGGAGCGAACGAGGCGACCCCGAGCCGCTCGAGGTCGGCACGCAGACCCTCGCGCAGGCGCGCCTCTGAGAAGTGTCTCAAGAACAGTTCCGATGCCGCGCGCCCCCGCTCGGCGAGGCGTCCCGGGTCGCCGGCCCAGCGGGCGATGGCGTCGGCGAGCGCATCGGGGTCGCCCGGGGCCGTGAACGCGAGCGGCGCGGTGCCGCCGGGACGGAACCGGTCGTCGTAGGCCGGGGTATCCGCCGTGATCACCGGCCGCCCCGTCGCGAGGGCCTGGTAGACCTTGTTCGGCACCACGCGCAGCGCCTTGGCCGTGGTGCCGAAGATGCCGAGGACGACGTCGGCCTCCGCGATGCGGGCTGCCAGCACGTCGATCTCCAGCCAACCCTCGAAACCGACGCGGACGCGGTCCGGGTCGAGGGCGTCCAGCGCCGACCCGGCCGCGGCCCGGGCCGGGCCGTCGCCGACGAAGTGGCAGGCGATCCCCGGTCCCCGGTATCGCCGCAGCGCCTCGACGATCGTCGGTACCCCGTGCAGGCCGATAAACGATCCGTAGAAGAGCAGCCGGACCGGGCGTCCGTGAGCGGGCGGTTCGGGTGGCGGGACGGGCCTGAACACCGACGCGTCGGCGCCGACCGGCAACACGACGAGCCGTTCCCGGGGCACCCGCAGCACCTCGTGGAAGTAGTCGGCATGACCCGCCGTGTCGGCGACCACCACATCGGCCCGGGCGAACCGTCGCCGCTCCCGGTCGAGCAGGCGCCGTGCGTCTCGGCTGCCGGCGGGGAACTTGCCGCGCTCGTTGACCTGCTTGTCGTACGCGCTGATCAGCGGATCGAAAACCAGTGGGATCCCGCGGCGCCGGGCGAAGCGGGCCGCCGCCGCGATGTCGCGCTGCCGGAAGCACGGCACCCAGACCAGGTCGGCCGGCCCCGGCGGGCGCAGCCGCGCCTCGACATCGCCGAGTGGCGAGACCCGCGGGCTGAAGAACGCGAGTTCCGCGCCGAGGTCACCGAGCAGCCGGTAGACCACGCGGTCGCGCGAGTAGGCGCCGTCGAGACGCGCCCCGCGGCCCCACACCAGCACGCGGCGCGTCGCCGCGCCTGGAGCTTCATGAATCGCTGGATCGGTGGCTGCCATGGTCGCGGGGGGAATCGATGCGGTGTGGACGGGACCGGCGGCGCGTGCCGGGGCGGGCTCCGGGGACGGGCCGGCCGCGGCGATGATACGCAAGGGACGGGATCATCGACACCCCCGCGATCGTGTCCCGCCCCTCAAGCCTCCTCCGCCAGGTCGCGGTAGAGGTCGAGGGTCGCCCGGACCATGGATTCCAGGGTCCAGTCGAACTCGTGACGTGGCCGCTCCAGGGTTCCGTCGAGCAGCGCGCGCAACCGCGCCGCGCAGCCGTCGGCGTCGGCCGGGGTCACGGCGCCCTCGGGGTAGAAGCGCCGCAGGATCTCGCCGACGCCGCCGCGATCGTAGCCGACCACCGGGGTGCCGAGCGCGAGCGCCTCGGCGACCGTCCGGCCGAATGCCTCGGGCTGGCTCGACAGCGCGAGCACCGCGGCGGATTGCGCGTAGATCTCGCGCATGTCGTCGCGGTGACCGGTGAACGTGACGTCTTCCTCCAGGCCGAGTTCGGCGACCCGCGCCCTGAGGCGCTCGGCGTACGCCTCCTTGCCGGCCTGGGTGTCGCCGACCACCAGCCCGTGGACGGGACGGCCGTCCCCGCGTAGCGCGGCGAGGATGTCGAGGAAGTCGTCGTGGCCCTTCAGCCGGGTCAGGCGCCCCGGGAGCGTCAGGACCTGCCTGCCCTCGAGCCTGGGGAAGCGGCGTTGCCAGCGCGCCGTCCACTCCGGAGGCGGCGCGTAGCCGCGCGGGAACTCGGCCGGATCGATGCCGCGGGGGATGACCGCGATGCGCGCCGGATCGACCTCGGGGTAATGGGTCAGGACGTAGTCGCGGATCGCCCCGGAGACCGCGATCACCCGCTCGCCGCGCGTCATCACCGCGCTGTAGCGGCCGACCGAGTAGAAGCCGTGCACGGTGGTCACCAGCCGCGGACGCGACCCGGGCGGCAGGCCGCGCCACGCCAGGTAGCCGATCCAGGCCGGCAGCCTCGAGCGCAGGTGGAGGATGTCCACCGGCGCCTCGTGCAGCAGGCGCCGCACGCGCGGAATCCAGCGCAGGGTCCACGGCCGCTTGCGGCCGACGTCCCACGCGACGTGCTCGCTGCCCTCGGCGACGAGCCGCTCGACCATTCGCCCTCCGGCCGAGATCACGAGCGAACGGTGGCCGGCGGCGACCAGGCCGCGCGCGATCTCGAGCGTGCCACGCTCGACGCCACCGGATTCGAGCGCCGGCAGCATCTGCACAACGGTCAGGCGTCGGGCCACCATCGTTCCAGGATCAGGCGCGCGCAGCGTGCCGCCTCGTCGAAGCCGGTGCGCGGCGCGGGCATCTCGCCGGTCTCGGCCCAGCGCGCGTGGGTGGTGACCCAGTCGTCGACCAGCAGCCGGTCGAGACCGCGCAGCACGCGG
>JAWVZO010000263.1:0-2753 GCA_033722135.1 Gammaproteobacteria bacterium | reverse complement strand
CGCCCGACGGCTACAGGAGCGGCCCGGGGTACGCGCGGGGCGCGCATCCCTCTCGCGACCGCGGGGGCCGGGAGTCCTCCAACCGCCCGGCGTGCCGGGATTCGTGACCGGGCCGGGTTCGGGACCGGGGGAGCGAGGCACGAAGAGTGCGTGTCGATAGGCGGCGCTGGCCGGCGAGGCGAATCGGCAGGAGAGTCGGTCTCGACGGTCCAGAGCGACCGATGGGCACGCGACAGGGAGGCGGCGAGTGACCCAAGGGCAGAGCGAAGGGGCCACAGTCGTCGAACGCCCTTTCGTCCGGGCGCGATGAACAAAAAAAAAGGGGCCGCGCAGTGCGCGGCCCCCGTGCGATGGCGCGTGGCCCCGGGATCAGGCGCTCTTGTCGAGGAACTGCTCGTCCTCGGTCGAGCCCTTCAGCGCGGTGGTCGACGACTCGGCACCCTCGATCGCCTGGGTGACGGCGTCGAAATAGCCGGTGCCCACCTCGCGCTGGTGCTTGACCGCGGTGAAGCCCTTGTCGGCGGCCGCGAACTCGGCCTGCTGCAGCTCTACGAACGCGGTCATGTTCTCGCGGGCGTAGCCGTGTGCCAGGTTGAACATCGAGTAGTTCAGGGCGTGGAAGCCGGCCAGCGTGATGAACTGGAACTTGTAGCCCATCGCGCCGAGCTCGCGCTGGAACTTGGCGATGGTCGCGTCGTCGAGGTTCGCCTTCCAGTTGAACGACGGCGAGCAGTTGTAGGCCAGCATCTTGCCCGGGTACTCGGCGTGGATCGCCTCGGCGAACTTGCGCGCGAACTCGAGGTCAGGCTTGCCGGTCTCGCACCAGACGAGATCGGCGTACGGCGCGTAGGCGAGGCCGCGCGAGATCGCCTGGTCGAGCCCGTTCTTGGTGCGGTAGAAGCCTTCGGCGGTGCGCTCGCCGGTGCAGAACGGCTGGTCGTTCTCGTCGATGTCGGCGGTCAGCAGGTCGGCCGCCTCGGCGTCGGTGCGGGCCACGAGGATCGTCGGCACGCCCATGACGTCGGCGGCGAGACGCGCGGCGACCAGCTTGGCAACCGCCTCGCGGGTCGGCACCAGCACCTTGCCGCCCATGTGGCCGCACTTCTTGACCGCGGCGAGCTGGTCCTCGAAGTGGACGCCGGCGGCGCCGGCCTCGATCATCGCCTTCATCAGCTCGAAGGCGTTGAGCACGCCGCCGAAGCCGGCCTCGGCGTCGGCGACGATCGGCGCGAAGTAGTCGACCCAGCCGGCGTCGCCGGGCTGCTTGCCCTCCTGCACCTGGATCTGGTCGCAGCGCTGCAGCGAGTTGTTGATGCGCTTGACGACGTAGGGCACCGAGTTGGCCGGGTAGAGCGACTGGTCGGGGTACATCTCGCCGGCGATGTTGGCGTCGCCCGCGACCTGCCAGCCCGACAGGTAGATCGCCTTCAGGCCGGCCTTGACCTGCTGCATCGCCTGGTTGCCGGTCAGCGCGCCGAGCGCGTTGACGAACGGCTCCTCGTTGATCAGCTTCCAGAGCTTCTCCGCGCCGCGGCGCGCGAGGGTGTGCTCGATCTGCAGCGAGCCGCGCAGCTTGACCACTTCCTCGGCGCCGTAACCACGCTTGACGCCCTGCCAACGCGGGCTCTCGGCCCACTCCTTCTCCAGCTGCTGGATCGCCTGCTGATTGCTCATGATTCTCGCCTCGTCTACTTGGGTGAATGCTTCAGGCCAAGCCTAATGCTGCGTTGCAGCAGACCGCAATGACCAACCTACAATTAACCGATATGGGTCAATAAAAATTGATGATACCCCATGGCAAAGGGGGGCTATCCAACCAAAATTTTCTATAAGGGGATTAGAAAAAATTTATGACCAGGGGCCCGATGACGCCAGGCCCCTGGCCAACAAGGAAAAAACGGTCAGTGCGACATCAGCACCGGGACGGTCATCTGCTTCAGGATGTGGCGCGTCGCGCCCCCGAGAACCAGTTCGCGCAGCCGCGGCTGCCCGTAGGCGCCCATGACCAGCAGGTCGGCCCCGTCGTCGGCGACCACCGAAAGGAACATGTCGCCGATCTCGATGTCCCGGGCGGAGAGCGTCTGCGCCTCGGCGCGGATGCCGTGGCGCGACAGGTGCAGGCAGATGTCGGCACTCGGCAGTTCGCCATGGATCCGCTTGCCCTCGCCGGGGTTCAAGGCCAGCACGCTGACCCGGCTGGCGTCGCCGAGCAGCGGGATGGCGTCGTTGACCGCGCGCACCGACTCGCGCGAACCGTTCCACGCGACCAGCACCCGGTCGCCGAGCTTCCTGAACTCGCCCGCGTAGGGAATGACCAGCACGGGACGCCCGCTGCCGAGCACGACGCTCTCGGCGAGGTCGTCGGGCACGCTGCCGTCGTCCTTGGCCGCGTCGTGCTGGCCGACCACGACGAGGTCGACGTGGCGCGCGTGGATCATCAGGTGGTCGGTCACCAGGTCGGTGGAGCTGCGGCAGTCGGCGCTGCGGAACTCCCCGGAGAGACCCGCGGCCGAGATCGCCTCTTCGAACCGCTTCTGCGACGACTCGCGCTGCTTGTCGATCTCGCGCTGGTGCCCGCTCGAGATGTTCGGCAGGTTGCCGAACGCGCGCGCGAACAGCGCCGTCAGGTGGGCCTCGTGACGCTGGGCCAGGCGCACCGCGATCTCCATGCGCCGCGCGCAGGCCGGTGTGTCGTCGACGTGGACGAGGATGTCCTTGATCGCCATCGCTGTTGCTCCTCCGTGGGGTGGCGG
>JAWVZO010000262.1:0-2768 GCA_033722135.1 Gammaproteobacteria bacterium | reverse complement strand
TCGTCGAGGTAGGTGTTGATGATCTGCCGGTGCGCGCGGGGCTCGTCGTAGCACGACATCTCGCAGCGCGCGTGGCCGACGCACGAGGCGGCGGTGCGCAGCGCCGGGCCGGCGCCGCCGAGATCGAAGCCGAGCTCGTTGATGTCGTCGAACGCCTTCTGCACGTTCTCGGTGGTGCAGCCCTGGAACATGATGTCGCCGGACTGGCCGTGGAAGGCGATCAGGCCCGAGCCGTGCTTCTCCCAGATGTCGCACATCTTGCGCAGCGTGTCGGAGTCGTAGTGGAACCCGGGCGGCGGCATGACGCGCAGGGTGTGGAACTCGGACGACTCGGGGAACTTGTCGGCCACCTCTGAGAAGCGCGGAATGATGCCGCCGCCGTAGCCGAACACGCCGACCGTGCCGCCCTTCCAGTAGCCGAGACGGGTCTCGTAGGAGTGCTCGAGCTGGCCGAGCAGGTCGACCATCATCGGGTTGTCGTCATTGGCCAGCCGCTTGAGGCCGGTCACGAAACTGGGCCACGGACCGCTCTCGAGCTCGTCCAGCATCGGTGTCGGGTGGTTCTCTTTGCTCGCCATCGGCACGTCCTCGGGGGTTCGTCACAAGGTTCTTCTGACAATAGTCAAGATAGTCGCGGTGCCCGCGGGGGTAAAGCCCGACGGATTAGGTAGGGTTTTCCCGGCTGTCTATCCCCAATTGGGTAGGCCGGTCGCCGACGAGCGGCGCCGGCGCCGCGGCCCCGGGGTCGGCACCTCGACGCCGCGCAGCGTGGCGATCGCCTCGCGCAGGGGATGGAGCACCTCGCGCAGCTTGTCCCGCAGCAGCGAGCCGCTCGCGGTGCTGCGCGAGAAGACGGGGTAGCAGAGAGCCTCCTCGCTGGCGCCGAGCCGGACCAGCGCATCGATCTCCCCGGCCAGGCCGGGCAGCGAGCCGGCCAGCCGCCTCGCGTCGCCGCCCTCCACCCGGCACCAGTCGCCGAGCAGGTTCAGCAGCGGGCTGATGATCTCGCGGTGGTGCGGCTCCTCGAGGATGGCGTCGCAGGCGGCGAGGAACCCCTGGCCCGGTCCTTCGAGGGCCTTGGCCAGGCGGTGCGCCAGCGGATCGCCAGCCCCGGCCTCCGCCTCGAGCGCCTCGGCCACGGCGACCGGCAGCGCCCGGGCGGGCGGCGGTTCCGGGAGGTCGTCCGGCGCCGCCTGCAGGAAGCCGACCAGGCAGGCGGCCCGCTGCACGCCGCGCCGCCAGAGCCGCAGGCGCACCTCGGCGGGCACCAGGCCCGGCTCGGCGACCAGGCGCACGGTCGCCATCGCCGCCGCCTCGTCCTGCTCGAAGGGCAGGTGCTCGACCAGCCGCGTGGCGAGCTCGCGCCGGGCGTCGCGGTCGGTCAGCGCCGGGTTGCCGAGCAGCGCGCGCGCCACCGCCGGTTCGGGGTGGGCCCACCAGGCGCGGCGGGCGACGGTCGCGTCGACGTGCGGCGAGGCGGCCGCGGCCAGCACCGCCTCCGGCTCGCCGAGCTTGAGCAGGTCGGCGGTGCGCAGGTTCTCGAGCTGGCCGCCCTGCAACCAGCGCCGGATGAACACCGGGAAGCCGCCGGGGTGGCCGATCACCAGCGACGCCAGCAGGCGGCGGACGGCGAGAAGGTAGGCGTCCTCGCGCCCATCGGGGTGGAGCTCGACGCGCAGTTCCCGGTCGCCGGCGAGCGCCACCACGGCCGGCCCGCGCGGGTCGATGCGCACCGCCTCGGCCTGGGTCATCAGGACGTTGAGGCGCAGGCCGTCCTCCTTCGACAGGACGTCGACCGGGTTCACGCGGCGCCCCTCACCGGTACTGCACCCGCAGGCCCCATGGCACCGGTCGCGAGCCCCGCACCACCCAGAGCACCGGGCAGTCCGGGGGATGGGGAGGGAAGGTACCGTCGCCGTCGGTGAAGTAGACCACCAGGTCGGGCCGGAGGCCCGACGCGGCGAGCCAGGCGAACGGCGGCTCGAACGAGGTGCCGCCCCCGCCGGCGAGCGAGCCGGGCAGGCGCAGCCCCTCCCAAGGCTCGCTGGTCCACGGTCCGTCGGCGGCCAGTTCGCGGTCGCAGGCGTGCAGCGTGACGCGCGCGTTGAGCTGGCTCTTCAGCGCATCGAGTTCCGCGACGAAACCGCGCAGCAGCGCGTCGTCGATCGAGCCGCTGGTGTCGAGCAGCGCCACCAGCTCCAGGCGGTGGCTGCGCAGCGTCGGCAGGATCGCCTCCCCCTCGCGGCGCGACGGCCGCAGGTAGCTGAAGTCGTCCCGCGCCAGCGTGCCGAGGTACTGCGCCAGCAGGGCCTGCCACGGCAACTGCGGCTGGAGCAGCCGGTCGACCAGGCGCGCCATCGCCGCCGACAGCGCGCCGTGCCCACGCGCCGCCTGGGCCGCGCCGGCGAGGTGCTGGCGCCACTGCCGCTCGAGCCGCTCGGCCTCGGCCGCCGACAGCGGCGGTGGCGGACGGGCGCCGTCCTCCGCGCCGCGATCGCGGCCGTCGCCGCCCCGGCCCTCCCCGTCGCCGGGGTCGCCGGGCGCCCCGTCGCGCTCGGGTTCCGGCTCCTGCCCACCGCCCCCCTCGCCGCCGTCGCCGTCGTAGAGATGGTCATCGTGGGTGTCGAGCTCGTCGTCGTCGGCGAGGCAGGGGTAGATCTCCTCGGCGCTCAGCCCCGCGAAGGCGTCGACCAGCAGCGCCTCAGGCGGCGGGGTCAGGCCCTCGCCGGCCAGAAGCGGGTTGACCGCGAGATCGCATGCCGCGTCCC
>JAWVZO010000261.1:0-2785 GCA_033722135.1 Gammaproteobacteria bacterium | reverse complement strand
GTAGCGAGTACCACGCTTACGAATTGCAGCCATAGCCGCACCTCCCTGTGCCAAGAGTGTGCCAGTGAGAACTTCCAACTCAGGAGGGGCGCCCTAAGGCATTGAATAGCTGGCGCCCCGGTCAGGATTCGAACCTGAGACCTTCCCCTTAGGAGGGGGACGCTCTATCCAGCTGAGCTACCGGGGCGTGTAATGGGACTCGACGCGAGCCGGTCCATTCTAGTGCACCGGGTCGGCCGAGGGGCAAGGCGCGTCGCGCGGTTCCGAAACGGCGAGAGGCTGTCGTTGGACAGCCTCTCGCGCGATCGGAACGGATTTGGTGGAGCCGAGGAGGATCGAACTCCCGACCTTCGCATTGCGAACGCGACGCTCTCCCAGCTGAGCTACGGCCCCGGTGCTTGCCCGCCGCAGGTGCGGCGGGATGCGGATTCTAGCACCCGCGGCGGGGCCGGGCCATACCCGAAACCCCCGCAAGCGGCGGGTTGCCGGGGTCCGTGGAGCGTGGCTAACTTGGCTTCCACGCGGCCAGCCCAACCGAGGACGACCCTCCCGATGCGCTCGACCCAAGCCCTGCTCGCCGAAACGGACTTCCCCTCTCTGCACCGCGACCACCTGACGACCCTGCAGGTGAACCTCGGCTACGTCTGCAACCTGCAGTGCCAGCACTGTCACGTCAACGCCGGCCCGAAGCGGGTCGAGTCCATGCAGCCCGAGACGATCGACGCGGTGCTCGCCTACCTGGAGCGGTGGCGGGTGCCCGAGCTCGACCTGACCGGGGGCGCCCCCGAGCTGAATCCCCACTTCCGCGACCTCGTCGAGCAGGCCCGGCAGCTCGGTTGCCGGATCATCGACCGCTGCAACCTGACCGTTCTCGAGGAACCCGGCCAGGAGCGGACCGCGGAGTTCCTGGTGTCGCACGGCGTGCGCATCGTCGCCTCGCTGCCCTGTTACCTCAAGGAGAACGTCGACCGGCAGCGGGGCAGGGGGGTCTACGAGGCGAGCCTGCGCGTGCTCCGGGGCCTCAACGAGCTCGGCTACGGCCAGCCCGGGGGGGATCTCGTGCTCGACCTGGTTTACAACCCGCAGGGCCCGGAACTGCCGCCGCCCCAGGGGCCGCTGGAACGGGACTACAAGCGGTACCTCGAGGAGACGCACGGGGTGCGCTTCAACAACCTGCTGACCCTCGCCAACATGCCGATCAACCGCTTCGGCGGGATGCTCCTGGCCACGAACGCCTTCGGCGAGTACATGGCCACGCTGCGCGGCGCGCACCGCGACGAGAACCTGCGCTCGGTGATGTGCCGCTCGATGCTGAGCGTCGACTGGCAGGGGTACGTCTACGACTGCGATTTCAACCAGATGCTGTCGATGCCGATGTCGGGCTGCGGCGCGCCGGTGCACCTCACCGACCTCATGGAAACGCCGCTCGCCGGCCTGCCGATCGCCGTGGCCGGGCACTGCTACGGCTGCACCGCGGGCCAGGGCAGCAGCTGCGGCGGCGCCCTCTGACGCGCTGCCCGCTCACCGTCGTCGTCCCGGCGCTCGACGAGGCGGCGACCCTCGGCGCGTTGCTGTTGCGCCTGCAGCCCTGGCGCGGTGCGGGTTGCGAGATCGTCGTGGTCGACGGCGGCAGCCGTGACGCGACCCGTGAACTCGCCCGGCCGCTCGCCGACCGGGTCCGGGTCACGGCACCCGGACGCGCCCGGCAGATGAACGCCGGCGCGCGGGACGCCCGCGGCGACGCCCTCTGGTTCCTCCATGCCGACAGCCGTCCCCCGCCCGGGGCGGTCCCCGCGCTGCTCGGGGCGCTCGAACGCTGCGGCTGGGGTCGCTTCGACGTGCGCCTCTCTGGCGGGCAGCCGCTGTTCCGGGTTATCGAGTGGGCGATGAACGTCCGCTCCAGGCTCACGGGCATCGCCACCGGTGACCAGGGGATGTTCGTGCGCCGCGACTGGTTCGAGCGGGCCGGTGGTTTCCCCGACATCGCGCTGATGGAGGACGTCGTCCTGAGTCGCCGGCTCGCGCGGCTCGGGCGCCCGGCCTGCCTCGCCAGGCCGCTTGAGACCTCCAGCCGCCGCTGGGAACGGAACGGGATCCTGCGCACGGTCGGCCTGATGTGGTCGCTGCGCCTGCGCCACGCGCTCGGCGCCTCCCCCGACACCCTTGCCGAGCGGTACCGGCATGGCTGACCGGCTGCTGGTCTTCGCCCGGGCGCCCGTCGCGGGGGCGGTCAAGACCCGGTTGCAGCCGGCGCTGGGCGCGGCGGGCGCCGCGGCGCTGCACCGCCGCCTGCTCGAGCGGACGGTGGCGACCGCGTGCGCGGCCGGCGTGGCCCCGGTCGAGCTCTGGTGCGCCCCCGACCGGTCGCACCCGGCCTTCGCCGAACTCGCCGGACGTGGCGACGTGACGCTGCGCAACCAGCCGTCGGGCGATCTCGGCCGGCGCATGCACGACGCACTGCACGACGTGCTGGACGGGGCGGGACGCGCGGTGCTCGTCGGCTGCGACTGCCCGGCGCTGACCGGCGACGACCTCCGCGCGGCGTTCGCGGCGCTCGACGCGCACGACGTCGTGCTGGGGCCGGCCGAGGACGGCGGATACGTGCTGGTCGGCGCGCGACGGGTGGCGCGTCCGCTGTTCGACGGCGTGGAGTGGGGCGGGCCGCGCGTGCTCCGCCAGACGCGCGCGCGCCTGGTGGCACTGGGCTGGCGTTGGCACGAGCTGCGCACGTTCTGGGACGTCGACCGTCCCGCGGACCTGCCGCGGCTGCGCGAGGTGGGCCTCG
>JAWVZO010000260.1:0-2802 GCA_033722135.1 Gammaproteobacteria bacterium | reverse complement strand
GCTGGACGGGGCGCTCGAGGCGCAGGGGCTGGCCGTCGCCGGCTGGCGCGCGGTGCCACTCGACACCTCCGCGTGCGGCGAGGAAGCGCTCGCCACCCTGCCGACCATCGAACAGGTGTTCGTCAACGCGCCCGACACGCTCGACGCCGACGCCTTCGAGCGCGCGCTGTTCGTCGCCCGCCGCCAGGCCGAGAAGGCGCGCGGAACCGACGGCAACCGCTTCTACGTCAGCAGCCTGTCGGGGCGCGTGATCTCGTACAAGGGGCTGGTGATGCCGGCCAACCTGCCGGTCTTCTACCCCGACCTCAACGACGAGCGCCTCGAGGCGAAGCTCTGCGTCTTCCACCAGCGCTTCTCGACCAACACCCTGCCGCAGTGGCGCCTGGCGCAGCCGTTCCGGCACCTCGCGCACAACGGCGAGATCAACACCATCCAGGGCAACCGCAACTGGTCGCTCGCGCGCGGGGCCCGCTTCGAGACCCCGCTGATCGACATGGCGGCGGTGACCCCGCTGGTCGACATGACCGGCTCCGACTCCTACAGCCTCGACAACATGCTCGAGGGGCTGCTCGCCGGCGGCATGGACATCTTCCGCGCCATGCGCCTGCTGATCCCGCCGGCCTGGCAGAACGTCGAGCTGATGGATGCCGACGTGCGCGCCTTCCACGAGTACCACTCGATGCACATGGAGCCGTGGGACGGCCCGGCCGGCATCGTGCTGACCGACGGCCGCCACGCCGCCTGCATCCTCGACCGCAACGGCCTGCGCCCGGCGCGCTACGTGATCACCCGCGACCGGGTCATCACGCTGGCCTCCGAGATCGGCGTCTACGACTACGAGCCGGCCGACGTGGTGATCAACGGGCGCCTGAAGCCGGGCCAGATGATCGCCGCCGATACCGAGACCGGCGAGCTGATCTACCCGAAGGAGATCAGCGAGCGGCTCAGCCAGCGCCAGCCCTACAAGAAGTGGCTCTCCGCCCACGCGCGGATGCTCAAGCCGGCCTACACCGAGCAGCGCCCGGTGCTCGAGCCGCTCGACAAGAAGGCGCTGCGCGCCCACGAGAAGCAGTACCAGGTCACCTTCGAGGAGCGCGACCAGGTGATCCGCGTGCTGGCCCAGAACGGCCAGGAGGCAGTCGGTTCGATGGGCGACGACACGCCGCTGCCGGTGCTCTCCCGGCAGGTCCGCTCGCTCTACGACTCGTTCCGCCAGCAGTTCGCCCAGGTCACCAACCCGCCGATCGACCCGCTGCGCGAGCAGATCGTCATGTCGCTCGAGACGGTCTTCGGCACCGAGAAGAACCTGTTCGAGGAGACCGAGGCACACGCCAAGCGGCTGGTCGTCGAGTCCCCGATCCTCTCCGAGGGGCGCTTCCACGCGCTGCTCGACGAGGCCGACCCGGACTACGCGCACGAGCGCATCGACCTGACCTACCCCGAGGACGGCAGCCTGCGCGACGCGCTCGAGGCGATCTGCGACCGGGCGCTGGCCGCGGTCGAGGCCGGCAAGGTGGTGCTGGTGCTCAGCGACCGCGACATCGCCAAGGGGCGGCTGCCGGTGCACGCCCTGCTCGCCACCGGCGCGGTCCACCACCGCCTGGTCCGCGAGGGGCGGCGCTGCGACGCCAACCTGGTCGTCGAGACCGGCACCGCACGCGACCCGCACCACTTCGCCGTGCTGATCGGCTACGGCGCGACGGCGATCTACCCGTACCTCGTCAACGAGGTGCTGCAGGACATGTTCGACACCGACGAGGTCCCGGGGGCCGACCTGGTCCGCCTGGCGCGCCAGTACCGCAAGGGCATCAACAAGGGGCTCTACAAGATCCTCTCCAAGATGGGCATCTCGACCATCACCAGCTACCGTGGCGCGCAGCTGTTCGAGGCGGTCGGGCTGCACCGCGAGGTGGTCGACCTCTGCTTCACCGGCACCACCTGCCGCCTGCAGGGGATCGGCTTTGCCGACCTCGAGGCCGATGCGCGCAAGCTCGCGCGGCTGGCCTGGAACGCGCGCAAGACGGTCGAGGCCGGCGGCCTGCTCAAGTTCATCCACGGCACCGAGTACCACGCCTACCACCCGGACGTGGTCGGCACGCTGCAGAAGGCGGTGACCACCGGCGACATGGACGACTACCGGGCCTACGCCGCGCTGGTCAACGGTCGCCCGGCCTGCTCGCTGCGCGACCTGCTCGCCCTCGACGAGGGGCGCGAGCCGGTGCCGCTAGACGAGGTCGAGCCGGCCGAGGCGATCTTCCCGCGCTTCGACACCGCGGCGATGTCGCTCGGCGCGCTGTCGCCGGAGGCACACGAGGCCCTGGCGATCGCGATGAACCGCCTCGGCGGGCGCTCCAACTCGGGCGAGGGCGGCGAGGACATCGTCCGCTACGGCACCGAGAAGAGCTCCAAGATCAAGCAGGTCGCGTCGGGACGCTTCGGCGTCACGCCGCACTACCTGGTCAACGCAGAGGTCCTGCAGATCAAGGTCGCGCAGGGCGCCAAGCCCGGCGAGGGCGGCCAGCTTCCGGGTCACAAGGTCAACGACATGATCGCCCGGCTGCGCTACGCGCGGCCCGGCGTCGCGCTGATCTCGCCGCCGCCGCACCATGACATCTACTCGATCGAGGACCTGGCCCAGCTCATCTTCGACCTGAAGCAGGTCAACCCGGGCGCGCTGGTGTCGGTGAAGCTGGTTTCCGAGCCCGGCGTCGGCACCATCGCCGCGGGCGTGGCCAAGGCCTATGCCGACCTCATCACCATCTCGGGCCACGACGGCGGCACGGGCGCGAGCCCGCTGACCTC
>JAWVZO010000259.1:0-2881 GCA_033722135.1 Gammaproteobacteria bacterium | reverse complement strand
TCACTCCCGCTCGCCGTTCTCCCACGCCTCGATCACCGGGCGCGCGGCGCGGAACGCCTCGATGCCGGCCGGCACGCCGCAGTAGACCGCCGCGTGGAGCAGCGCCTCGCGGATCTCGTCGACCGTGCAGCCGTTGCGCAGCGCGCCGCGCACGTGCCCCTGCAGCTCGGTGGTGGCGCGAAGCGAGGTGAGCAACGCCAGCGTCAGCAGGCTGCGGGTCTTGCGCGACAGCCCCTCGCGCTGCCAGACGGTGCCCCAGCAGTGGGCGGTAACGAACTGCTGCAGGTCGTCGGTGAACGCGTCGCTGACGGCGAGCGCCTTGTCGACGTAGCTGTCGCCGAGCACGGCCCGGCGCACTTCCATGCCCTTGTCGTAGAGTTCGTCACTCATCGGTTCGCTCCTCTCGAGATGGTCTGATGGCCGTGGCCGCAGCCTAGCACGCGGCCGGGCGACCGCTTGCGCGGGTCCGCACGGCCGTTCAGCGTTGCGCGTTCCCGGCGGCCGGGGAGATCGCCTCGTCGCGGCGCCGCTCGCCGGTCGCCTCGACGATCGCCTCGCGGGACGCGTCGCGCAGCGCCACGGCGTCGTCCCAGGTGTCGCCCTCAGGGCTCAAAGGCTCACCGACGTGCAGGCCCACCGCGCCGCGACGCGGCAACCAGGTCCCCGAGCGGAGCACCGAGCGGGTGCCTCGCAGCGCGACCGGCACCACCGGCACGCCGGCGCGCGCGGCCGCGACGAACGCGCCCATGCGGAACGCGCGGATGCCGGGCGCGCGATCGAAGGTCCCCTCGGGGAAGACGCAGAGGCTGCGCCCGGCGGCAAGCGCCGCGCCCATGCCGCCCGCATCGGCGACGCTGCGCTCGGCGTCGAAGCGTTCGACGAACACCGCGCCGAGCCGGCGCAGCAGCGTCCCGGCGACGCGCTGCGGGGCGAGCTCGGCCTTGGCGACGAACGCCAGCGGCCGGCGCAGCGCGAGGGTCAGTACCAGGCCGTCGAGGTAGCTCTGGTGGTTGGCGACGATCACGCAGGCGCCGTCCGGCAGCGGCCGGCCGTGGCGGCGCACCGGCAGCCCGACCAGCCGGGCCGCGACCCGCAGTGCGGTGCGGGCCACCGCCCAGCGCCACGCGAGCCGGGGCAACAGCAGGATGCCCGGCGCGGCGAGCAGCGTGCACAGCACCCCGACACTCCAGGCCCAGGTCGCGTACCCCCAGACCGCGGCACGGTGGATCTGGCCACGCAGCCACGGCCCGGTCGCGCCCGCCGCGACCCGCGCGAGCTGCCACCAGACCGGGTGCGGCGCCTGGCCGACCGCGCCGCGCTCGTGCAGCTCGCGCATGGCGCTGCGCCGGATCTTGCCGCTTGAGGTCTTGAGCACCGCGTGCGCCGGCACCAGCGCAACCTCGTCGGGCGGCATGCCGATCCGGTCGACCACCGCATCGCGGATCGCCTCCTCGAGCCGGTCGCGCGCCTCCGGGTCCGTCACCCGGGTCTCGGCGAGCACCACCAACCGTTCCGTGCCGCGCTCAGGGTCGGCGGTGCCGAAGGCGGCCACGCAGCCGCGGCGCACGCCGTCGAGCGCGCCGACCGCCTCCTCGAGCTCCTGCGGGTAGACGTTGCGCCCGCCGCGGATGATCAGGTCCTTGACCCGCCCGGTGATGAACATCTCGCCGTCGGCGACATAGGCCAGGTCGCCGCTTTCGCGCCACTCCCCGTCGCACAGCGCGTCGGTCGCCTCGGGGTTGCGGTGGTAGCCGCGCGTCGCCGACGGCCCGGCGAACTGCAGCCGGCCGGAGGCGCGGTCGGGCTGCTCCCGGCCGTCCCGATCGAGGATGCGCACCTGGTAGCCGGGCAGCGGCTCGCCGCACGAGACCAGACGCAGCGGGCGCGGGTCCTCGGCGGCGGCCGGTGCGGCGAACCCGTCGCGCGCGAAGCGGTCCCTGTCGACCCGGTCGATGCGCGGCCCGCGGCCCGCGGGCGGGAAGCCGAGGCCGAGGGCGCACTCGGCGAGGCCGTAAACCGGCGCCATCGCGTCGGCGCGGAAGCCGTAGGCGGCGAAGCGGTCGGTGAACCCCTCCAGCGTCGCGGCGCTGATCGGCTCGGCGCCGTTGAAGGCCCAGCGCCAGCGCGACAGGTCGAGCCCGTCCAGGTTGGCGTCCGGCAGGCGGTTCAAGCAGAGCTCGTAGGCGAAGTTCGGCGCGCCGGAGATGGTGCCGCCGTGCTCGTCGATCGCCCGTAGCCAGCGGGCCGGGCGGGCGAGGAACTGCAGCGGCGACATCAGCACCAGCGGCACGGCGTGGTAGAGGCTGCCGAGCCAGGCGCCGATCAGCCCCATGTCGTGGTAGAGCGGCAGCCAGCTGACGAAGACGTCGCCCGGCGAGGCGTCGATCGCCTCGCCCATGACGCGGATGTTGGCGAGCAGGTCGGCGTGGGTCAGCTCGACCCCCTTCGGCGTGCCGGTGCTGCCGGAGGTGTACTGCAGGAAGGCGAGATCGTCGCCGCGGCCGCCCTGCGCCGCGCCGTCGTCGTGCGCCCCGGCAAGGTCGTCGACGGTGACGATCTCGCGCAGCGCGCCGACCCGGGCGCGCAGCAGCCGGGCGAGCGGGCGGGCCTCGGGCACGGTGACCAGCATCACGCACCGCGCGTTGTCGAGGATCGCCGCGTGGCGCTGCAGGTGGTCGGCGACCTGGCTCGGCCGCACCGGCGGGTAGACCGGCACCGGCACCGCGCCGGCGAGCAGGGCGCCGTAGAAGCCGGCGAGGTAGTCGACGCCGGTCGGTAGCATCAGCGCGACGGTGTCGCCCGGCAGCACCTCGCGCGCCCGCAGCCCGGCCGCCACCTCGCCGGCGCGCCGGTGCAGGTCGCCGTAGGTCAGCTCCTCGAC
>JAWVZO010000258.1:0-2882 GCA_033722135.1 Gammaproteobacteria bacterium | reverse complement strand
GTGCACTCGGCGTCCGGCTCGAGGGCGCGCATCGCCATCATCAGCGAGGCCGGGCCGCAGGTGAAGTCGGTGGTCTGCACGTAGAGCGGGATGCGTTTGCGCACCGGGCCGCGGAAGGTGCGCACGCGCTTCTCGTAGCGCAGCGCGTCGCTGTGGTCCTCGTAGTAGTCGTCGAACACCGCGAACTTGCGGTAGCCGAGCGACTCGTAGAGGGCGATCGCCGGGGCGTTGTCGGGGCGCACCTCGAGGCGCATGTAGACCGAACCGCGGTGGCGTGCCTCCGCCTCGGCCCGCTCGAGCAGCCGGCGCCCCAGGCCGCGCCCCCGCCCTCGCTCGTCGACCGCCATCGAGTAGAGGCGCGCCAGCGACGTGCCCTTGTGGAACAGCACCAGCACGTAGCCGAGCAGCCCCGCCCCGTCCTCCGCCAGCTCGAGCCAGCCGTTGCCGCGCCGGATCATCCACTGGAAGCTGCGCCGGCTCATGCGGTCGGTATCGAAGCAGCGCACCTCGAGGGCGGCCAGCGCGTCGACGTCGGCGCTCGCGGCCTCGCGGAAGCGGATCGCGCGCGGCGCCGCGGTCGGCCGGCCGTCGGCGCTGGGGGTCGCTGCGGTCATCGGGTGGAAATCTCGCTGTGAACCACTGGCGCGAAGTGCTTTCGGGTCCCTACTATACTGCCCGCGCCGCCCCGCGCACGAGGCGCGGATGCGGTTCGCCATTCGCCGGGAGGGCCCATGGCCGACCTGCTGATCGTCGTCGAGAAGGACAAGGACTGGCGCGCCTACTACCCCAGCGACCAGGTGATCCCGGTGCAGACCTACCTCGCCACCAGCGAGGAGGCGGGCAACGCCCCCGGCGACCAGGTGATCAACCTGTGCCGCAGCACCCGCTACCTGAGCAACGGCTACTACTGTTCGCTGCTCGCCGAGGCACGCGGGCAGCGAGTGATCCCGTCGGTGCGCACCATCAACGACCTGTCGCGCAAGTCGATCTACGGCCTCGGCATCGGCGACCTCAACAGGAGCCTCGGCCAGCTGCTCGGCAGCGAGGATGACGAAACCGGCGAGCTGACCCTCAAGTTCTTCTTCGGGCAGGCGGCGGACCCGGCGCTGGAGCGCTTCGCACGCCAGCTCTTCGAGCAGTTCCCCTGCCCCATCCTCGAGGTCACGTTCCGCCGCAGCGGCGCGGACTGGATCATCCACGAGCTCAACAGCGGGTCGATCCACGAGCTCGACGGCGCCGAGGAGGACCGCTTCGCCACCGCGCTCGACGGTTTCAGCCGCAAGGTGTGGCGCAAGCCGAAGGCGCGCAAGCGCTACCGCTACGACATGGCGATCCTGGTCGACCCCGAGGAGAAGTTCCCGCCCAGCGACGACATCGCGCTGAGGAAGTTCGTGCGCGCCGGCCGCGATATCGGGTTCGATGTCGAACTGATCACGCGCCGCGACTTCGTCCGCGTCGGCGAGTTCGACGCGCTGTTCATCCGCGCCACCACGGCGATCGACGACCACACCTACCGCTTCTCGAAGAAGGCCGAGTCGGAAGGGCTGATCGTCATCGACGACCCCGACTCGATCCTCAAGTGCACCAACAAGGTCTACCTCGCCGACCTGCTGCGCACCAACAGGCTGCCGACCCCGGGCACGCGCATCGTCAGCCGCGACCGCAAGCAGGATCTCGACGAGGCCGCCGCCGAGTTCGGCTTCCCGCTGGTGCTGAAGATCCCGGACGGCTCGTTCTCGCGCGGCGTGACCAAGGCCGAGAACCTCGACGACCTGCGCGCCGACGCCAAACGGCTGTTCCGCGAATCGGCGCTGTTGCTGGTCCAGGAGTACGTCTACACCGAGTACGACTGGCGCATCGGCATCCTCAACCGCAAGCCGATCTACGCCAGCCAGTACTTCATGTCTCGCGGCCACTGGCAGATCTACGACCACTCGCCGACCGGCAAGGGCAAGTCGGGCGGCTGGAAGACCGTGCCGGTGCACGACGCGCCCGCGCCCGTGGTGCGCGCCGCGACCCGAGCCGCGAACCTGATCGGCGACGGCCTCTACGGAGTCGACATCAAGATGAGCGGCGGGCGCGTCTGCATCATCGAGGTCAACGACAACCCGAGCATCGAGTCGAGGGTCGAGGACGCCTACCTCGGCGACGATCTCTACCGCATCATCATGGAGGAGTTCCTGCGCCGGCTCGAACGCAAGCGACTGGGAGTGTGACATGCTGGAACTGCTGACCAGTCCCGAGGCGTGGGCGGCACTGATCACCCTGACCGCGCTGGAGATCGTCCTCGGCGTCGACAACATCATCTTCCTGACCCTGCTGGTTTCGCGGCTGCCCGGGCACCTGCAGGACCGGGCGCGCTTCCTCGGCATTGCCTTCGCCGGGATCACACGGATCGGCCTGCTGCTCTCGCTCACCTGGGTGATGCGCCTCTCCGAGCCGCTGTTCACGCTGTTCGGCGAGGCGATCAGCGGCCGCGACCTGGTGCTCATCGGCGGCGGCCTGTTCCTGCTCTGGAAGGCGGCCAACGAGATCTACGTCGACGTCGAGGCGGGCCATGGCGAGCCGCCCGGCGTCAAGGCGCTGCACGGCATCGTGCTGGTGGTCGCGCAGATCGCGATCATCGACATCGTCTTCTCGCTCGACTCGGTGATCACCGCGGTCGGGCTCGCGCGCGACGTCGAGGTGATGGTGCTCGCGATCCTGATCGCCGTCGGCGTGATGTTCTTCTTCGCCAAGCCGCTCGGCGACCTCGTCGAGAAGCACCCCTCGCTCAAGATGCTCGCGCTGAGTTTCCTGGTGCTGGTCGGTGCAATGCTTGTCGCCGAGGGCTTCGACCAGCACGTGCCGAAGGGCTACCTCTACTTCGCGATGGCCTTCGC
>JAWVZO010000257.1:0-2908 GCA_033722135.1 Gammaproteobacteria bacterium | reverse complement strand
GGGAACGCGCTGGGCGGCACGCGGCCGCGTCTCACCGACCATGACGTCCTCGCCGCGCTCGAGGCGACCGGCGGGCACCGGGCCCGGGCCGCGCGCCAGCTCGGCATCAGCGAGCGGACGCTCTACCGCCACGTGCGGCGCCTGCGCGCGGCGGAGCGCTAGTCGACCTCGCCGGACGGCTCGAGCTGCCGCCACAGGCAGCGGCCGCCGCTCGCCTCGTCGATCGCCGCGAGCCGCGCCGCATGGGCTTCCAGCTCACCGGCACTGGCACGCAGAACCGGCAGCGGCGGGCGGTCGGGATCGAGCGGCGGGAATTCCGCCGAGTCGCCGTCCGCGGCGCCCTCCCCACGCCCCTCCAGCGACAGGGTCACCTGCCCGCCGGTCATCGCCAGGTAGACGTCGGCAAGGATCTCGGCGTCGAGCAGCGCGCCGTGCAGTTCGCGGTGGCTGTTGTCGACCTCGTAGCGCCGGCACAGCGCGTCGAGGCTGTTCTTCTGCCCGGGGTGCTTGGCGCGCGCCATCTGCAGCGTGTCGCAGACCCCGCACAGCGCCGCGATCCGCCCCCACCCGGGGCCCAGGCGCGCCAACTCGGCATCGAGGAAGCCGACGTCGAACGGCGCGTTGTGGATCACCAGCTCGGCGTCGCGGACGAAGGCGACGAACTCCTCGGCGACGTCGGCGAACCGCGGCTTGTCGGCGAGGAAGGCGTCGGTGATCCCGTGGACCTCGATCGCCCCCTCGTCGATCGCCCGTTCAGGGTTAAGGTAGCGGTGGAAGCGCTTGCCGGTGGGACGGCGGTTGACCAGCTCGATGGCGCCGATCTCGATCACCCGGTGGCCGGCGGCGGGGTCGAGCCCGGTGGTCTCGGTGTCGAGGACGACCTGGCGCGCGCTCACGTCCCGACCTCCCCGGAGAGCAGCCGGTCGATCGCCGCGTTGGCGAGCGCGTCGGCGCGTTCGTTCCCGTCATGACCGCTGTGTCCGCGCACCCAGTGCCAGCGGACCCGGTGCCGGGCCGCCTCGGCGTCGAGCGCCTGCCAGAGGTCGACGTTCTTGACCGGCTTGCGGTCGGCAGTCTTCCAGCCGCGCCGCTTCCAGTTGGCGATCCACGCCGTGATCCCCTGACGCAGGTACTGCGAGTCGGTGGTCAGTTCGACCGTGCACGGCCGCCTCAGGGCGCGCAGCGCCTCGATCGCGGCGGTCAGCTCCATGCGGTTGTTGGTGGTCATCGCCTCGGCCCCGGAGAGCACCTTCTCGTGACCGCCGCTGCGCAGCAGCGCGCCCCAGCCGCCGGGCCCGGGGTTGCCGCGGCAGGCGCCGTCGGTGAACACCTCGACGACGTCAGCCATGGGTCCCGCTGCGGGAGGTCGGCTCGGCGAATCCGCCGCCGACCAGGCGCCGGTGACGCTGCCAGCGCGGGCGCAGCGGCGTCACGGTGACCACGCGCTTGCGCGCGACCACGAAGTAGAGTCCGCCGAGCGGCTGCCACCAGCGCCCGCCCCAGTTCTCGAGGAACGCCAGCTTGCGTTGCAGGCCGCCCCGCTGCAGGGGCGGGCGGTAGAGGCGGAAGCGGCACTCGAGCACGTCGAAGCCGAGCAGCGCGAGCCAGTCGCGCACCCGCGGCGCGGAGAGGAAGCGGCCGCACCACGGGGCGTCCCCGCGGCGTCGCCGCAGCCAGCCGCGCAGGCCCCACAGGCTGTACGGGTTGAAGCCGACGATCACCGCCACGCCCTCGGGGATCAGCACCCGCTCGACCTCGCGCAGGGTCCGGTGCGGGTCGGACGAGAACTCGAGCGCGTGGTGCAGGACGACGGCATCGATGCTGTCGCTCGCGAACGGCAGCGCGACCGGGTCCGCGCCGACACCGCAGCCGGGCGCGGCCGGGTCCTCGTCGAGCAGGATGCGGTGGCGGATCGGGCTCTGGTCGAGCAGGGAGACGCCGCAGAGCGCGCCGATCTGGAGCAGGTGGTAGCCGAAGCGCTCCGGGAGCAGGTCGTCGAGCTGTTCGCGCTCGGCCTGCTGCAGCAGGCCGCCGAGAGGGGTGGCGTACCACGCGCGCAGGCAACTGCGTAGTTCACAATGGGCCTTGCACTGCTGCACGCTCGTCCGCTGCCTGCCTTCACCCGGGACCCGAGGTCCCCCCGACAGCGGGAAGTATGCCAAGGGGGTGTATGCGGGGAAACCTCACGAGAGCCCTGCGAGGGCCGCATCGAGGTGCTCCAGGGCGGTGTCGATGTCGTCGTCGGCGTGCCAGAAATGGGGTGAGAAGCGCACCCCGCCGCCGCGTGCGGCGCAGACCACGCCGGCCTCGCCGAGCGTCCGGTGGAGCGCCTCGGGCGTCCCGCGGTGCGGGCGGAAGGTGAGGATTCCCGCGCGCCGGGCCGGGTCGGCCGGGGTGAGCAGGTCGACATCGCCGCGCCGGGCCAGGCCGTCGGCGAGCCGGGTGACGTGCTGGCCGATGTTCGCGGCCACGACGGGCAGGGTCACCTCCTCGAGCAGCGACAGGCTCGCCGACAGGGCGTGGATGCCGAGCATGTTCGGGCTGCCGCACTCGAATCGCTGCGCGTCGGCGGCCGGTTGCCAGTCGAGACGCTCGTAGTCGCCGCGCTCGGCGACCATATGCCAGCCGAACTGGTGCAGGGCCAGTCGCTCGAGGTGCTCGCGTCTACAGTAGAACAGCGCCAGCCCCTCGGGAGCCAGCAGCCACTTGTGGCCGTCGGCAACGACGAAATCGGCGCCGATCCCGGCCACGTCGAAGGGCAGGGCGCTGAGCTGCTGGATGGCGTCGACGCAGAACAGGATGCCGCGGTCGCGGCAGAATTCGCCGATGCGCGGCAGGTCCATGCGCAGCCCGTCGGCGTACTGCACGGCGCTGATCGAGATCAGCCGGGTCGCGTCGTCGACGCTGG
>JAWVZO010000256.1:0-2927 GCA_033722135.1 Gammaproteobacteria bacterium | reverse complement strand
TCTCGGGCAGCTTCTCGGCCCAGAGCGGCAAGTTCTCCTTGAGGCCCTTGAGCAGCGCGCGGCGCCCGACCTGCTCGCTCATCCAGCGCTCGAGGTAGGGCTTGGCGGTCTGCCAGAGGTCGAGGTCGGGGTAGAGCTCGCGGCCGAGCCCCTCGATGCTGAGCAGGGTCTTCTGCAGCAGCACCAGCTGCGGCTGCACCTCCATGTTGAAGCGGCGGGCGGTCTGGAACAGGCGCAGCAGCAGCGTGCCGAACGAGATCTCGGCCAGCGGGCGTTCGAAGATCGGCTCGCAGACGGTGCGGATCGCCGACTCGAAGGCGTCGACGCGCGTGCCGGCCGGCACCCAGCCCGACTCGACGTGCAACTCGGCGACGCGCCGGTAGTCGCGGCGGAAGAAGGCGAGGAAGTTCTCGGCCAGGTAGCGCTGGTCGACCGGGCTCAGCGTGCCCATGATGCCGAAGTCGACGGCGATGTAGTTGCCCTCGGGCGTCACGAAGATGTTGCCCGGGTGCATGTCGGCGTGGAAGAAGCTGTCGCGGAACACCTGGGTGAAGAAGATCTCGACGCCGTTCTCGGCGACCGTTTTGAGGTCGATGCCGGCCGCGCGCATCGCCGGGATGTTGCTGATCGGGATGCCGCCGATCCGCTCCATGACCATGACGTCGCGGTGGGTCAGCGGCCAGTGCACCTCGGGGACGTAGAGCAGGTCGCTCTCCTCGAAGTGCCGGCGCAGCTGCGAGGCGTTGGCCGCCTCGCGCAGCAGGTCGAGCTCGTCGTAGAGGATGCGCTCGGCCTCGGCCACCACCTCGCGCGCGCGCAGCCGCCGCGCCTCCCGCGAATAGCGCTCGGCGAGGTCGGCGACCAGCTTGAGCAGGCCGACGTCGTGGCGGATGGTGCGCTCGATGCCGGGCCTGAGCACCTTGACCACCACCTCGCGGCCGTCGTGCAGCCGCGCGGCGTGGACCTGGGCGATCGAGGCCGAGGCGAGCGCGTTCTCGTCGAACTCGGCGAAGAGCGTCCCGACCGGCCGTTCGAAGGCCTTCTCGACCACGCTGCGCGCCACCGGCCCCGGGAACGGCGGCACGCGGTCCTGGAGCCGGGCCAGCTCGTCGACGATGTCCTCGGGCAGCAGGTCGCGCCGGGTCGAGAGCAGCTGGCCGAACTTGACGAAGATCGGGCCGAGCTCCTCGAGCGCCAGGCGCACGCGCACGCCTCGGGGGCCGAGGTCGCCGCGCACCCAGGTCCACGGCATCAGGAAGCGGACGAAGCGCAGCGGCCGCAGCAGGTGGGTGGCCAGCACCAGGTCGTCGAGGCCGTGGCGCAGCAGCACCCAGCTGATGTGCGCCAGCCGCCAGGCCTCGGACGGGCGCAGCACGGTCAACGGTTCCGCGCCCGCGCCGGGTTCACGGCCGGAAGCCGCGATGCACGGCCACGATGCCGCCGCTGAGGTCGAAGTACTCGCAGCGCTCGAGGCCTGCGTCCCCGAGCATCCCCACCAGCGTCGCCTGGTCGGGATGCATGCGGATCGACTCGGCGAGGTACTGGTAGCTGTCGGCGTCGCCGGCGACGAACCGGCCGAGTGTCGGCAGCACCGCGAACGAGTAGAGGTCGTAGAGCGGCTTGAGCAGCGGCACGGTCGGGTGCGAGAACTCGAGCACCACCAGCCGCCCGCCCGGGCGCAGCACGCGGGCCATCGAGGCGAGGGCTGCCGGCTTGTCGGTGACGTTGCGCAGCCCGAAGGCGATGGTCACGCAGTCGAAGAGGCCCTCGGCGAACGGCAGCCTCTCGGCGTCGGCCTGGACGAAGTCGACGTTGCCGACCGCGCCGCGGTCGGTGAGCTTGTCGCGGCCGACCTCGAGCATCGCGGCGTTGATGTCGCTCAGCACCACCCGCCCGGCGCGGCCGACGCGCCGGGCGAAGGCGAGCGCCAGGTCGCCGCTGCCGCCGGCCACGTCGAGCACCCGCTGCCCGTCGGTCACCGCGCACGCCTGCAGCGTGAACCGCTTCCACGCCCGGTGGATGCCGAGCGACATCAGGTCGTTCATCAGGTCGTAGCGCGACGCGACCGAGTCGAAGACCGCGCCGACGCGCTTGACCTTCTCCTCGCGCGGGACCTTCTCGAAGCCGAAGTCGATGGTCTCGTCGCGGTCGTCGGGGCGGGTCATGGTTCAGGCGTCCGGGGTCTTGCGCCGGTGACCGGCCGCGGCGAGCTGGTCGAGGTAGCGCTGCCAGTGCATCTCGCGCTGCTCGCCGAGCTCGTAGAGCAGCTCCCAGTTGTAGATGCCGGTGTCGTGGCCGTCGGAGAAGCGCAGCGCCACCGCGTAGCTGCCGACCGGCTCGACGCCGACGATCTCGACGTCCTCCTTGCCGACCTGCAGCGTCTCCTGTCCCGGCGCGTGGCCGCGCACCTCGGCCGACGGCGAGTAGACGCGCAGGTACTCGGCGGGCAGCTCGAAGCTCGCCCCGTCGTCGAAGGCGACGACCAGCGTGCGGTCGCTCTTGCGCAGGCGGATCTCGGTCGGTCGCGGGCTGCTCATCGGCGCGCCTCCAGTGGCCTCGGTCTACAGAATGTAGCGGCTCAGGTCGTCGTCGCCGGCGAGGTCGGCGAGCTGGGCCTCGACGTAGGCGGCGTCGACCGTCATCCGGTCGGCGCCGTGCTCGCCCGCCTCGAACGACGCCTTCTCGAGCAGCCGCTCGAGGACGGTGTGCAGGCGCCGCGCGCCGATGTTCTCGGTGCGCTCGTTGACCTGCCAGGCGACCTCGGCGATCTTCGCGACGCCGTCGGCGGTGAACTCGAGCGTCATGCCGTCGGCGCCGAGCAGCGCCGTGTACTGCTCGGTCAGCGACGCGTCGGGCTCGGTCAGGATACGCACGAAGTCCTCCACGCCGAGCGCGTCGAGCTCGACGCGGATCGGCAGCCGTCCCTG
>JAWVZO010000255.1:0-2980 GCA_033722135.1 Gammaproteobacteria bacterium | reverse complement strand
GGCACATCTCCCGACCTGTGCGCTGTGCACGGTTCGCCGTGGACGGGAGGGTGTCGGGCTGAAGCCCGACCTACAACCCACGGGACCCGGGGCTCACTTGACCTCGGGATCGAGTTCCCCGCTGGCATAACGCCCGGCCATCACCTCCAGCGAGTCGGCCTTGATCTTGCCGGCCATGCCGGCACAGCCGAACGCCTCGTAGCGCGCCTGGCAGATGTCGCGCATCGCCGCGGTCGCTTCCTTGAGGAACTTGCGCGGGTCGAAGTTGCTGCGGTTGTCGTTCAGGTGCCGGCGGATCGCGCCCGTCGAGGCCATGCGCAGGTCGGTGTCGATGTTGACCTTGCGCACCCCGTGCCTGATGCCCTCGACCACCTCCTCGACCGGCACGCCGTAGGTCTCGCCCATCTCGCCGCCGTACTCGTTGATGATCGCCAGCCAATCCTGGGGCACCGCCGAAGAGCCGTGCATCACCAGGTGGGTCTTCGGGATGCGCGCGTGGATTTCCTTGACCCGCTCGATGGCGAGGATGTCGCCGGTCGGCGGCCGGGTGAACTTGTAGGCGCCGTGACTGGTGCCGATGGCGATGGCCAGCGCGTCGACGCCGGTCCGCGCGACGAAGTCGGCGGCCTGCTCCGGGTCGGTCAGCAGCATCTCCCTGTCGAGCTTGCCCTCGGCGCCGTGGCCGTCCTCCTCGCCCATCTCCATGGTCTCCAACGAACCGAGGCAGCCGAGTTCGCCCTCGACCGAGACGCCGCCGGCGTGCGCCATCTCGACCACGCGCCGGGTGACGTCGACGTTGTACTCGTACTCGGCCGGGGTCTTCATGTCGGGCATCAGCGAGCCGTCCATCATCACCGAGGTGAAACCCGACTGGATCGAGCGCAGGCAGACCGCCGGCTCGGCGCCGTGATCCTGGTGCATGCAGACCGGGATGTGCGGGTAGCTCTCGACGGCGGCCGCGACGAGGTGGCGCAGGAACGCCTCCCCGGCGTACTTCCGCGCCCCGGCCGAACCCTGCAGGATCACCGGGCTGTCGGCCGCGTCGGCGGCCTGCATGATCGCCTGGATCTGCTCCATGTTGTTGACGTTGAACGCGGGCAGGCCGTAGCCGTGCTCGGCCGCGTGGTCCAGAAGTTGGCGTAGTGATACCAGGGCCATCGTCCTCTCCTCTCCTTCAGTCGAATTCGGTGCGGCCGGCCGTCACCGGTCAGACCGCGGGGCCGGGCTGCCGACGCGCAGGATCTTCAGCGCGCTGGTGCCGCCGTGGACACCGCTCAGGTCGCCCTTGGTGGCGATCACCAGGTCGCCCTCGTCGACCACGCCCTCGGCGACGAGCACCTTGAGCAGCGCCTCGTTGATCGCCGCGTGGTCGTTGCCGACCGCCTCGAACGCCACCGGGTAGACGCCGCGGTAGAGCGTCACCCGGCGCAGCGTCTGGCGGTGCGGGGTCATCGCATAGATCGGGATCCCGGAACCGACGCGTGACATCCACAGCGCCGTGTCGCCGGACTCGGTCAGCGCAGCGATCGCCTTGACCGGCAGCCGGTTGGCGACGTACATGGCCGCCATCGCGATCGACTCGTCGACCCGGGTAAAGGCGTCGTCCGTGCGGTAGCCACCGATCATCGCCTCGCGCTGGCGCTCGGCGCCCTCGCAGATCCGGGCCATGGCCGTGACCGCCTCGACCGGGTATTTGCCGACCGCGGTCTCCTCCGAGAGCATCACCGCGTCGGTGCCGTCGATCACCGCGTTGGCCACGTCCAGCACCTCGGCGCGGGTCGGCAGCGTCGCGTCGACCATCGACTGCATCATCTGCGTCGCGGTGATCACTGCGCGGTCGGCGCCGCGCGCCAGGCGGATCAGCCGCTTCTGCACGCCGGGCAGCTCGGCGTCGCCGATCTCGACGCCGAGGTCGCCGCGCGCGACCATGATCGCATCGGCCGCCTCGATGATCTCGGCCGCGGCCGCGACCGCCTCGGCGCGCTCGATCTTGGCCACCAGGCGGCCCGTGCCACCGGCCGCGGTGAACAGGCGCCGCGCCAGGTCGACGTCGGCGGCCGAGCGCACGAACGAGAGCGCCAGGTAGTCGGCCTCCAGCTCCGCGGCGAGGCCCATGTCGGCGCGGTCCTTGTCGGTCAGCGCCGGGGCCGAGAGCCCGCCGCCGAGCTTGTTGATCCCCTTGTGGCCCGACAGTCGGCCGCCGACCACCACGCGGGTCTCGACGCCGCCGCCGCGGACCGCGGTCACCTCGAGGACGATGCGGCCGTCGTCGAGCAGCAGCTGGTCGCCGGGGCTGACGTCCGCCACGAGACGGTCGTAGTCGCAGCAGACCCGCTCCGCGTCGCCTTCGCCGTCGTCCGCGGCGACGTCGAGCCGGAAATCCGCGCCGGCCTGCAGCTCGACGGCCCCTTCGCGGAACGTGCCGATGCGGATCTTCGGCCCCTGCAGGTCGACCAGCAGGCCCACCTCGACGTCCGCTTCCGCGGCCGCCTGGCGCAGTCGTGCGACCCGGTCACGGTGGTCGTCGGCATCGCCGTGCGAGAGGTTGACCCGCACGACGTCGACCCCGGCGGCGAGTAGCGCGGCGACCCTCTCCTTCGTGTCGACGGCCGGGCCGAGCGTGGCGACGATCTTGGTCCGGCGGGGCATCGGGGTCGGGTCAGCCCGCTCTCTGCTCGAGCATCGCCACCGCGGGCAGGGTCTTGCCTTCGAGGAACTCGAGGAACGCACCGCCGCCGGTCGAGATGTAGGAGATGCGGTCGCCGATGCCGTACTTGGCGATCGCCGCGAGGGTGTCGCCGCCGCCGGCGATGGAGAACCCGGCACCCGACGCGATCGCCTCGGCGATGGTCCGCGTGCCACCGCCGAACTGGTCGAACTCGAACACGCCGACCGGCCCGTTCCAGACCACCGTGCCGGCCTCGGCGAGCGACGCGGCGAGGCGCTGCGCGGTCTCCGGACCGATGTCGAGGATCATGTC
>JAWVZO010000254.1:0-3030 GCA_033722135.1 Gammaproteobacteria bacterium | reverse complement strand
CACCTCGTCGGTCATCGAGGCGAGCAGCTTGTCGCGCTGCTTCATGGTCATGTCGCCCTGGTCGACCACCGGGTTCAGCAGGATCTTGATGTTGACCTCGTGGTCGGAGCAGTCGACGCCGGCGGAGTTGTCGATCGCGTCGGTGATCACGTGGACCCCGTTCGCGGCCGCGAAGATCCGCGCGCGCTGCGTCAGGCCGAGGTTGCCGCCCTCGCCGATCACCTTGCAGCGCAGCTCCTTCGCGTCGACGCGGACCGCGTCGTTGGCGCGGTCGCCGACGTCGCTGTGGCTCTCGTCGGGGCCCTTGACGTAGGTGCCGATGCCGCCGTTCCAGAACAGGTCGAGCGGCGCGCGGAGGATGGCGCGGATCAACTCGTTCGGCGTGAAGCGGCTCTGCTGGACGCCGAGCGCCTGGCTCGCCTCCGGGGCGAGTTCGATCGACTTCGCGCTGCGCGGCCAGATTCCGCCGCCGGTCGAGAGCCGCTCGCGGTCGTAGTCGTCCCAGCTCGAGCGCGGCAGGTCGAAGAGCCGCTGGCGCTCGGCGAAGCCGGCCGCGGCGTCGGGATCCGGGTCGATGAAGATGTGGCGGTGGTCGAACGCGGCGACCAGGCGGATCTTGTCGGAGAGCAGCATGCCGTTGCCGAACACGTCCCCGGACATGTCGCCGATGCCGAAGGCGGTGAACTCCTCTTCCTGGGTGTCGAGGCCGAGCTCGCGGAAGTGGCGCTTGACCGACTCCCAGGCGCCCCGCGCGGTGATGCCCATCTTCTTGTGGTCATAGCCGGCGCTGCCCCCCGAGGCGAACGCGTCGTCGAGCCAGAAGCCGTAGTCACGGGCCACGCCGTTGGCGATGTCGGAGAAGGTCGCGGTGCCCTTGTCGGCCGCGACCACGAGATAGGGGTCGTCGCCATCGTGGCGGACCACGTCCCGCGGCGGCACCACCTCGCCGTCGACGAGGTTGTCGGTCAGGTCGAGCATGCCGCTGATGAAGGTCTTGTAGCAGTCGATGACCTCGGCCTGGATCGCCTCGCGGTCGCCGCCGGCCGGCAGCGCCTTGCAGACGAAGCCGCCCTTCGAGCCGACCGGCACGATCACCGCGTTCTTGACCATCTGCGCCTTGACCAGGCCGAGGATCTCGGTGCGGAAGTCCTCGCGCCGGTCGGACCAGCGCAGGCCGCCACGGGCGACCGCGCCGCCGCGCAGGTGCACGCCCTCGACGCGCGGGTCGTAGACGAAAATCTCGTAGCGCGGCCGCGGCGCCGGCATGTCCGGCACCCGCTCGGGGTCGAACTTGAACGACAGATAGCGTTTCGGTGCACCGTCTGGGTCGCGCTGGTAGAAGTTGGTACGCAGCGTGGCGTGGATGGTGTGGAAGAAGCCGCGCAGGATGCGGTCCTCGTCGAGGCTGGTGACCGCCTCGAGGGCCGACTCGATCGCCTGGTCGAGCTCGGCGCTGCGCTGTATCGAGGTGTCGGTGCGCGCGGGATCGAAGCGCGTCTCGAACAGCTCGACCAGCAGGCGGACGATGATCGGGTTGGCGTCGAGCGCGCGTTCCATGTACTCCTGGCTGAACGTGGCGCGGACCTGGCGCAGGTACTTGCAGTAGGCGCGGAGCACGACGATCTGGCGCCATCCGAGCCGGGCCCGCAGCGCCAGCCGGTTGAAGCCGTCGTTCTCGACCCGGCCGCGCCAGACCTCGGCGAAGGTCTCCTGGAAGTTGTCGGCCACCTCGGCGAGGTCGAGCTCCTCCTCGCGGTGCTCGAGTCCGAAGTCGTGGATCCAGACCGGGTGCCGCTCGGCCGGGTAGATCGTGCTCGGACTCTCCTCGAGCACCTTCAGCCCCATGTTCTCGATCATCGGCAGCGCGTCGGAGAGCGGCTGCGGCCGCTCGGGGTGAAACATCTTGAAACGGAGCTGCGAGACCGGCAGCTCGGGCGGCCGGTAGAGGGTCATCGCCAGGTCGGCCCCTTCGCCGAGCCGCTCCATCCGGGCGATGTCGAAGCGCGCCACGCGGGCCGGGTAGCGTTCGCGGTAGTCGGCTCGGAACGCGTTGCCGTAGCGCCGGAGCAGCCGTGTGCCCTGTTCCTCGCCGAAGTGCTCGAGCAGCGCCTCGGCCAGCTCGTCGCGCCAGTCGCGCGTGGTCGCGATCAGCTGCCGCTCGACCTCGCCGAAGTCGACCTCGCGCGGTTCGTCCTGGGGAATCGAGACGATGAAGTGGACCCGGGCCAGGGCCGACTCGCTGATCTGCAGGTTGAAGTCGAGGCACTCGCCGCCGGTGGCTTGTTCGAAGACGTCGATCATCGCCAGGCGCACCTCGGTCGAGAAGCGGTCGCGCGGCACGAACACCAGGCATGAATAGAAGCGCCCGTAGCCGTCGCGGCGCACGAACAGGCGCACGCGCTGACGCTCCTGCAGGTGCAGGATGCCGATGCTGATGTCGTAGAGGTCATCGACGCTGATCTGGAACAGCTCGTCGCGCGGGTAGCTCTCGAGGATGTTGAGCAGGGCGCGCCGCGCGTGGCTGCCGGGCGGGTAGTGGGTGCGCTCGAGGACCGCGTCGACCTTGCGCCGAAGCAGCGGGATCTCGCGGACGTTGCGGTTGTAGGCCGCCGCCGCGTAGAGCCCGAGGAAGCGCACCTCGCCGGTGACGCGGCCCTCGTCGTCGAGGCGCTTGATGCCGACGTAGTCCATGAACGCGCGCCGGGGGACCGGGGCGCGACGGCTGGTCTTGGTCACGACCAGCAACTCCGGGGCGAGTGCCTGGCGGCGACCGGCCTCGTCGAGCTGGGCGAACCCGCGGCCCGCGTCGCTCTCGCCTTCGCCGAGCAGGCCCAGTCCCGAGCCCTCGGTAGCACGCAGAGACGCGCCGTCGTCCCCGTCGACCAGCGTGTACTCGCGCGAGCCCAGGAACGTGAAGTTGTCGTCCGCTATCCAGCGCAGGAACGCCAGCGACTCCTCGAGTTCGCCGTCGGGGAGCGACGGCGGGGAGGCCTCGATCTCCGCGATGTGTGCCTCGAGCCGCTCTCGCAT
>JAWVZO010000253.1:0-3054 GCA_033722135.1 Gammaproteobacteria bacterium | reverse complement strand
CGGCCGATGCCGTGCTCCTCGAGCGCCTTGACCAGGCTCGCCTCGCTGAAGCGCGGCGGGGGTTCGGTGAAGTGCTGCTCGGGACGCAGCTCCCTGAGTTCCAGGGTTTCACCTTCCTCGATCGGCGGCAGGATCTTCTCGTCGGAGTCGTCCTTGCGGTCGTCGACGCCCTCGCGGTAGACCGCCATGAAGCCGGGGTCGACGACCGTCGAACCGGTGGCGCGGAAGCGGTCGCCAATACCCGCGGTCAGGTCGATGGCAACCGTGTCCAGCGTGGCGTGGTTCATCTGGCAGGCCACCGCACGCTTCCAGATCAGGTCGTAGAGCCGGTATTGGTCCTGGGTCAGGTGCGCCTTCAGCGACTCGGGCGTGTGCGCCGCCGTGGTCGGGCGGATCGCCTCGTGCGCCTCCTGGGCGTTCTTCGACTTGGTCTTGAACTGGCGCGGACTCTGCGGCAGCTGGTCGGCCCCGAAGCGCTCCGCGATCAGCGCGCGCAGGTCGTCGAGCGCCTCGCCGGCGAGGTTGACAGAGTCGGTGCGCATGTAGGTGATCAGGCCGACCTGCTCGCCGTGACCGATGTCGATGCCCTCGTAGAGCTGCTGGGCGGTGCGCATGGTGCGCTGGGTGGTGAAACGCAGCTTCCGCGCGGCCTCCTGCTGCAGGGTGGAGGTGATGAACGGCGGCGCCGGGTTGCGCTTGCGCTGCTTGCGCTCGACCTTCTCCACGGTGAGCCGGCCGTCGGCCGCCGCCGAGACGGCCTCGGTGGCCCTCGTCGCCCCGGCCTCGTCATGGATGTCGAACTGGTCAAGCTTGTCGCCGTCGAGATGGGTCAGGCGGGCGCTGAACGGCTGCTCGTCCTTGACGAGGTCGGCGTCGAGGGTCCAGTACTCGCGTGGCCGGAACGCCTCGATCTCCTGCTCGCGCTCGACGATCATGCGCAGTGCCGGGCTCTGCACGCGCCCGGCCGACAGGCCGCGGCGTACCTTCTTCCAGAGCAGCGGAGAGAGATTGAACCCGACCAGGTAGTCCAGCGCGCGACGCGCCTGCTGGGCGTCGACGAGTTCCTGCGAGAGGTCGCGGGGGTGGGCCATGGCCTCGTCGATCGCCCGCTTGGTGATCTCGTGGAAGACCACCCGACGCACCGGCTTGTCCTTCAGGACCCCCTTCTCCTGCAGCAGCTGGTAGAGGTGCCAGGAGATCGCCTCGCCCTCGCGGTCGGGGTCGGTGGCGAGGTAGAGGGCGTCGGCCCTGCGCGCCGCCTTGGCGATGGCGTTGACGTGCTTCTCGTTGCGGTCGATGACCTCGTAGCGCATCGCGAAGTCGTCGTCGGGGTCGACCGCGCCCTCCTTGGGCACCAGGTCGCGCACGTGGCCGTACGACGCGAGCACCTCGAAGTCCTTGCCGAGGTACTTCTTCAGCGTCTTGCACTTGGCAGGCGACTCGACGATGACCAGCTGGTTGCCCATGTTTCGCGTGGTTCGGACGCGGCCGCTCGGGCCGGGAGGGGCACAAGCATAGGCATCGGAACCGGTGCCGGCAACCACAGCCGGCGTAGGCGCATCGCTCCCGGGCGTAGCCCGGGAAGGGGGTCAGTGGAGGTATTCCCCGGCAGGCTCGCTGTCGTAGACCAGCTCGTGCATCCAGGCGAACGCGGCCTCCTCGCCGGGCTCGCTGAACAGCACCAGGAGCACCACCCACTTGACGTGCTCGAGGGAGATGGGGTCGCCCTCGAGCGCCATGAGGCGGTCGATCACGCGCTCGCGGCTGACCGGATTGAGCACACCGTTCTGCTCGAGGAACAGCAGGAAGCCGCGGCACTCGGGATCGAGCCTGCGGGTCTCGACGTCGTCGTAGTGGCGCAGGGCCGACGCGGTGGCGGTGGCGCCGAGCCGCTCCGGGCGGTCGGCGAGGTCGCCGAGCCAGGCGAACGCCTTGCGGATGTCCTGGAGCCGGAACCCGGCCTGCTGCAACTCGTCGCGCAGCCCCTCCTCGTCCGGCAGGCTGTCGGCCTCGTCGTCCATGTAGTGCTCGAACAGGTAGACGAGCAGTTCGAGCACGTCGCTCTTCATCGGTCGGTCCCCGGCAGCAGGCAGAATCGTCCGCCCGGGGCCGATGATACATGCCCGCCGAGTTCCAGGGCCAGCAACCGGGCCATGACCTCGCCCGCGCCGAGGGCCGTGGCTTCCACGAGGGCGTCGACCGACGCCGGACCCGCCTGCAGCGCCCGGACCAGGGTCCGGTCCGCGGGATCGAGGTCGCCTCGCGGTCGTTCCGGGCGGATCCCGTCGTTCGGGGGCACCGCATCGCCCGGCAGCTCCTCGAGGAGGTCGTCGATCCCCTCCACCAGCCGCGCGCCGTCCCGCAGCAGCGCGTGGCAGCCCCGGGCGAGCGGATTGAGGACCGAGCCCGGGACGGCGAACACCTCGCGGCCGGCGTCGGCGGCCAGGCGCGCGGTGATCAGCGACCCGCTGCGTGCCGCGGCCTCGACCACCAGCACGCCGCTGGCCAGCCCGGCCAGGATGCGGTTGCGCCTCGGGAAGTGGTGACGGGCGGGCGGCGTCCCGGGCGGGTACTCGGAGAGCATCAGGCCGGACGCGGCCACCGCGTCGGCCAGCGCGTGGTGGGCGCGTGGGTAGACGCGGTCGAGCCCGCTGCCGACCACGGCCAGGGTCGTGCCGCCGGCGTCGAGCGCCCCGCGGTGCGCGGCGCCGTCGATGCCGGCCGCCAGGCCGCTGACCACGGCGAACCCGGCCCGGACGAGCCCGGCGGAGAACCGGTGGGCCAGCTCCGTGCCGCACGCGGTCGGGTTGCGGCTGCCGACCACGGCCACGCAACGCGCGGCGAGCGCCCGGCGGTTTCCGGCGAGGAACAGCAGCGGTGGCGGGTCGGCGGTGGCGAGCAGCGCCGGAGGGTAATCGGCACAGGCGAGGGTCAACAGCCCGCGGCCGGGGGCCTCCAGCCAGGCGAGGTCGGCACGGGCCGCAGCGCGATCGGCCCGGCTCAGCGCCCGACGCGCGGCGGGCGGCACGCCGAGCTCACGCAGCCGGGCCGCGG
>JAWVZO010000252.1:0-3078 GCA_033722135.1 Gammaproteobacteria bacterium | reverse complement strand
GTTCAGCAGCGACTTCACGGCACACGGCGTGGTCGGGTCTCCGTAGAGCAGCTGGCACACGGGGGGCGGCAGCGGCGGCTCGGTCGAGAGCGGGGCACCCTGGTCGGCGTAGGCCTCGAAGAGCACCGGCGAGCGCGTCGCTCGCGAGGCCGAGAGGCGCAGCGTGTGCCCCGGCCGGGGATGCCAGATCAGCCCCGCGCGCGGCGAGACCTCGGCATCCATCAGGTCGCTCTCCTCCCACATCGCCCCGGCGCTCAGCTGGAGATCGTCGCGAAGCTGCCATTCGAGGTGGCCGAAGAGCCGGGCGAGGTCGTTGTCGAGCCAGCCGCCGCGGTTGAAATCGAACAGGCTGCGGGCGCCGTCACGGCGCAGTTCGCCACCCCAGATCCCGCGCCAGTCGACGGCCGGTGAGAAGCGCTTTTCCAATGCCAGGCTGCTGCGGCGCGTGTCGGCGTCGCGCGCCACCGGTGCGGTGACGACCAGCGGCAGGCCGCCGAAATCGGCGGTGTCGGTGAAAATGCCGAACTCCTCCCAGCTCGTCCACTGGTGGTAGGCGCTCAGTGCGAGTCCACGCTCCTTGCCGACGTCGTGTGCCCAGCGTCCGAGCAGGAACCCCTCGATGGCCTCGATGGGGCGGCGCCCGGCGGTGTCCTCGATGAACAGCGTCGCGTCGCTGTAGCCGGCCTTGAGCTCGACCCGGGTGCGTAGGTCGAGCTCGTAGTCCAGGTCTCCGCTGACGGAATGGACCCGCTTGGAGTCGTAGATCTCCGCGAAGCCATCATCCTCGCGGTGTCCGAACTTGAGGTGCCAGCTCCATGGCCCGTGGCTGTTGCCGAGTCCAGCGTGGACATCGAACACACCCTCGGAGCCGGTGCGGACGGTCGCGTGGCGGCGCTGCGGGTCGAACTGGTGACGCGTGGTGATGATGATGGTGCCGAGGAAGGCGTTGGTGCCGAACGAGGCGGCATTGGGTCCACGGATCACCTCGATGCGTTCGATGTCCTCGACGTCGAGCGGCAGCGCCGACCAGTTGACCCCGCCGAGCAGCGGATCGTAGGCGGTACGCCCGTCGATCAGCACCTGCATGCGCCGCGAAAAGGCGTCGAGGATGCCGAGGTAACCGACGTCGCGGTCGTGGCCGTTGCGCGAGCCGACCAGCATGCCGGGCACCAGCCGGAAGAGGTCGGGAATCTCGCGCGCGCCGGAGGCCTCGATCTGCTCGCGGTCGATCACGGTGATCGCAACCGGGGACTCGGTCAGTGGCTGCGCCAGGCGGGTGCCGGAGAGCACCACCGGGATCTCGCCCAGGTAGAGGCTTTCGGCGCTGCCGAACGGGTTGTGGCGGTCGCCATGTGCCGTACCGGTGGCCAGCAGAAGGCCCACCAGAAGGCATCGCACGGCCTGGAATGGCACACGAAGACGTGACCGGCGAGCCGATCGGCTGGGCGGAGTTTTCAAGGGGACCCTCCCTAAGGGGGGTCGATTCTATGTCCGTTTTGCGAATGCAATCAACCGAGTAGGCGACTCGGTTTAAGGGCTGGAGTCGGGTGACGGATAGGGTTACCGGTAGACCTTGATCCCCGCAAACGCCCGTGTCTCGAACTCGGTGATGCCCTGGAAGTCGCTGTACGCGCTGCCGGCGTTCTGGATCACGCCATACAGCTCGGCCTGCCAGCGTTGGTCAAGCCGGAACCGGTAGGCAGCGCGCAGGTCGAGCCGGGTGTAGGCCGGCAGCCGGTCGCCCACCTCGAGGAACTGAGTGTTGCTCAGGTGGTAGACGGCCGCACTGAAGGTGAGATGGTCGTCGGGGCGGTGGATGGCCAGCAGGCTGAGAATGTGCGATGGGTAGGAGTGCCTCCACTCGTCTGTCACCTGGGCGAGCAGGGTGGGGTAGAACCTGAGGGGGTTCGTTCCGAAGTCGTTGAAAGGGTAATCGAGGAGTTCCGGGCGACGCGCCTCCAGGTCGTGGAGCTTGTTCAGGGTGTAGGAAGCGATGACCCGGCTGCGCGCGCTCGGTCTTGCCTCGAGACTGGCCTCGATCCCGTAGAAGTCGAGATCGATCTGGTTGGCGGCCCCGAAGGTCGTCGGCTTCGGGTAATCGACCCGGGAACTGCCCGTGTTGATGTTGGCGCAGACCCCGCCGCTGACCGTACAGGCCGCGAGGTCGTCACGACCGGTGAAGAGATAGGGGTAGTCGTTGAGCATCTTGCGGTAACGCTCGTAGAAGATCCTGACGTCGCCGCGCAGGCGCCGGTCCTCCATGATCTCGAACAGCCAGCCGAGTTCCAGGGCATCGACGGTCTCGTTGTCCGGGGTGAAGGCGGACTTCGAAACCTGGTAGATCGCATCGGTCTCGCCATCGATTCCCGGTCCGCCTCCGCCGCTGAAATCGAGATCCAGCGGGTAGAACTCGTCTGATCTGGCCTCGTAGACGGACGGCGTGCGCACCGAGCGCGAGGCAGCGATGCGGAAGGTGTGGTTCGTCGACGGCGAGTAGTTGAGTGCCAGGCGGGGCGAGATGGCGTCGTCGTAGAGTTCATGCTCCTCCAACATGGCGCCCGCGTTCATCAGCAACTCCGGCGTAAGCTGCCACTCTGCATTGGCGAAGAACCGGAAGAGGGTGTTTTCGACCGGATTGCCGGGGCCGAGGAACGCCCTGGAATCGACCTCGTCACGGCGGATCTCGGCGCCCCAGGCGAGCCGTAGATCACGGTTCGGTTGCAGCAGGTGCTGCAGTTCGATGGCGTACCGCCGCTCCTCCCTCGTACGGCTGAAGTCGACGAACAGGTCCGTGCCCGCCGGATTGTCGGGGTGCGTCGGGGGCAGCAGCGTCGGGTAGTCGTCGTCGTGGGTGAGTTGCTGGACGTAACCCAAAACCTTGATCAGGTCGTCGTCGCGCAGCTGATGCTCCCACTCGACCTGGGCGAACAGGTGCTCCACATCGACCGTGCGGGGCGGATCCTCGACGGTTGGCCTGACGAGGGTGTCGAGCCTGCCGTCGCCATCGGTGTCGGCAACGTCGTTACCCCCGTCCCGGAGTTCGCCGCGCTTGACGCCGGCCTGCAGGCGGACCCGGTC
>JAWVZO010000251.1:0-3135 GCA_033722135.1 Gammaproteobacteria bacterium | reverse complement strand
GCTCGACACCCTGCGCGCGCTCGACATCGACGGAACCCTCAGGATCGGCCGGCTCAAGGCGTACAACCTCAAGAGCAACGACATCGTCCTGCGCCTGACCGCGAGCGATGGGCAGCTGCGCATCAATCCCGCCCAGGCACAGATGTACGACGGCCGCTACAAGGGCAACATCGGCCTCGACGTGCGCACCGACACCCCGCAGCTATCGCTCGACGAATCGCTCTCCGGGGTGCAGGTCGGACCGCTGCTGCGCGACCTGACCGGCGAGGAGGAGAAGCTGACCGGCAGGGCGCAGGTGAACGCCAAGCTCACCGCCCGGGGGGCCGCACCGGAAGCGATCCAGAAGACCCTCAACGGCACCGCCGCGTTCGCCTTCACCGACGGCGCGATCAAGGGCGTCAATCTCGGCAAGCTGATCCGCACCGCGAGCGCGACGGTGCGCGGCGAGCCGGCACCGAGCGGCGACGTGCCCGAGGAGACCGACTTCACCGAGCTGACCGGCACCGCGAAGATCACCGACGGCGTGATCGACAACCGCGACCTGCAGATGAAATCGCCCGCGTTCCGGGTCAACGGCGAGGGCACCGCGAGCCTGCCGGCGCAGCAGGTCGACTACCTGGTCCGGGCCGCGATCGTCGGCACCTCCAAGGGGCAGGGCGGCCAGGAGCTGGCCAACCTCAAGGGCGTCACGGTCCCGGTGCGCATCAGGGGCGCGCTGGCCGATCCGAAATTCAGCGTCGACGTCGCCGCGCTCGCCACCGACCAGGTCAAACAGCGCGCCAGGGAGGAGATCGGCAAGGCGCTCCAGAAGCAGCTCGGCGGCGCCTCCGGCGACGGCACGGCCGACGGCGGCACGGCGACGGGCGACGGCACCACCGGCGACGGCACCGCGAGCGACGGGGGCGACAGGCCCGAGGACGTGATCAAAAAGGGGCTGAAGGGGCTGTTCGGCAACTGACGCGTGGCCATCGAGGTCCCGGCCGACCGATTCGCCGACCGGGTGCTCTCCTGGCAGGCCGAGCACGGCCGCCATGACCTGCCGTGGCAGAACCCGCGCACCCCCTACCGCGTCTGGGTCTCCGAGGTGATGCTGCAGCAGACCCAGGTCGCCACCGTGATCCCCTACTTCGAGCGCTTCGTCGCGGCCCTGCCCGACCCGGCGGCGCTCGCCGCCGTCGACGACGACACCCTGCACGCGCTCTGGTCGGGCCTCGGCTACTACCGCCGCGCCCGCCACCTGCAGCGCGCCGCGCGGATCGTGCGCGACGTCCACGGCGGTGCGGTTCCCGACGACCTCGACGCCCTGCTCGCGCTGCCCGGCATCGGCCGCTCCACGGCGGGGGCGATCCTCTCCCTGGGTCACGACATCCCCGCCCCGCTGCTCGACGGCAACGTGCGGCGCCTGTTCTGCCGCCACTTCGCGATCCCCGGCTGGCCCGGGCTGTCGCGCGTCGAGCGGCGGCTCTGGCAGATCGCCGAGCGCCACCTGCCCGGCCACGACGCGGCGGCCTACGGCCAGGGCCTGATGGACCTCGGCGCGCTGGTCTGCCGGCCGCGCCAGCCCGATTGCACCGCCTGCCCGCTGGCCGAGAGCTGCCTGGCCCGGCTCGAGGGGCTGGTCGACCGCCTGCCCGAGCCACGCCCGCGCCGGAGCAACCCGCACAGGCAGACGCGGATGCTGCTGCTGGTCGACCGTCACGGTCGCCTGCATCTCGAGCGCCGCCCCCCGACCGGGGTCTGGGGCGGGCTCCACGCCCCGCCCGAGTGTGCCCACGACGCCGATCCGGAGGCGTGGTGTGCGGACCACGGCCTCGTCGTGCGCGGGCGCGTCGAGACCTGGCCCGACGTGCGCCACGCCTTCAGCCACTTCCGCCTCGACATCACGCCGGTCGTGCTCCCGGTTGCGCCCGACCCGACCCGGGTCAAGGAGCCCGGTGAGGGCAACTGGTATAAACCGGACGAGGCCCTCGACCTGGGCCTGCCGGCGCCGGTGCGCCGGCTGATCGAGCGTCTGTCCCGAAGGGAGTGAACCGAATGACCCGTACCGTCCACTGCGCCAAGCTGCAGCGCGAGGCCGAGGGCCTCGACGCCCCGCCGATCCCCGGCGAGCTCGGCCAGCGCATCTACGAAGAGATCTCCAAGGAGGCGTGGCAGGCCTGGCTCGGCCACCAGACCATGCTGATCAACGAGCACCGCCTCGCCGGCTTCGACCCCAAGGCCCGCGAGTTCCTCAGGAAACAGATGCTCGCCTTCCTGTTCGGCGAGGGCGAGGTCGAGGAGCCCGAGGGCTACGTCCCGCCGCCCGGCAAAGGCGGCTGAGCAACGCCTAACTGCTTGACGACCCAACCCCCGGTCGGTTTAATACGCCCCTCCCGGGCCAGGTAGCTCAGTTGGTAGAGCAGGGGATTGAAAATCCCCGTGTCGGCGGTTCGATTCCGTCCCTGGCCACCATCCTCCCCTTCCTTACGCGCTGCTGTTTGATTTGCTCCACCAACCGTGGCACTGGTTGCGGCTATCTGCCTTGCGCTGCTCTTTCACGCAATTTTCCGATGTCTCTCTGATCAGCGCCCTCCTCTTGGGCGAACTCAAGCAGCACCTCGTAATCGATTGCGTTCCGTTCTGCCACCATCACTGCCTGATCCCAGCATTGACGGTCGTTCCAGTGCCAGTAAGCGGCCAGGCGATCCATCACGCACAGCGTCGGGGTAACGATACGTAACCTGCCCCACGGCGTCTCCAGCTTGGGGATATCATCCTGCTCGACGACCCTGCGCCCGAACGCGAGTGGGGCGGCGGGGAACTCGAGGAACAGTTCCGTCGCCGGATGGGCGAAATGTCGCTTGTCATCGGCCAGCGAAAACCCAAGCGGCGCCAACGCCGCAGCAAGACGCTCACGACGCTCTGCGGTCACGAAATCAAGGTCCCGTGACTCGTAGAGGTTCTCGGTGTAGATGCTGACGGCGCCGCCACCTGACAGCGTCGCCCGGATGCCGTTGTCTTCCAGCGCCTGGCTTACCAGCGTCGCCAATTCCGTCGGACTCGTTTCGGCATCGATTCCCACGGCTACACTGCCTTGCCGGTCCGTCTTGGTCGCAGACGTTCACGGAAGTACCTCTGCGTGACATCACGGTCTAG
>JAWVZO010000250.1:0-3140 GCA_033722135.1 Gammaproteobacteria bacterium | reverse complement strand
GGCGGCCCCGTCGCTACTCGAGTCTCGGGAACGTCTCGCCGATCCGCTCGGCGATCGCCGCGTAGAAGCCGCCGAGGATCGCGTCGGCCTTCTCCTTCGGCACCCCGTCCGGCTGGTAGATGCCCCGCCAGCTCAACCGCGCCTTGCCTTCGTCGGTGGGGGTGACCCGCACCAGGCCCACGTAGTCCGTGACCGGCAGGGGTCCCTTGCGGATCACGTAGTTGAAGGCGCGCGCCCGAGGGTCGTAGTGGACGAGCTGCAGGTGGATCCGTCCACCGCCCTCGGCGAGGGTGTTGATCTTGGTCGCGCCGACCCCTTCCCCGGTGCGTTCGCTCGCGGCGATCGGCGGCATGATCCGCTCCGAGGGCTCGTGGAAGTCGACCAGCGCCCAGAGGGCGTCGGGCGTGGTGTCGTAGACCGCGACGACCCCGCTGTCCGCCGCCGCGAGCGGCGACCAGGCGACAAGGACGAGCGGTAGGAGCGCGAGCGTTCTGTTCATCGTCCGGCCTCGTGACGGGGCCTCGGAGGCGGTGGCTGGCGTGGCCGTCGGCGGCTTTTCGTCCCGAGGGGGATGCCGACCGCACAATGTTGACTATAGTCGTAGGGTATCCGAACGCAACCGCGACACGGGAGGTCAACACCATGCGCAAGTTCATCACCCCCTTCCTCCTGGCGGGCGGCCTGGCCCTCTCCGGCCCGGCGCTGGCCTGGGAGTGCCCGAAGCATTTCGCCGAGGCCGAGGCGGCCATCTCCAAGGCCAGCGACGCGCTGTCGATGGCCAAGGGCGGTGACAACACGGCCCTGGCCCATACCCTGCGCGACGACGCGAACATGCTGCTCGCGAGCGCGAAGCACAACCACGAGAAACCGGCGGCGGGCCTCTACGACCACGCCCGGGCGATCGCCAAGGCGAAGTCGGCCAAGGCCTACGCCGAGACCGCCGCCGACATGGCGAGTCGCTAGCGAATCCGGCATCGACGGCTCCTCTCGCCGCGGAGACGCATGGCGGGAGAACCGGCCCGGGGAAGCTCGCTGGTCGGACGGGGCCCGCCCGGCCGCGACGCCTCCGCCCTACGCCCCGGACCGTGACGCGACCAGGTGCTCCAGGCGCCTGAAGCGCTGGTGGATGTCGTCGAGGTCGTAGGGTTCGAGCCGGTCGTCGTCGACCGCCTCGCGGATCAGCCGGCCGTGCTCGCCGAGCAGCGCGAGCCGGTCGCGCCGCTCGGTCATGCTGGCCAGGCGGCACAGCGCCTCGAGCAGGCTGACCCGCACCGAGATCTCGTGGCCCACGTGCTGGCGCATCCGCGAGAAGACCCTTTTGACCAGGCCATCGAAGCGGCTGGCGCGGATCAGTAGCCGCGGTTCGTCGTCCGTGTCGTGCAGTACGTTCCCGGGCATCTCCGCGTCGACGATCTTGGCGAGCGCCACGGTGTAGGCGTCGATGCAGGAGATCGCGGTGCCGGGGTCGTTGATGCCCGGGGAGAGCGCGCGGGTCGCGACCTGGTCGAGCTGCGCGATGGGGAACTCCGGATCTTGCACCGCCGTGCGCACCGGTCCGGTGACGAGAAAGGTGTTCAGCTCGGCGGTCGCATCCTCGACCGTGTCGCGCCCGGGGCCGTAGACCGTCAGCACCGCCTCGCCGGTGATCACGAAATCGCCGGCGCGCACCCGCACCAGCATCCGGGCGTCGTGGTCGGCGCACCACCCGACCAGGCCAGGGTAGTCGATCGTCTGCACGTAGCCGTTGGCGGTGCTGGGCACGGAATGGCGGTCGCCCGGCCGGGCGCGACGCCTCCAGGCCGCGACGTCGTGCGATCGTCCCTTCTCGTCGGCGAGCTCGACCAGGTCGGCCAGCGACGATCGCAGGCGAACGCCGATCCGCTCGATGACCTGGTCGGCCTGCAGGTCGGTGGCGATGCGGTGGATGAAGTGGATGAAACCGACCAGTGCCGCCAGCACCAGCAGCAGCGCGACGATCACGGTGAGGTGGGGCCGGTCGGTCTCCTGGAACCCGGTCAGCACCACGAGCGCGTAGACGTAAGCGGCGAGGAACAGCGCGAGGCTGACCTTGCTGGCGTTGTCCTCGAGGAAGTGGCGCAGCACCCGCGGACCGTACTGGCCCGAGGTCAGGGTCAGCGCGACCATGGTGATCGAGAACGACACGCCGCCGACGGTGATCACCGAGCCTGCGATGACGCTCAGCACCTGGCGCGCCGAGTCGACCGGCATCGCGAGCGGTCCCAGCCCGGCGACCAGGTTCGGCAGCGCGCGATCGACCTGCAGCATGGCCACGCCGAGCGCGAAGCTGGCCACGCAGAAGCAGAGCGGGAGGAACCAGATGCTCGATTCGAGCCGCTTGCGCAGGTAGCTGAATTTGCCGGGCATGCTTGAGAGCTTAGGCCATCAAGCGGCTCGGAGGCGAAATTGCCGCGACGTGAAACGCGGATGTGGAGCGGGGTGGCCGTCGTGCCGTGTCCGCGGCGCGCGGGCCGGGCCCGTGGTCGCTCGCGAGACCGGGCAATCAGCCCCCGCCGCGTTTCCGCGACAGGGGCCGGCCCTGCTTTTGGGCGGTCCGCCGGTCAGGCGTTGACGTCGACAACCACCCTGCCGCGCACCTTGCCGTCCATCTGGTCGTTGGCCGTGGCGATGACGTTGGCGAGGCCGATCTCGCTCATGATCGCCTCGATGTGCTGCATGTCGAGGTCCTCGGCGAGACGGCCCCACGCCTCGATGCGGTCTTCCTTGGACCGGTAGACGCTGTCGATGCCGGCGAGCGTCACGCCGCGCAGGATGAACGGCATCACCGTCGCCGGCAGGTCGAAGCCGCTGGCGTTGCCGCAGGCCGCGACGGTGCCGCCGTACTTGATCTGCGCGAGCACGTTGGCCAGCGTCTGGCCGCCGACCGCGTCGACCGCACCGGCCCAGCGCTCCTTGCCGAGCGGCTTGCCCTTCTCGGACAGCTCCCCGCGGTCGACGGTGCCGGCCGCACCGAGCGACTTCAGGTAGTCGGCCTGCTCCGGGCGGCCGGTGGCGCCGATCACGGTGTAGCCGAGCTTGGCCAGGATCGAGGTGGCGACGCTGCCGACCCCGCCGGCCGCGCCGGTGACCAGGATCTCGCCCTGGTCGGGCGTGACGCCGTG
>JAWVZO010000249.1:0-3171 GCA_033722135.1 Gammaproteobacteria bacterium | reverse complement strand
GGCGAACCCGCCGACGTAGCGCGCCCTGGCGAAGCGGAAGCGGAACAGCGTGAAGTCCGTGAAATCGAACCACTGTCCGGCGGCCGGGAAGCGGGCGAGGTAGCGCGCGCGGGCCTCGGGCCACCCGGGTTCGTCGCGCGCGAGCGGCTCGGCCTCGCCTTCGAGCGCGATCCGCGGGAGGGTCTGCGGGTCCTCGCGGCCGTCGTCGGGCTCGGTCAGCGAAAGCGCGGCGCGGGGGTCGGCGAGCAGGTGGCGGGTGTGGGCCGCCAGCCGGCTCAGGTGCAGCTGTCCGCCCGTGAGGTCGGGGTCGGGGCTCCACGCCACCTGGCTCGCGAGCGGCCCCGACGGACCGAGCGTGGCCAGCGCGGCCCAGCGGGTGTCGCGGACCAGCCGGCCCACGGCGTGCAGCACCTCGTCTTCCATCCTCGTCTCCGGGCGCGGCGGGGCTGCCATTCTAGGGGCTCGACGGGGCGGCGGGAATCGTGGCGGCGTGTCCGGGCGACGGGTGTGTCCACTCCCGGAAGGCGTCGGTTGCGTACGCCCGCCGCCCGGCATAGGCTGCGTTCAGCACCTCGGGTAGGGGACGGCGATGGCGACCGACGACGAAGACGGCCTCCGGGCTCCCGGGCGTTTCTGCCCGCCGGACTACGGCTACCGGCCGGCCGACCTGGCCGACGCGGACGAGCTGGTCGCCGAGACCCTCTACGTGGTGGGCGGGCTCTACGGCAACCTCGAGGCGCTCGACGCCGTCGAGGCGATGGCGGCGCGTGAGAAGGGTCCGGTGACGCTGGTCTTCAACGGCGATTTCCACTGGTTCGACGTCGACGAGGCGGCCTTCCGCCGGGTCGAGACGGTGGTCGCCGACCATCACGCGCTGCGTGGCAACGTCGAGACCGAGCTCGCGCGCGGCCCCGGCGAGGCCGGCTGCGGCTGCGCCTACCCGGAGTGGATCGACGATGCCGTGGTGGAGCGCTCGAACGCCATCCTGGAGCGGCTCGCCACCACCGCAGCGGCCGTCCCCGGCGCGTGCGAGCGGCTCGGCGCGCTGCCGCGCTACCTGCGTGCCCGGGTGGGCGATCTCGCCCTGGCGATCGTCCATGGCGATGCCGAATCCCTCGCCGGCTGGGGCTTCGCCCAGGAGACGGTCGACGACCCGGCCCACCAGCAGCGCATCCGCAAGTGGTTCACGGCGGCCGAGGTCGACCTGTTCGCCAGCAGTCACACCTGCCTGCCGGTGGCGCTCTGCCTCGACGACGGCGAGTCGCACCGCGCGCTGGTCAACAACGGCGCGGCCGGCATGCCCAACTTCAGCGGCGACCTGCGCGGCGTGATCACCCGCGTCGGCACCACGGCGTCGCCCGAGACCCCCTACTACGGCGCCCGCCTCGGCGGGGTCCACGTCGACGCGCTGCCGGTCGCCTACGACGCGGCCGCCTGGAACCGGGACTTCGTGGCCAGCTGGCCGCCCGGTTCGCCGGCCCACGCCAGCTACTTCACGCGCCTGACGCGCGGCCCCGATTACCGGACCGTGCAGGCGGTCCGGCACGGCGTCGACCAGAAACAGAAGTGCTGGTACAGCCACCTCTCGGCGCGGGTGCGCCACGCCTGAGACCTTCCGCGCGGGAGGTCAGCCGCCGCCGGCGGAGCCGGCGAGCGCGCGCAGTTCGCGCATCGCCACCGACAGCATCGTGAAGTCGGCTGCACCCGAGGCCTGCAGTTCCTCGCGGACCTCGGTGAACCGGGCCACGTTCACGGCTTCGCCGTCCGCCCACTGCGCGAAGCGGGCATCGTTCTCCGCCTCGGCGTCGCTCTCCTGCAGCGCACGCACGGTCAGCAGCCGCTGCTGGGTCAGCAGGTCGTCGCGCAGCGCCGCGCGGGCCAGTGACTGCCAGCGGTTGTCGCGTTCGAGCGCGGTGATCTGGTCGGCGAGCCAGTGCAGGCCGAGTTCCTCGCCGAGCGTGAAGTAGAGCGCGGCGGCGTTCGCGATCCCGGTCTCCGTAGCCATCGCCACCTCGACGATGTCGAGCGCGGCGAGCAGGGAGGTGAGTCGGGCGACGCGACCGGCGAGCGCCTCGTCCACGCCGCTCTCGACGAACTGCCCGACCCGCTCCCGGACCCGCGCGAGGCGGTCCTCACCGAGCAGGTCGTCGAGGGCCTCGTCGAGCACCTCGGCGCCCGGGGCGTAGGTGGCCACGCTGGCCCGGATCGCCAGCGGCCGTGGCCCGTGGCGCAGCAGCCAGCGGGTGGCGCGCTCGCCGAGCTTGCGCACTTCGAGCAGCATCGCGGTCTGGGTCTCCGCGGCGACCCGGTTGTCGAGCGCCTCGATGTCGGCGCAGACCCCGCTCAGGCCGAACACCTGGCCGGCGATGGTCCAGGCCCGGACCAGGTCGGCCGCGCCGGCGCCGGTCTCCTCGCCGAGACGGAAGACGCAGGTCATGCCGCCCCGGTTGACCACGGCGTTGGCGAGCACCGTGGCGATGATTTCCCGGCGCAGCCTGTGCTGCTCCATCTGGGCCGCGTAACGTTCGCGCAACGGGGTCGGGAAGTAGTCGACCAGCGTATTGCCGAGATCCTCCTCGTCCGGCAGATCGCTGTCGAGCAGCGCCGCGTAGAGGCCGATCTTGACGTAGGCGAGGACCACCGCCAGTTCCGGCGGGGTCAGCCCGAGGCCGCGCGAGCGCCGCTCGTCGATCTCCTCGTCGTCGGGCAGGAACTCGATCGCGCGGGACAGGGCCCCGGCCTTCTCGAGTCGCCGCATCAGCCGCACGTGGACGTCGAACATGCCGGGGGCCTGCGAGCTGGCGACGCTGATCGCCTCGGTCTGCAGGTAGTTGTTGCGCAGCACCAGCGCCGCGACCTCGTCGGTCATCTGCTCGAGCAGCCCGTTGCGCTGCTTGCCGGTCATGTCGCCGGCGTTGACCACCGCATTGAGCAGGATCTTGATGTTGACCTCGTGGTCGGAACAGTCGACGCCGGCCGAGTTGTCGATGGCGTCGGTGATCACGTGGATGCCACCGGCGGCGGCCGCGATCCTGGCGCGCTGCGTCAGGCCGAGGTTGCCGCCCTCGCCCACGACGCGGGCGCCCAGCTCGCGACCGTTGACGCGCACCAGGTTGTTGGCCAGGTCGCCGACATCGGAATGGGCTTCAACCTCGCCCTTGACGTAGGTGC
>JAWVZO010000248.1:0-3198 GCA_033722135.1 Gammaproteobacteria bacterium | reverse complement strand
TACGTCACCGGGATGCGCCTCGATCTGCCGGACCAGCACACTGCCGACGATGACCGCGTCGGCGATGCGTGCCACCGCCGCGGCCCGTTCGGCATCGCTGATGCCGAAGCCGACGCCGAGCGGCAGCCCCGTCGCGGCGCGTATCTTCTCGAGCTTGGCCGCGATGGCGTCGAGGTCGAAACCGCCCGCCCCGGTCACCCCCTTGACCGAAACGTAGTAGACGAACCCGCGCGCGCAGGCGCCGATCCTCGCGATCCGCTCCGCGTCGCTGGTCGGGGCGAGCAGGAAGATGGGATCGATTCCGTGCTCGCCGAGCACGCCGGCGAGCTCCTCCGCCTCCTCGGGCGGTGCGTCGACGGTGAGGATGCCGTCGACCCCGGCGCGGCCGGCCGCCTCGGCGAACGCGGCGTAGCCGAACGCCTCGATCGGGTTGAGGTAGCCCATCAGGATCACCGGCGTGTCGGCGTCCTTCTCGCGGAACGCCGCGACCATGTCGAGCACGCCGTGCAGCGTGACGTGGTGGGCCAGGGCCCGTTCGCTGGCGCGCTGGATCACCGGCCCGTCGGCCATCGGGTCGGAGAACGGCACGCCGAGCTCGAGCAGGTCGGCGCCCGCCTCGACCAGCGCGTGCAGCAGGGGCACGGTGGCCGCGGGCTCCGGATCGCCCGCGGTGACGAACGGGATCAGGGCCTTGCGCCCGCCTGCGCGCAGTGTGTCGAAGCGGCCCTCGATGCGGCTCATAATGCCGTGCCCTCGTGGCTGGCGACGGTGTGGATGTCCTTGTCCCCGCGTCCCGAGAGGTTGATCACGAGGATCCTGTCCCGACCCAGGCGCGGCGCGAGTTCGGCGGCGTAGGCGAGCGCATGGCTCGACTCCAGCGCCGGGATGATGCCCTCGGTGCGGGTCAGGGCGTGGAACGCGGCCAGGGCCTGCGCGTCGTCGACGGCGACGTAGGTGGCGCGCCCGCTGTCCTTCAGCCAGGCGTGCTCGGGTCCGACGCCGGGGTAGTCGAGCCCCGCCGAGATCGAGTGCGTGCCGATGATCTGGCCGTCCGCGTCTTCCATCAGGTAGGTGCGGTTACCGTGCAGCACGCCCGGGCGCCCGGCGCAGAGCGGCGCGGCGTGGCGTCCCGTGTCGAGCCCGTCGCCGGCCGCCTCGACGCCGTAGAGGGCCACGTCACGGTCGGCCAGGAAGGGATGGAACAGGCCGATGGCGTTGGAACCGCCGCCGACGCAGGCGACCAGCGCGTCCGGCAGCTTCCCCTCGCGCTCGAGGCACTGGCGCCGGGCCTCGCGCCCGATCACGGACTGGAAGTCGCGTACCATCGCCGGGTAGGGATGCGGTCCGGCGACGGTGCCGATGATGTAGAAGGTGTCGTCGACGTTCGCCACCCAGTCGCGCATCGCCTCGTTCAGCGCGTCCTTGAGCGTCCTGGAGCCCGAGTCGACGCTGACCACTTCCGCGCCGAGCAGGCGCATGCGGTAGACGTTCTGCTTCTGGCGCTCGATGTCCTCGGCGCCCATGTAGACCACGCACTCGAGGCCGAGTCGCGCGGCGACGGTGGCCGACGCGACGCCGTGCTGGCCGGCGCCGGTCTCGGCGATGATGCGCGTCTTGCCCATCCGCTGGGCGAGCAGCGCCTGGCCGATGGTGTTGTTGATCTTGTGGGCGCCGGTGTGGTTCAGGTCCTCGCGCTTGAGGTAGATCCGCGCCCCGCCGAGCTCGCGGCTCCAGCGCTCGGCCAGGTAGAGCGGCGACGGCCGGCCGACGTAGTCGGCGAGGTCGGCATCGAACTCGGCCTGGAAGTCGGGATCGTGGACGAAGCGCGCGTAGGCGTCGCGCAGTTCGGCCAGCGGACCCATCAGGGTCTCCGCGACGAACATACCCCCGTACGGGCCGAAATGGCCCCGGGCGTCCGGCAGCGTTTCCGGATCAGGCGACACGCTCGGTGCCGCGCTCTCGATCGCCATCGTGAACTCCTTGCATGAAGGCGGCCAACAGGGCCGCGTCTTTGACGCCCTTGTCCGACTCGACGCCGCCGCTGACGTCGACCCCCCACGGCCGCACCCGGCGGATCGCCTCGGCGACGTTGTCCGGCGCCAGCCCACCGGCGAGGACCAGCGGGAACCCGGGTCGCGCCGGGAGCGCGTCCCAGTCGAAGGTCGCGCCGGTTCCGCCCGGTACACCCGGGACGTAGGCGTCGACCAGCAGCCCCGCCGCGTCGGCGTAGGCCCCGGCGGCCTCCTCGAGGCGCACCCCGGGCCGCATCCGTACCGCCTTTAGGTACGGCCGGCCCGCGGCGCGACATGCGTCCGGGCTCTCGTCGCCGTGGAACTGGAGCAGGTCCAGCGGTACGGTTTCGAGCACCTCCGCCAGCTCCGCCTCGGTCGCGTCGACGAACAGCCCCACCGTGGTCATGAAAGGCGGCACGACGTCGATCACGGCCCGTGCCTGCTCGACCGTGACCGCGCGCGGGCTGCGGGACCAGAAAACCAGGCCAATCGCGTCGGCGCCCAGCACGGCCGCGGCTCGCGCATCCTCCGGCCGGGTGATGCCGCAGATCTTGACCCGGGTCCTCGCCTGGACGTGTCGCATGGAACTGGCCAAGTTATCACAGACCCCGCGCGCCCGACACCCGGGACCAGGCGTCGAGACCGTAGCGTGGCGGGTAGGCGACCGAAGCGAAGCAGAGCCCCTGGGGCGGCGCCGTGACCCCGGCCAGCCGCCGATCGCGCCCGGCGAGGACCTCGGCAGACCACGCCTCCGACCGCGCCCCGCTGCCGACCGCGACCAGCACCCCCGCCAGGTTGCGCACCATGTGGTGCAGGAAGGCATTCGCCTCGACCCGCAGCAGGATCTCGTCTCCGGCACGGCGCACCTCCAGGCGGTAGAGGGTGCGTACGGCGTGTTGCGCCTGGCACTCGGCGGCGCGGAACGACGAGAAGTCGTGCTCGCCGACCAGGGCCTCGGCCGCGCGGGCCATGCGCGTCTCGTCGAGCGGCTTGCGCACCCACCAGGTCACCCTTCGTTCGACCGCGGGCCGCGTGCGACGGTTCAGGATACGGTAGAGGTAGGCGCGGCGTACCGCGGAGAAGCGTGCGTGGAAATCGTCGGTCACAGGGTGCGCGGCGCGCAGCGCGACGTCGCCCGGGAGGTGGCTGTTGCCGCCGAGCAGCCAGGCGTGGTCGGGTCGCCGGG
>JAWVZO010000247.1:0-3270 GCA_033722135.1 Gammaproteobacteria bacterium | reverse complement strand
TCGCACGAATCGTCTCGCACGACGCCCGCGTCCAGGCCCTGCTCGATACCCCCGACGATCCCGCCCTGCGCGAGACGACCGGCCTGTTCCTGTCGATCTTCGACGGCATCGCCCACGCCACCGATGCCTTCGTACTCGACGAGCGCGGCCGGCTGCTCGCCGAGGCCCCCGCGACGGAACAGACCGACCCCGACGTCGCCCGCTTCGCCTCGAGCGCCGAATTCCAGCGCGTGCTCGTCGAGAAGGGCCACACGAACTTCATCGCCCGGGGCCGTCACGGTGACGAACCCCGCGTGTTCATGGCCACCTTCGCCGAGGGAAACGATGCGTGGGGCGTGGTGTTCGTCGCCTTCGATGTCGCGATGATCTCGGGCCAGGAGCTGATCGCCTCGCACACCGACGGGGTGCTGCTGCTGCTCGACCGCAACGGCATCATCTTCAGCGCCACCGAGCCGTCGCTGCGCTACCGCACCTTCGAGCCGCTGACCGAGGACCAGGCCGCGCACCTCGTGGCGCTGCACGGCTACCCGGTCGAACGTATCGAGTCGCTGCCGATCGCCTCGCGCAAGCGGCTCGACGATGCCGAGCTGATCGTCCTCGAGTCCCGCCTGCCGGGGCTCGACGCCCGCCACGTCCACCTCGACGAGCACGCCACCGCGGCGCACCCCGGTGACCGCGACGGGTCGCGCGACGACGGCGCACGCCCGGCGGCGGCACCCCCCGATACCGACCACGGCCACCGCCTGGTACTGAGCAGCGCACCGATCCCGGAGACCGAGTGGCGCACCGCGACGCTGGTGCCGGTGCCCGAGAAACTGCCGATCTTCTTCCAGAGCCTAGGTTTCACCCTGCCGGTCTACGGCGTGATCATCTTCGCCACGCTGCTCTTCCTGCAGCGCAGCCGCTACCTCAAGGAGCTCTACGAGCACGCCATCCGCGACCCGCTGACCCGCCTCTACACCCGGCTCTACATGCAGGAGGCGGTGTCGTCGATGCTCGAGGCGTGCCAGCGTGGCCACCTCGGCGGCCTGGCGGTGATCGTCTTCGACCTCGACCATTTCAAGAAGATCAACGACACCTACGGCCACGACGCCGGCGATGCCGTGCTCACGGCTGTCAGCGAGGTGATCCTCGAGCAGACCCGACCCACCGATGTGCCGGTCCGGCTCGGCGGCGAGGAGCTGGCGGTGTTCCTCCCGGCCCCGCTCCACGAGGGCGCAACCGTCTGCGCCGAGCGCATCCGCAAGGCGATCGAGTCGCTCGACATCGTCACCGAGCACGCGGTCATCGAGGTCACCGCCAGCGCCGGCATCGCGCTGACCCACGGCAAGGACAGCCTCGCCCGCCTCCTCAAGCGCGCCGACAACGCGATGTACCTCGCCAAGCAGGGCGGGCGAAACCGCGTCTGCCTGGCCGAGGGGCTGCGCGACGACACCCTCCCTTAGCGTTTGCTACTCCCGACCGGGGCGTCTCGCGCTCCGCGCGGACGCTTCGCACGGCTGTGCCCGGGATGACGGCACCGCGTCAACGTGGCTCGTGGAGCCGCGCCGGTTCGCGATCACGAGGGGGCGCCGGCCTCGCGCTCGGCCTCGGCATGCTCCGCGGCCCAGGCGCCCGCCGCCTCCACCGCCACGGGCGACGAGGTGGGGGTCACGCCCAGGTAACTCTCGGTCTCCGAGACCGGGACGATCGCGCGCTGGGTCATGCGGTAGAGCGCATAGGTAGCGATGGCGGCGAAGGTCGCGCCGAGCACCAGCCAGAACGCGAACGGGCCGAGTACCTCCATCGCCCAGCCGGTGGCGAGCGGGCCCGCGATGGCGCCCAGGCCGAACGTGAAGACCAACCCCCCGGACGCGGCCGGCATGTCGTCTGCCGACAGGTAATCGTTGGTGTAGGCGAGGAACAGCGCGTAGAGCGGCGTGGTCACCCCGCCGGCGAAGAAGGCGGCCGCCATCAGGAGCCAGGCGTTGCCCCCGGTGAGCCACCCGAGCATGCAGGAGACCGCGCCGAGCGTCGCGGCACCGAAGATCAGCTTGCGCCTATCCACCTGGTCCGAGAGCCAGCCGATCGGGTACTGCAGCACCAGCGCCCCGGCGAAGAGCATCGCGACGAACAGCGCGATCCGGTCCGCCGTCATGCCGATCTGGGTGCCGAACACCGCGCCCATGCCCGCCTGTGTCGCGTAGATACTGCCGAGCAGGAAGATGCCCACGGTGCCGAGCGGCGAGCCCGTGAAGAGCTTGCGCAACGGCATCGGGCGCGCCACCTCGACCGCCGGGGTCCGGGTCGCGGACAGCAGGATCGGCGCGAACGAGATCGACACCAGGATCGAGGCCCCGATGAACAGCACCGCGGTACCGGCGTCGCCCAGCGTCAGCAGCCCCTGCGCCCCGATGATGCCGAGCGTCTGCGCGATCATGTAGGCCGAGAGCACCTTGCCGCGCGTCTCGTTGGTGGCCGCGTCGTTGAGCCAACTCTCGGCGGTGACGTAGATGCCCGACATGCAGAAGCCGATGAGGATTCGCAGCGCGGTCCAGGCCCACGGCTCGGCGATCAGCGGGAAGGCGATCAGCCCCGCCGACATGAAACTGCCCAGCGCCGCGAAGACCCTCACGTGCCCGACCCGCCGGATCATCACCGGCGTGAGGCGCGCACCCGACAGGAAGCCGACGAAGTAGCCCGAGGTGACCACGGCCAGCTCGGCGGACGAGAACCCCTCGATCCCGCCGCGCAGGCCGATCAGCGTGAAGTGCATACCGTTGCCCAGCATGATCAGCACGATGCCGAGCAGCAGGGCCCAGACCGAGGCGAGTACGCGGATCATGGAATGTCCTTTCGCGCCCGGGAGTGTCCCGGGCCGCGCGCAGCATGGAGCACGCCGGGCGCCGGGGCCATCACCACGGCGACGCACGCCTCTTCATTCGCGACATCACCCCTGCGTGAAACGGCTACCGGCCTCGCCCGAGGCCTCGTGGATTACCAAGAAAGGATAGCCAACGAGCAGGCGCGTCACTTTCAGAACGCCAGCCATCAGGAATGGAGAGGCTGATCGGGGCGCTCTGGAAATGCCCAACCGCGTGCTGCATGGGACCGAAACTGATGACCGCCGACCGTGTCGGGGAGAACCCTGGGGTGTGGGCCGTTGAATGAATCCGTCCCTTGCTGGTCCGGAAAAGCCCATTTGGGTATGGAGTGGTGGGCCCGCCAGGACTCGAACCTGGGACCAAGGGATTATGAGTCCCCTGCTCTAACCGACTGAGCTACAGGCCC
>JAWVZO010000246.1:0-3302 GCA_033722135.1 Gammaproteobacteria bacterium | reverse complement strand
TCGGCGAGGCCGTCGCCGGCCGCCAGGTCGGTCGCCGGGCGATGCTCTGGGGCGCGGTGTGCGGGACCTTTCCCGACCTCGACATCTTCATCCCGCTCGGCGACGCGGTCCGCGACTTCACCTACCACCGCAGCTTCTCCCACTCGCTGTTCGTCCTGGCCGCGCTGACCCCGCTGTTCGTCTGGCTGATCCTCAAGCTCCATCCCGGCACGCGCCACCACCGCGTGCGCTGGGCCGTGCTGGTCTACGCGGTGTTCGCGACCCACGTGCTGCTCGACTGCTTCACGGTCTACGGCACGCAGATCCTCTGGCCGTTCGTCACCACGCCGGTCGGCTGGTCGACGGTTTTCATCATCGACCCGCTCTACACGCTTCCGCTGGCGCTGGGCCTGGTCGCGATCCTCTCCTGGCGGAGCGAGCCGCAGAAGGCGCGCCGGCTCAACACCGCCGGGCTGGTGCTGAGCACGCTCTACCTCGGCTGGACGGTCGCGGCCAAGCTGGAGGTCGAGCGCACGGCCCGCGAGGCCCTGGCGGCCGTCGGCCTGGCCGACGCGCCGATGCTCTCGACGCCTGCCCCGTTCAACTCGATGCTCTGGCGGATCGTGGTGATGACCGACGACGGTTACCTCGAGGGCTTCCGCTCGATGCTCGACGGCGTCGAAACGGTCCGCTTCAGCACCTACCCGAGCGCCACGCACCTGCTCGAGGGTCTCGAGGCGACCTGGAGCGTCCGCCGCCTGCAGTGGTTCACGAAGGGGTTCTACCGGGTCCGGGAGACAGGAGGCAGCGTGGTGATGACCGACCTGCGCATGGGCCTCGAACCGCACTACGTCTTCAACTTCGTGGTCGGCGAGGTCGGCAACCCCCACGCCCGCCCGATCGTGCCGGTACGCCGCCCCGGGATCCGCGACTACGACCGTCTGCACTGGGTCTGGGAACGGATCTGGGACCCCGCAGCCGCCTGAGGACGCCGGATTGGGCCGCGCGTAGACTCAGCCCGTATCCGCCGGCGTGACTGGCCAAGGCGCGTCCGCCGGGTCCGTCTCCTCGGTCGAGTCCTCGTACTCGTCGACGTGCTCGAAGGCGTCTCGCAACGCCTCCGACCAGGCGCGCGAGAGCCTGCGGTAGTAGGGATCCTCGGCCGCGATGCGCCGCTCCTCGCCCACCTTGAGCGTGTCGGTGCGGTAGATCAGCAGGTCGATCGGCATGCCGACCGAGAGGTTGGAACGGATCGTCGAATCGAACGAGAGCAGCATCATCTTCGCCGCGTCGGCCATGCGCATCTCGGGTCGGGTCACCCGGTCGAGGATCGGCTTGCCGTACTTGTGCTCGCCGACCTGGAAGAACGGCGTGTCCTTGGTCGACTCGATGAAGTTCCCCTCGCTGTAGACCAGGAAGAGCCGCGGGGGCTCGCCGTGGATCTGGCCGCCGAGGATCAGCGAAGCCGAGAACCCGCCCCCGGCCTCGAGCGCCGCCCCGTCGACGCGCTTGACCTCGCGCACCGCCTCGCCCACCAGGCGCGCGGCCTGGAACATCGTCGTCGCGCTGGCCAGCGACGGCTGCCCGGTCTCGGGTTCGCGGTCGACCGCCTCGTTGAGCAACGTCACAACCGCCTGGGTGACCGCCAGGTTGCCCGCCGTCAGGATCACCAGCACCCGCTCGCCGGGTTTCTCCCAGACGTGCATCTTGCGGAACACCGCAACGTTGTCGACGCCGGCGTTGGTCCGGGTGTCGGCGGCAAAGACCAGGCCGCGATCGATGCGCAGGCCCACGCAGTAGGTCATCGGACCGCCCTCACTGACTCTCCTGCTCTTCAGCCTGCCGCACTTCGACCGTGACGTCGAGCACCTCGTCGCCGCCACCCTGGCGGGCCCCGGTCACCGGGGAGGTGGAAACCGCGTCGAAGCCCCCGGCGAGGCGGATGTAGCGCTCGCCGGAGGAGATGCCGTTGGCCGCGTCGAATCCGACCCAGCCGATGTCGGGCACGAATGCCTCGGCCCACGCGTGGTGCGCCATCTCCGCGGCCTCCTCGTCCAGGCGCAGGTAGCCGGTCACGTAGCGGGCCGGGATGCCGAGTTCGCGGGCGACGCAGATGAAGATGTGGGTGTGGTCCTGGCAGACCCCGCTTCCCAGCTTGAACGCCTCCTGGGCCGTGGTCCCGGCATGGGTCGCATCGGTCTCGTAGGCGACCTTCTCGTGGATGGCCTCGAGGATCGCGTGCAGTCTTTCGAGCAACGCCCCTTCGGGAATGGTTTCGGCGAAGCGGCGCAGTGCCGGATTGGCGGCGGTGAGGGGCGTCTCGCGGAGGAAGACCCAGGGTGGCGTCGAACTGGTGTCGAAGCCGATCACGCCATGGGTTTCGCGGGTTTCCACCGATCCGCTGGCGATCACCTCGATGCTCTCGACCGGCTCGGGGCAGATCACCAGGTGGGTCGGGTTGCCGACGAAGTCGAGGTAGCTGATCGCGGTCTCGATGCCGGGCATGTCGATCGACCACGAGAGCACGTCCTGGGCCGGCGATGAACCGGGGGTCAGCCGGAGGCGCTGGAGCGCGTGATCGACCGGGTGTCCGTAGCTGTAGCGTGTGACGTGGCGTATGTCGATGAGCATGGGGGCCTCAGGCGAAGTTGTAGTCCCGGGCGATGGAGCTGGCCAGGTCGTTGTTGCGGGCCAGGAAGTCGAGCAGGAACTCGTGCAGGCCGTCGCGGAAGATCCTGTCGAGGTCGCCCTGCTCCAGCCGGTCGTGCATGGCCCGCGCCTCGCTCAGCGACGGCGCGGCCGTGCCGTAGTGGTGCGCGAGCCCGGTCAGCGACTCGAGGATCCAACGGTAGGTGAAGCGCAGCGAACGGGGCATCTCCGGGCGCAGGATCAGGAACTCCGCGACGTTGCGCGGCGTGAAGCCCTCGCGGTAGACGTGACGGTAGGCGCGGTTCGCAGACACCGAGCGCAGGATCGTCTCCCACTGGTAGGTGTCGATGTCGCCCCCGACGAGCTCGGAGCGCGGCAGCAGGATGTAGTACTTGACGTCGAGGATGCGCGCGGTCTGGTCGGCACGCTCGATGAACGCGCCCAGCTGGCAGAAGTAGTAGCCGTCGCTGCGCAGCGTGGTGCCGAGCATGGCGCCACGGAACAGCATCGCGCGCTGGCGGATGGTGTCGAGCACCTCCGGCAGCCGCGCCCCCCGGACGTCGGTGGGGCTCAGGGCGCGGTAAGAGACCCACGGGGGGGTGAGCGCCGCCCACAAGTGGGGGGGGGGGGCGGGGGGCCCCCCGCGGGCGTTGTTGGGCGCCCCCACGAGGCCG
>JAWVZO010000245.1:0-3304 GCA_033722135.1 Gammaproteobacteria bacterium | reverse complement strand
TGCTCGTGCGCAACTACGACTACGAACCCCGGCTGTGCGAGGGCACGCTGCTGCACACCGCGTGGAACGACCGACGGGTGATCGCGATGAGCGACTGCCTCTGGGGCGTGCTCGACGGCATGAACGAGGACGGGCTGGTGGTCTCGCTGACCTTCGGCGGGCGCCGGGTGGTGGGAGACGGCTTCGGCGTTCCGATCATCCTTCGCTACATCCTCGAATTCTGCACCACCACGCAGGAGGCCGTCGACGTGCTGTTGCGCGTACCGATCCACATGGCCTACAACGTCACGGTGATCGACCGTGCGGCGACCTTCCGGACCCTGTACCTCTCGCCCGACCGCATCGCCGTGGTGCGCCAGCTGCCGGCCACCACCAACCACCAGGGCCGCGTCGAGTGGCATGCGCACGCGCGGGCCACCGCCACCATCGAGCGGGAGCGCTACCTGTTCTCGCGGATCGCGGATGGCGACGAGACGCCGTCCGGTCTGGTCGGCGCGTTCCTGTCGCCGCCCCTGCACAACAGCGATTTCAGCAAGGGGTTCGGTACGCTCTACACCGCCGTCTACCGCCCGCGTCGCGCGCGGATGGAACTGCTCTGGCCGGGACGCTCCCCGTGGACCCATGCCTTCGCGCATTTCGGGGAAGGGCAGGTCGACGTCGACCTGCCGCTCGCGGGCCACGTCCCGCCGCTCGGCGAGCCCGCGCTTCACGGATTGCCGCCCCACGGGGCCTGAACACCGAGACTACGAACCGAGGGAGAATCTCATGACCGACGCCTTCAAGCTCCTGCGCAACGACGCCTACATCGACGGCACCTGGACCGCGGCCGACGACGGCGGCCGCTTCGCCGTCACCAACCCCGCGACCGGCGATACGTTGGCGGAGGTCCCCGACCTCGGCGCGGCCGAGACCGAGCGCGCCGTGGCCGCGGCCGCGGCCGCCTGGCCCGAGTGGCGCGCGAAGACGGCCAAGGATCGCGGCGCCATCCTGAGGCGCTGGTTCGACCTGCAGATGGCAAACCAGGAAGAGCTCGCGGCGCTGATGACAGCAGAGCAGGGCAAGCCGCTCGCCGAATCCCGCGGCGAGGTGGCCTACGGCGCCTCATTCGTCGAGTGGTTCGCCGAGGAGGCCAAGCGGGTCTACGGCGACACCATTCCCGCCCACGCCGCAGACAAGCGCATCGTGGTGATCAAGCAGCCGGTCGGCGTGGTCGCGGCGATCACGCCCTGGAACTTCCCGATCGCGATGATCACCCGCAAGTGCGCGCCGGCCCTAGCCGCCGGCTGCCCGGTGGTGATCAAGCCGGCGGCCCTGACCCCGTTGTCGGCACTGGCGCTGGCCGCCCTGGCCGAGGAGGCCGGGATGCCGGCAGGCGTGCTCAACGTCCTCACCACGGCCCGTTCCGGCGAGGTCGGCGGCGTGCTCACCTCGAGCCCGACGGTGCGCAAGCTGTCGTTCACCGGATCGACCGAGGTCGGCAAGAAGCTGATGGAGCAGTGTTCGGGGACGGTCAAGAAGGTCTCGCTCGAACTCGGCGGCAACGCGCCGTTCATCGTCTTCGACGACGCCGATCTCGATGCCGCGGTCGCCGGGACGATGGCCTCGAAATACCGCAACACCGGTCAGACCTGCGTCTGCGCCAACCGTATCCTGGTCCAGGACGGCGTCTACGACGCGTTCGCCGAGAAGCTCGCCGCGAAGGTGGCCGAGCTCAGGGTCGGTCCGGGCGACCAGGAGGGGGTGGCCCAGGGGCCGCTGATCAACGACGCCGCGGTGGACAAGGTCGAGGAGCACATCGCCGACGCCCTCGACCAGGGCGCACGCGTGGTGCTCGGCGGCAAGCGGCACGAGCTCGGCGGCACCTTCTTCCAGCCGACCGTCCTCGCCGACGTGACGCCCTCGATGAAGGTCGCCCGCGAGGAGACCTTCGGCCCGGTGGCGCCGCTGTTCCGCTTCCACGAGGAGCGCGAGGCCGTGGACCTGGCGAACGACACGCCGTTCGGGCTCGCCAGTTACTTCTACAGCCGCGACATCGGCCGTTGCTGGCGGGTCGCCGAGGCGCTGGAGACCGGCATGGTCGGCGTCAACGAGGGGATCATCTCGACCGAGGTGGCCCCCTTCGGCGGCGTCAAGGAGTCGGGCCTGGGCCGTGAAGGGTCGAAGTACGGCCTCGACGAGTTCGTCGAGATCAAGTACCTCTGCCTGGGTGGCATCTGAGCTACGCTTGGGCGTAATGCCCGACACGGGAATGACGAGGAGGCGGCGATGCTGATCGGGGTGCCCACTGAGACCAAGCAGAACGAGTACCGTGTCGGGCTTACGCCCGCCAGCGTGCGCGAGCTGGCCCGCCACGGCCACGAGGTCGTCGTCGAGAGCGGCGCCGGGAACGGCATCGGCTGCGCCGACGAGGACTACTTCGCGGCCGGGGCCAAGGTGGTCGACGGCCCCGAGGAGGTCTTCGGCCGGGCCGAGATGGTGGTCAAGGTCAAGGAGCCCCAGCCGCCCGAGGTGGCGTTGCTGCGCGAGGGCCAGCTGCTGTTCACCTACCTGCACCTGGCTCCCGCCAGGGAGTTGACCGAGGGGCTGCTCGCCAGCGGCTGTACCGCCATCGCCTACGAGACCATCACCGACGACCACGGCGGCCTGCCGCTGCTGGCGCCGATGAGCGAGGTGGCCGGGCGCATGGCGCCGCAGGTCGGTGCCTACGCGCTGGAGGCGAGCAACGGCGGCCGCGGCCTGCTGCTGGGCGGGGTGCCGGGAGTGGAGCCGGCCCGCGTCGTGGTCATCGGCGGCGGCGTGGTCGGCACCAATGCCGCGCGCATCGCGCTCGGGATGGGCGCCGACGTCGTCGTCCTCGACAAGTCCCTGAGGCGGATCACCTACCTCGACGACGTGTTCGGCCCGCGACTCAAGACCCACTACGCGACGTTCGACGCCATCGAGGAGCTGGCGCTGAACGCCGACATGGTGATCGGCGCCGTGCTGATCCCCGGCGCCTCGGCCCCGAAGCTGATCAACCGCGGGCTGCTCGCGGAGATGCGCAACGGCGCGGTGTTGGTCGACGTCTCCATCGACCAGGGCGGCTGCTTCGAGACCTCGCGGCCCACCACCCACACGGAACCGACCTTCGTGGTCGACGGCGTCGTCCACTACTGCGTCGCGAACATGCCGGGCGCGGTGCCGCGCACCTCGACCTTCGCGCTCAACCACGCCACGCTGCCGTTCATCATCGCCATCGCCGAGCACGGCTGGCGCGACGCCTGCCGAGTCGATCGCCACCTGCGCGCCGGGCTGAACGTCCACG
>JAWVZO010000244.1:0-3323 GCA_033722135.1 Gammaproteobacteria bacterium | reverse complement strand
GCAGCGTGGCGAACTACTTCGCCGAGCACGGCTGGCGCCAGGGCGGCCGGGTGGCCCTGCCGGTCGAGGTCGACGGCGAGGCATACCGCCCCCTCGTCGCACAGGGCTACAAGCCGCATACCCCCGTCGATGCGCTTCCGGGCTACGGCGTGCGCGTCTCCGGGGATCTCGATGGGGCGCAGCTCGCGGCGCTGCTCGAACTCGACGCCGAGAACGGGCCGGAACACTGGCTCGTGCTGCACAACTTCTACGTGATCACCCGCTACAACCACAGCCCGCTCTACGCCATGGCGGTGTACCAGCTGAGCGAGGCGATCGCCGCCCGCCGCGACGCGGAACCGGAGCCGGACGGCCGTGGCTGACCCGCGCCGCTGGCTCCCGCTCCTGCTGCTCGCCGCGGGCCTCGCGGCGTGCAGTTCCGGCTCCGTTCGCGACGGCGGTCCGGCCACCTCGCCGGTCGACATCTCCAAGATCCCCGACGCGGTGCCGCGCTACGAGCCACGCACCCGGGCCGGGAACCCGCCCAGCTACCGGATCAACGGGCGCACCTACCGGGTGCTCTCCGACAGCGCCGGTTACCGCGAACGCGGCGTCGCCTCCTGGTACGGCACCAAGTTCCACGGCAGGTCGACCTCGAACGGCGAGCCTTACGACATGTACGGGATGTCCGCCGCGCACAAGACGCTGCCGATCCCGAGCTACGTCAGGGTCACCAACCTGCTCAACAAGCGCACCGTCGTGGTGCGGGTCAACGACCGCGGGCCGTTCGTCGACGACCGCGTGATCGATCTCTCCTACGCCGCCGCGGCCAAGCTCGACATGCTGACCATCGGCACCGCGCCGGTCGAGGTGATCGCCGTCGGGCCCGGCGACACCCTGCCGGGTCCGTCGTTCGCCAAGACGCCCGAGGTCTGGATCCAGGCCGGGGCGTTCACGGTGCGCGACAACGCCGAACGCCTGCGCGCGCGGCTCGCGGCCGCCGCCATCACGGCGGTGGAGGTGCGCCAGGCGGACGTCGGCGGGCGCGCCTTCTACAAGGTGCGACTCGGCCCGGTGGCGAGCACCGCCGAGGCCGACCGCGTGGCGCGCATCCTCGCCGCCTACGGCATTCCCGAACCGCTGTTCGTCATCGACTGAGGCGCCCCATGGACGACGCGCGACCGCGGCTGCCCACCGTCGTGCTGCGCCGCCGCGAGGAGCGGCGCCTGCACCGCGGCCACCTCTGGGTCTACAGCAACGAGATCGACACGGACCGCACGCCGCTCAAGGAGTTCACCCCCGGCGAGCCGGTGACCGTGCTCGCCTCCGGGGGACGCCCCCTCGGCAGCGGCTACCTCAATCCCCACGCGCTGATCTGCGTGCGGCTGGTCAGCCACCGTCCCGACGTGGCCCTCGACCGGCGCCTGCTCGGCGCGCGGCTAGACGCGGCACTGACGCTCCGCGAGACGCTGTACGACCGCCCCCACTACCGGCTGGTGCACGGCGAGGGCGACGGCCTGCCCGGACTGGTCGTCGACCGCTACGGCGACGTCCTCGTGGCGCAGATCGGCACGGCCGGCATCGAGCGGCTGCGACAGGACGTGGTCGACGTGCTGGTCGAACGGCTCGCCCCGCGCGCGATCCTGCTGCGCAACGACGGGCCGTTGCGCGCGCAGGAGGGGCTCGAGGGCTACGTCGAGACCGCGCACGGCACGCTGCCGGAGACGTTGGCCATCGAGGAGGGCGGCCTGCGCTTCGAGGTCCCGGCCCGCGAGGGCCAGAAGACCGGCTGGTTCTTCGACCAGCGGCCGAACCGCGACCGCCTCGCGCGCTACGTCCAGGGCGGCCGCGTGCTCGACCTGTTCAGCTACGTCGGGGCGTGGGGCCTGCGCGCGGCCGCCGCGGGCGCCCGCGAGGTGCTCTGCGTCGACGGCTCGGCACCGGCGCTGGAGCGGCTCGCGGCGAACGCCGCGGCCAACGGCCTCGCGGAGCGCGTCACGGCCCGCCGCGGCGACGCGTTCGAGGTGCTCCGCGCGCTGCGCGAGGCCGGAGAGCGGTTCGACGCCGTCGTCGTCGACCCGCCCGCGCTGGTCAAGAAACGGAAGGATCTCAAGGCCGGCGGGGAAGCCTACCGCCGCATCAACCGTCGCGCCCTACAGGTGCTCGCGCCGGGCGGCTTCCTTTTCTCCAGTTCCTGCTCGTTCCACTTCTCGCGCGATGACCTGCGCGGCGCGGTGGAGCGGGCCGCCCGCCAGGTGGACGTCGACCTGCAACTCCTCGAGCAGGGCCACGCCGGCCCCGACCACCCGGTGCACCCGGCGATCCCGGAAACCGATTACCTGAAGTGCCTGGTCCTGCGCCGGCGGCCCGCCTGACACCCGATGCCCGCTGACCGCACAACGGCGACCACGTCACGAACCCGTTCCATGAGCCAAATCATGTCCCGAACCCTCATTCGGCCACGCCGCCCCGCTGCAGGCCCCGGCCCATGCTGACCGCCCCCCAGATCGACCCGGTCGCGATCCAGATCGGCCCGCTGGCGGTGCGCTGGTACGGCCTGATGTACCTGGTCGGATTCCTGCTCGCGTGGTGGCTCGGCCGGCGCCGGGCGCGCCGGAGCGGCCTGCTGGGTCCCGAGCAGGTCGACGACCTCATCTTCTACGCGGCGCTGGGTGTGATCCTGGGCGGCCGGTTCGGCTACGTCATTTTCTACGGCTTCGAACAACTGCTCGCGGACCCGCTCTACCTGCTGCGCATCTGGGAAGGCGGCATGTCGTTCCACGGCGGCCTGCTCGGCGTGCTGGTCGCCGCCTGGCTGTTCGGGCGCAAGCACGGCCTGGGCTTCTTCGGGGTCACCGACTTCGTCGCCCCGCTGGTGCCGCTCGGCCTCGCCGCGGGGCGCATCGGCAACTTCGTCAACGGCGAGCTCTGGGGGCGGGTCAGCGACGTCCCGTGGGCGATGGTCTTCCCTGGAGCCGGCCCCAGCCCCCGACACCCGTCGCAGCTCTACGAGGCGTTCCTCGAGGGCTTCGTTCTGTTCGCGCTGCTGTGGTGGTTCTCGGCCAGGCCCCGGCCGCGCATGGCGGTCTCGGGGCTGTTCCTGGTCGGCTACGGCACGGCGCGGTTCGCGGTGGAGTTCGCCCGCGAGCCCGACGCCCACCTCGGCTTCCTCGCCGGGGGGTGGCTGACCATGGGCATGCTGCTCAGCCTGCCGATGGTGGTGGCCGGTGCGGTGCTGATGCTCCTGGCCTACCGCGGAAGGAACGGCGCGACGTCGGGCTGATGCCCGACCCACGGGGATCGGGATCCAGTCCGGCGGGATGCCTAGGCCGTGCCGAACCGGT
>JAWVZO010000243.1:0-3342 GCA_033722135.1 Gammaproteobacteria bacterium | reverse complement strand
TATCCCGGTGGTTCCTGTGGGTCGGGGTTCAGCCCGACAGTGGGTTGCGTCGGCCTGAAGCCCGACCTACGAAGTGGCGTCCGGGCGATGCCAAGCCAGGCACGGTGTTCACCCCTTCTGCGACCGGTACAGCGCCTTGCCGAGGTCGTCGATCAGGTCGGCCGGGTCCTCGAGCCCGACCGACAGCCGGACCAGCCCCTCGGAGATGCCGGCCGCGGCCAGCGCCTCGGCGTCCATGCGGCTGTGGGTGGTGCTCGCGGGGTGGATCACCAGCGACTTGGCGTCGCCGACGTTGGCGAGGTGCGAGAAGAGCTTAAGGCTCTCGATGAAGCGCACGCCGGCCTCGCGTCCGCCGTTCAGCTCGAAGCTGAAGACCGCGCCGCAGCCACGCGGCAGCAGGCGCTGCGCGAGATCGTGGTCGGGATGGTCGGGCCGCTCAGGGTAGTTGATCCTCGTGACCGCCTCGTGGCCGGCGAGGAACTCGACCAGCGCACGCGTGTTGGCGACGTGGCGGTCCATGCGCAGGCCGAGCGTCTCGACGCCCTGCAGCAGGTGGAACGCCGTGGTCGGGCTCATGCAGGCGCCGAAGTCGCGGATGCCCTCCTTGCGCGCGCGCATCAGGAACGCGGCGGGCCCGTACTCCTCGGCGAAATCGAGGCCGTGGAACCCGGCGTAGGGCTCGGTCAGCTCGGGGAACCGGCCGCTCGCCTCCCAGTCGAATCGCCCCCCGTCGACCAGGACGCCGCCGATCGCCACGCCGTGCCCACCGAGGAACTTGGTCGCCGAGTGCATGACCAGGTCGGCGCCGTGGTCCAGCGAGCGGAACAGGTAGGGGGTGGTGAAGGTCGCGTCGATCATCAGCGGCAGGCCGGCGTCGTGGGCGACGGCGGCGACGGCGGGCACGTCGAGCACGTCGTTGCCGGGATTGCCGAGGATCTCGCCGAACACCAGGCGGGTCTCCGGGCGGATCGCCGCGCGGAACGCCTCCGGGTCGCGCGGGTCGACGAACGTGGTGTCGATGCCGAAGCGAGGCAGCGTGTAGGCGAGCAGGTTGTGCGAGCCGCCGTACAGCGAGCGCGAGGCGACGATGTGCCCACCCGCGCCCATCAGCGTCGCGACCGCCAGATGCAGCACCGCCTGGCCGCTGGCCGCGGCGATCGCGCCGAGCCCCCCCTCCAGAGCCGCGACCCGCTCCTCGAGCACCGCGACGGTGGGGTTGGAGATGCGCGAGTAGACGTGGCCGGTGCGCTCGATGTTGAACAGCGCCGCGGCGTGATCGGTGTCCTCGAAGACGTACGAGGTGGTCTGGTAGATCGGCGTCGCCCGCGCCCCGGTCGCGGTGTCGGGTTGCTGACCCGCGTGCAGGCTCAGGGTGTCGAATTTCAGGTAGTCGGGTCCGGGCATGGTCCCATCCGGTGGCTGGTGGAGCGGGAGGCCTACCCTACCGGCTTTTCCGGTAAGGGCAAGCGGGCGACCGGGTTGCAATCGGCGTCCGGCGCCGATATTGTCTCCAGTTTACGTAAACGTCAACTAACCCGGCCCGTGGCGACCCCGCGGGGCCGGGGTTGCCACCTTCCGGAGAGACCATGCAGAGATCGATCGACACCGTCGCCGTGCTCGGCGCCGGCACCATGGGGGCCGGCATCGCCGCGGCCTGCGCGCAGGCCGGCAGCCGCGTCCACCTGCTCGACCTCGACGCCGCGCGCGTCGGCGAGGTGATCGGCAAGATGACCGAGGGGCGCGCCCCGATGCTCGACGACCCCGCCGCACTCGAACGCATCAGCGCCGGCAGCTTCGACGACCTCTCGGTGCTCGCCGACTGCGACTGGATCTGCGAGGCGGTGGTCGAGGACCTCGCCATCAAGCAGGACCTCTTCCGGCGGGTCGAGGCCGCTCGCAAGGAGGGCTCGGTCGTCTCCACGAACACCTCCGGGATTCCGCTGCGCGCCATCGTCGAGGGCATGCCCGAGCGATTCCGCCGCGACTTCGCCGTGACCCACTTCTTCAACCCGGTCAAGGTGATGCGCCTGCTCGAACTGGTGCCGGGCGAGGATACCGATCCCGAGGCGCTGGCCGCGCTGCGCGCCTACTGCGCCGAGACGCTCGGCAAGGGCGTGGTGCTGGCCAAGGACACGGTCAACTTCATCGGCAACCGGATCGGCTGCTTCTGGATCCTCTCCGGCCTGCACAAGGGGCGCGCGGCGCTGGAGGGCGGCCTGACCATGGAGAAGATCGACGCGCTGATGTCCGCGCCGGTGGGCCTGCCGCCCACGGGGCTCTACGGCCTGGTCGACCTCATCGGCCTCGACGTCATGGACCTGGTCGGCAAGAACCTGGCGGCCAACCTGCCGGAGGGCGACGTCGGCCGGGAGTACGCGGCCTTCCCGCCGACCGAGCAGGCGATGCTCGAACGCGGCCAGCTCGGGCGCAAGAGCGGCGGCGGCTTCTACCGCGTGACCAAGCGGGACGACGGCAGCAAGCTCAAGGAGGTGTTCGATCTCCTCGACGAGGCGTGGCGCGTCGCCGAGGAGGTGACGCTGGAGCCCGAGCACGCCGATGCGTCCTCGCTGCTGTTCGCAGACACGCCCGAGGGACGCTTCGCCTGGGACCTGATGGGCGGGACGCTCTGCTACGCCGCCGACCTGGTGCCGGAGATCTCGGACACCGTGGTCGGGGTCGACCGCGCCATGCGCTGGGGCTTCAACTGGCAGCGCGGCCCGTTCGAGATGCTCGACGCGCTCGGGCCGGACCGGGTGATCGCGCGCCTGGAGGACGAGGGCCGAGCGCTGCCACGCATGCTGGCGGTGCTGCGCGATGCCGGGGCGGAGGCGTTCTACCGCAACGACGGGAGCGAGTGCCTCGGGCCCGACGGGCAGTGGCAGGCGGTGGAGCCGGAGTGAACCGTCCGACCTCGTCGCCCACCGTCGTTCGATCCGCGGGTCGGACTCCGGTCCGACGAAGGTACGCGTCGGGCTGAAGCCCGACCCACGAAGAGGGGGCGATGCCCCGTTGTGGGTCGGACTTCAGTCCGACAAGATGAATAATCTGCCATTTATTTGGTGATTCTGTGGAGAACGCCATGACCGACGCCTTCATCTGCGATGCCGTGCGCACCCCGGTCGGCCGCTACGGCGGCGGACTGGCCGGCGTGCGTGCCGACGACCTCGCCGCACTGCCGATCAGGGCGCTGATGGAGCGCCACCAGGAACTCGACTGGGCCACGATCGACGACGTCGTCTACGGCTGCGCGAACCAGGCCGGCGAGGACAACCGCAACGTCGCGCGCATGGCCGCGCTGCTCGCCGGGCTGCCGGTCGACGTGCCCGGCGCGACCGTGAATCG
>JAWVZO010000242.1:0-3355 GCA_033722135.1 Gammaproteobacteria bacterium | reverse complement strand
GGCTCGGTGACTCGGCGAGCAGTTCGCGGAACCGGGCCAGGTCGCTCGCCGGGATGTCGTAGAAGACCAGCGCCGGGGCACGTTCCGGGATCGTCTCGTCGATGGTGCGCAGCAGCGTGCCCACGACCAGCGCCGAGGCGACCAGCAGGGTCAGCGCGGTGCCGAGGGAGAGCAGCGTCGGACGGAGCGAGGAGCCGGGCCGGTAGAGGTTGGCCAGCGCCAGTCGCAGCGTGAACCGGCCGGCGAACTGCGGTCCCTCGACGAGACGGTGGGCGCCGTCGCGCAGCAGCCGGACCACCCCCTCGAGCAGCGTCATCAGCACCAGGGTCACGGCGAGGAAGCCGAGGCCGAACAGCGGATCCGGGACCGACGCGACCAGCAGCAGCGCGACCACGCCCGTGCCGACGGCAGTGGCCGTCCACCACGCAGCCGGGGTGCGGGTGGTCGCGCCGTCGAGCCCCCGGAACAGGACCGCGGGCGAGACCGAGAGCGCGCGACCCAGCGCCGGCAGGGCGAAGGTCACCGCGGTCAGCACGCCGAACAGCCACGTGCCGGCGAGCGGCCACGCCAGGCCCGCCAGGTCGGGCGGCACCGGCAGGCGCTCGGCGACGATCCCGGTGCCGACCAGCGCGAGCCCGCCGCCGAGAACGACGCCGGCGAGGCTCGATCCCGCCGCCAGCCAGAACACCTGGAGCAGGTAGACCCCGGCGAGCCGGCGATCCCGCAGGCCGAGCGAGCGGAGCGTGGCGAGGGTCGCCAGCTTGCCCTGCAGGTAGGCATGAACGCTGTTGAACACCCCGAGTCCGCCGATGAACAGCGCGCTGAAGCCGATCAGCATCAGGCCGGTGCCCACCTGGCCGAGCACATCGGCGATGCGCTCGCTGCGGTCGGCGAAGCTGCGGATCTCCCAGTCGGCGTCCGGGAACGCGTCGCCGAACGCCGTCTCCCATGCCGCGGGGTCGCCGTCGATGCGCACCCGGTAGTGCCACTCGGCGCGGGACGCCGGCCCGAGCAGCCCCGTCGCCTCGAGAGCCGCGTCGGAGAGCAGCACCGGCGTGCCGCGCCAGTCGGCGCGCAGGCTCCGGTCCGGCTGGCGGACGATGCGCGCGCGCACCACGACCTCGAGGTCGCCGAGCCGGACGCGGTCGCCCGGCGCGAGCCCGAGGCGCGTGGCGAGCACCGGGTCGATGACCACGCCGTGGCCGTCGGCGCGCCGGGCGGTGGCGCGCTCCAGCGGCTGCGGGGGGTCCAGGACCACGTCGCCGTAGAGGGGATAGGCGCGATCGACGCTCTGCAGCTCGACGAGCCGGAAGTCGTCGTCGGCCGTCACCAGCATCGTGCGCAACTCGATCAGCAGGGAGACCTCGCCCCGCGCCCGCATCCAGTCGATCGCCTCGTCGGGAAGCGGCTCGCGGGCACGCACCTCGAGATCCCCGCCGAACAGTGCGCGGGTGTCGGCGAGCAGGCTGTCGCGCACCTGCACGAACAGCGCGCCGCTGGCCGCGATGAGCGTGACGCCGAGGACCAGGCAGGCGCAGAACACCCACAGCCCGCGTCCGCTGGCGCGCAGGTCACGCCAGGCGAAGCGGATCAGGCTAGGTTGCATCCCGGGCGCTCGCGGCGTGTTCACCGGCTCCGGGGTCGGCGTGGGCCGACTCGACCAGTTCCCCGTCCGACAGGTGCAGCCGGCGATCGCAGCGCGCGGCGATGCTCTGGTCGTGGCTGACCAGCACCAGGGTCGCGTCGCGCTCGGCAACCATCTCGAACAGCAGCCGGCCGACCCGCTCGCCGGTCCGGTCATCGAGGTTACCGGTCGGCTCGTCGGCGAGGACCAGATCGGGGCCGTGGACCAGCGCGCGGGCGATCGCCACCCGCTGCTGCTCGCCGCCGGAGAGCTGTGCCGGGTAGTGGGTCAGGCGCCCCGCCAGGCCGACGCGGTCGAGCAGGTCGGCCGCGCGTTCCCGCGCCCCCTCGCGCGCGGCGATCTCCAGCGGCAGCGCGACGTTGTCGAGGGCGTTGAGGCTCGGTACCAAGTGGAAGGACTGGAAAACGATCCCGACCCGGTCGCGGCGCAGGTCGGCGAGCGCGTCCCGGTCGAGGGTATCGAGACGCGTGCCGGAGAGCAGGATGCGGCCGGCCGAAGGGTGCTCGAGCCCGGCGAGCAGCATCAGCAGCGTGGTCTTGCCCGACCCGGAAGGACCGGTGACGGCGACCCGTTCGCCGCGGGCGATCTCGAGGTCGATCTCGCGCAGCACCTCGATGCGGCCGGCGCCCGTGTCGTAGTGGATCGAGAGTTCCTGGATCGAGAGCATGTCGCGTTGGACCTCGCGCGAGGCGATCGGTTGCCTAGCTCAGGTCACCGCGTCGATCACTGTCGGCAGGTCCTCGGGGAGCGGACGCAGTCGCCCGAGCTCGATCCAGCACTGCTCGTGGGTGTGGAAATCGGAGCCGGCCGAGGCGAGCAGGCCGTGCCGGCGCGCCACGTCGCCGAGCCAACGCACCTCGGCCGGGGTGCCGCGGGCGCCGGCCACCTCGATGCCGCGCAGGCCCGCCTCCTTGCCCGTCTCGATCAGCTCGCGCAGCTTGGTCCTGGTCAACCGGTAGCGGGCGGGATGGGCGAGCACCGGCAGGCCACCCGCGTCGCGGATCCACGCGACCGCCTCGGCAAAGGCCGGCCATTCGACGTGGACGTAGCCGGGCCGGTTGTGCACCAGGTAGCGCCGGTAGACCTCGCCGGGGCCGCGCAGGCCGAGGTGCCGCCAGAGGAAGCGGGCAAAGTGGGTGCGCCCGAGCGACGCCCCCCTGGCGATCGCCCGGGCGCCCTCGAGCGCCCCCGGGATGCCGGCGCGGTCGAGGCTGCGCGCCATCCGCTCGGCACGTTCGGCGCGCAGCTCCGCCAGGCGGGCGAGGCCGTCGCGCAGCGGCGTGGCGTCGGTATCGAAGCCAAGGCCGACGAGGTGGATGGTGCGCCCTTTCCAGCCGGTCGACAGCTCGACGCCGTTGATCAGGGTGAGGCCGTGTCCGGCCGCGGCGGCGGCCGCCTCGTCCAGCCCGGCGACGGTGTCGTGGTCGGTCAGGGCGAGCTGGCGTACCCCGCGTGCCGCGGCGCGCCGCACGAGCTCGGTCGGCGTGAGGGTGCCGTCGGAGACGTTCGAGTGGCAGTGCAGGTCGTAGTGGCCCATGCCCCATTGTAACGGAGGCGCGGGACCGGTCCCCGCGGGCGCTGTGCTACGCTACCCGGCCGCGCCCTTCCCGCCCCGTTCCAGATGAAGCTGCTCTTCGACCTCTTCCCGGTCCTGCTCTTCTTCGCCGCGTACAAGCTCTACGACATCTACGTCGCCACCGCGGTGGCGAT
>JAWVZO010000241.1:0-3402 GCA_033722135.1 Gammaproteobacteria bacterium | reverse complement strand
GACGTCTGGACCGACTACCAGATCCACGACGACGGCTACGGCTGGGTGCTGGTGCGCGACATCGACCTGCGCATGCGCCAGGCCGGGCGCCTGGTGCAGCGCCTGCTCGACATGGAGTCGTACCGCATGATGGCGCTGCTCGGCCTGCCGCCGGCGCGCGAGCACGGCCGGGAGCTGGTCCGCCTCGACACCGAGCTGGCCGAGCTCACCGGGCGCATCAACGCGCTGCGCGACGCGTCGCAGGAGCGCGATCTGCTCGAGGCGCTGACCCGCCTCGCCGCACGCATCGAGCACGTGGTGGCGCGCACCAACGCGCGGTTCTCGGCGACGCGCGCCTACTACGGCCTGATCCAGCGCAGCATCGCCCAGCTCCGCGAGGAGCGCCTCCCGGGACTGCAGACCTTCGACGAGTTCGTCGAGCGGCGCCTGGCGCCCGCGGTACGGACCTGCGAGTCGGTGGCCGAACGGCTCGGCGCGCTGTCGACCCGGGTCTCACGCGCCAGCAACCTGCTGCGCACGCGCATCGACATCGGCATCGCCGAGCAGAACCGTGACCTGCTGGCGTCGATGGACCGGCGCGCCAGGCTCCAGCTGCGCCTGCAGCAGACGGTCGAGGGGCTCTCCATCGTGGTGCTGAGCTACTACGGCGTCGGCCTCGTCGGCTACCTCGCCAAGGGCCTCAAGAGCGCCGGCGCCCCCCTCGACCCGGACCTGGTGACCGGGCTGGCGGTCCCGGTGGTGGTCGGCGTGGTGTTCGCCGGCATGCACCGGCTGCACAGGCGGCTCGGTCACTGATCCACCCCCCGATAGGACGTTTCGCGCCCATGAAACCGGTCCTGATCCTCGGCAACAAGAACTACTCCTCGTGGTCGCTGCGCGCCTGGCTGGCGCTGCGCAAGGCGGGCATCGAGTTCGACGAGTTCCGCATCCCGCTGTTCACGCCCGAGGGCGAGCGGCTGCTCGCGGAGGAGACGCCGGCCGGCCTGGTCCCGGTCCTGGTCGACGGCGAGATCACGGTGTGGGACTCGCTCGCGATCGCCGAGTACGCAGCCGAGAAGGAGCCGGCGCTCTGGCCGGAATCCCGCGCCGCGCGGGCGACGGCACGCGCCGTCGCCGCGGAGATGCACGCCGGGTTCGCGGCCCTGCGCCGCACCCTGCCGATGAACTGCCGCGCGCGCGGGCGACGGGTCGCGTACGGGGCGGACGTCGATGCGGACATCCGGCGTGTCGAGCAGGTCTGGTGCGACTGCCGGACCCGGTACGGCCGCGACGGGCCGTGGCTGTTCGGCCGCTTCAGCATCGCCGACGCGATGTACGCGCCGGTGGCGTCGCGTTTCGCCACCTACGGTATCGAGGGGCCGCAGGTGGTGCGGGACTACGTCGGCACCGTGCTGATCGATCCCGACGTCGGGCAGTGGTACCTCGAGGCCGCCGAGGAGCCCGAGGTGATCGAGGAGGAAGAGGTGGGGCACCCCTGAGCGATGGGCGCTAGGATCCGTCGCATGGCCTGGCTGTTCCTCGTGCTGCTGCCGCTGCTCGCCGTCGCCGCGCTGTTCGTCCTGGCGCACCATTCGCGCGGCATCGCCCCGGCCTATGGCCTCGAGGCGGGCCGGCTGCGCCCCTGCCCGGACACGCCGAACTGCGTCTCCAGCGAACCCGGGACGCCCCCGGGACAACGGGTCGAGCCGCTCGCGTCCGGGGCGGGCCCACCACGCGCCGCCTGGTCGGCATTCCGCGACGCGGTCGAGGCCGCGGGCGGTGAACCGGTCCTCGAATCCGAGGGGTACCTCGCCGCGACGTTCCGCAGCCCGCTGTTCGGCTTCGTCGACGACCTCGAGGCGCGACTCGATCGCGAGACCGGGGTGATCCACGTGCGCTCGGCGTCGCGCGTCGGCCGCTCGGACCTCGGCGCCAACCGGGCCCGGATCGAGCGCATCGCCGGCCTTCTCGACGCCGGCCGCGGCGGCGAGAACGGATGATCGGAATCCGCCTGATCGATCGCGTTGGCACCGTGATCGGACGGCTCGGCCACCGCCAGGCGACGCTGGCCACGGCGGCGCTGACCGCGCTGGTCGCCGCGTTCGACTACGCGACCGGAGTCGAGGTGAGCTTCTCGCTGTTCTACCTCCTGCCGGTGGCGCTGATGACCTGGGCATCCGGGCCGCACCCGGGCATGATCGCCGTCGCGGTCTGCATGGTGGTCTGGTTCATGATCGACAAGGCCGGCGGCCAGACCTACTCGAATGCCGCGATCCCATACTGGAACGCGCTGATCCGCGGCGGCTTCTTCGCCGTCGTCTGCCTGATGCTGTGGCGCCTGCGCGTCGCGGTCGGGCGCGAACGCGACCTGGCGCGCACCGACGGGCTCACGGGCGCCTGGAACCGGCGCTTCTTCACCGAGCTGCTCGACCTCGAGAACCGGCGCTTCACCCGCGAGCGCCGGCCGTTCACGCTGGTCTACATCGACCTCGACAACTTCAAGCAGGTCAACGATCGCGAGGGCCACGGCGCCGGCGACGCGCTCCTGCGCACGGTGGTCGCCGACCTGCGCGCGCAACTGCGCCGGACCGACCTGGTCGCGCGCATCGGCGGGGACGAGTTCGCTCTGCTCCTCCCCGAGACCGGACCGGAGGTCGCCGGCCCACTGGTGATCAAGCTCCACGAGGCGCTCAACGCCGCGATGATCGGGCGCGGTTCCCCGGTCCGCTTCAGCCTCGGGGCGCTGACATGTCACGGTGAGGCGCCGTCCGCCGACGTTCTGCTGGGGGCCGCGGACGCGCTGATGTACCGCGCCAAGCACGGCGGCAAGGACCGCTTGGTCACCGGATTCTGGCCGGAACGGGAAGCCCCGTACGGCCCCGGCGAGGCGGCCCCGGGGTGACCGGCCAGCGCTGGGACCCGGAGAGCTACCGCGCCGACGCCGGTTTCGTCGCGGACCTCGGTCGGCCGGTCGTCGACCTGCTCGCCCCGTCCGCCGGCGAGCGGATCCTCGACCTCGGCTGCGGCGACGGCGTGCTGACCGAGACGCTGGTCGAGGCGGGCGCGCGGGTGCTCGGCGTCGATTCCAGCCGGGCCATGGTCGATGCGGCGCGCGCCCGCGGGATCGACGCCCGGGTCATGGATGGTCACCGGTTGCGGTTCGACGGCGAGTTCGACGCGGTGTTCAGCAACGCCGCGCTGCACTGGATGGCCGACCCGGACGCCGTGCTGGACGGCGTCCGGCGGGCGCTGCGACCGGGCGGGCGCTTCGTCGCCGAGTTCGGCGGCGCCGGCAACGTGCAGGCGGTGATCGACGCGATGGCGGCGAGCTTCGCGGCGCACCCCGAGTTCGGGAGGTTCGCACTGCCGTGGTACTTCCCGCCCGCCGAAGCCTACGTGGACCGCCTGCGCGCGCACGGGTTC
>JAWVZO010000240.1:0-3403 GCA_033722135.1 Gammaproteobacteria bacterium | reverse complement strand
GGGCTTACGCGTCGTTTCGGCGTGTTTGGGGCGAGGGACGCTCGGTGATCTCGGGCCATTCAGGTGGGCAGCAGGCGGCGATGCGTATGGATCGACATGAGGATACCGAAACCGGCCATCAGGGTCACCATCGACGTGCCGCCGTAGCTGACCAGCGGCAGGGGCACGCCCACGACCGGCAGCAGGCCGCTGACCATGCCGGTGTTGACGAAGACGTAGACGAAGAAGGTCAGCGTGATGCTGCCGGCGAGCAGGCGGGTGAAGGTGTCCTGGGCGCGGGTGGTGATGTAGAGCCCGCGGGTGATCAGCGCGAGGTAGAGCGCGAGCAGGAGCAGCGCGCCGATCAGGCCGAACTCCTCGGCGTAGACCGCGAAGATGAAGTCGGTCGAGCGCTCGGGCAGGAACTCGAGATGCGACTGGGTGCCGTTCAGCCACCCCTTGCCGTAGACGCCGCCGGAGCCGAGCGCGATCTTCGACTGGATGATGTGGTAGCCGGCGCCGAGCGGGTCGCGCTCCGGGTCGAGGAAGGTCAGCACGCGCCGCCGCTGGTAGTCGTGCATGCCGAACTGCCAGAGGACCCACGCCGCCGGGATCGCTGCCAGGCCGCCGGCGAGCATCAGCCTGAGGCTCAGGCCCGCCAGGTAGAGCACGAAGAACCCGGCCGCGGCGATCAGCAGCGCGGTGCCCAGGTCGGGCTGGCGGGCGACCAGCACCGCCGGCACCACGATCAGCAGCGCGGCGACCGCGAGCCGGCCCGGTTTCGGCGGCAGCGGCTGCTCGGCCAGGTACCAGGCGACCATCATCGGCACCGCGAGCTTCATCATCTCCGAGGGCTGGAAGCGCACCGGGCCGAGGCTCAGCCAGCGCTGGGCGCCCTTGCCGATGACGCCGAGCCCGAGCACCGCGACCAGCAGCGCCAGCCCGGCCAGGAACAGCCATGGGGTCCACATGCGCAGCAGGTAGGGCGGCAGCTGGGCGATGACCACCAGGATGGCCAGCCCCGCGCCGAGGCGGATCGCCTGGCGCTGGAGCAGTCCCGGGTCCTGCCCCCCGGCGCTGTAGAGCACCACCAGACCGACCCCGGCGAGCAGCAGGACGCAGAGCAGCAGGGGGACGTCGATGTGCGCGCGCTGGATGAACCGCGCGATCAGCGTCGGGGCCTGGCGGTCTTCGGCGAACTCGTGGCTGATCACGATGGGTCGTCCAGCAGGTAGCTGTCCATGACCGCGCGCGCGACCGGCGCCGCCGAGCGGCTGCCGCTGCCGCCGTTCTCCACGACCACCGCCACCGCGATGCGCGGGTCGTCGGCGGGCGCGTAGCCGATGAACAGGCCGTGATCGCGCAGGTGCGCGGCCACCTCTTCCTCCTCGTACTCCTCTTCCTGGGCGATGCCGAAGACCTGTGCCGTGCCGGTCTTGCCGGCGATGCGGTAGGCCGTGCCGGCGATGCGCCGCGCGGTGCCCCGGGCGCCGTGGACGACGTCGACCATCGCTCCGGCCACCGCGGCGAGGTCCTCCGCGGGGATCGCCACCGACGCCCGGGGACGCTCCGGGGCGTGGGGGGCCGGGTCGAGCACCATCCGCGGGGTGACCGCGAGCCCGCCGCGCGCGAGCTGCGCGGTGGCCACGGCGAGCTGCAGCGGGGTGGCCTGCATGAACCCCTGGCCGATGCCGGTGATCAGCGTCTCGCCGGGGTACCAGGGAAGGTTGCGCTCGGCGCGCTTCCAGGCGCGCGAGGGGAGCAGACCGGCGCTCTCGCCGCCGACGTCGATGCCGGTCGCTTGCCCGAAGCCGAAGCCGGCGAGGTAATCGTGGATGCGGTCGATGCCGAGGTCGTTGGCGAGATCGTAGTAATAGACGTCGCACGACTGGACGATCGCGTCGTGCAGGTCCACCGGGCCGTGCCCCTGGCGCTTCCAGTCGCGGTACTTGTGGTCGCGCCCCTCCAGTTGATAGAAGCCGGGGCAGTACTTCCGATCGCCCGGCTCGACCGTGCCGGTCGCCAGGCCGGCGAGACCTAGGAACGGCTTGATCGTCGAGCCGGGCGGGTAGCGGCCCACCAGCGCCCGGTTGAACAGCGGACGGGCGCGCGACGAGGTCAGCTCGGCGTAGTCCTCGCGCGAGATGCCGTGCACGAACAGGTTGGGGTCGTGGGCCGGCTCGCTGGTCATGGCCAGCACGCCGCCGTCCCGGACGTCGATGGCCACGACCGCTCCCCGGCGGCCCGCGAGCGCCTCGATCGCCGCCAGCTGCACGTCGATGTCCAGGGCGAGCCGCAGGTCCTGCCCCGGCGCGGGCGGATCGCGCCTGAGCACGCGCAGTTCGCGTCCCTGGGCGTTGACCTCGACCTCCTGGAGGCCGACCTCGCCGTGCAGCTCGGCCTCGTACGCCTTCTCCACGCCGAGCTTGCCGATATGGGTCGAGCCGCGGTAGGCGACGGGGTCCAGGATCCTGAGCTCCTCGACGTTGATCCGGCCGACGTAACCGAGGGCGTGGGCGAGCGCCGACCCGTAAGGATAGTGGCGGTCGAGGCGGGCCTCGACGTCGACTCCCGGGAAGCGGTGGCGGTTGACCGCCAGGCGGGCGAGTTCCGCGTCGTCGAGCCGGAAGCGCAGCGGGATGCGCTCGAACTTCGGCTGGCGCGAGAGCAGGCTGCGGAACCGCTCGAGATCGGCCTCGGTGATCTCGACCAGTTCGCCGAGCCCGGCCAGCGTCGCCTCCATGTCCTCGACGAGCTCCGGGGTCAGCTCGAGACTGAAGGCGGGCAGGTTGATCGCCAGGCGGCGTCCCTGGCGGTCGAAGATCAGGCCGCGCGTCGGCACCAGCGGCTCGATCTTGACCCTGTTCTCCTGGGCGAGATCGCGGTAGTGGGCGTGGCTGACCACCTGCAGCCAGGTCAGGCGGCCGACCAGCGCGGCGAAGAGCAGGCCGATAATCGCCAGCGCCAGGACCGTCCGGTTGAGCGTCAGCTGGCTCTCCTGGATGTAGTCCTTGATGGTGATCTGCGGGGGCATCGGCGTGCGGTCCGGCCGGCGTGTCCGTCGGGTAGGCGAGACCCGGGCGGCCCAAGGTTACAGGAGCGTCATGGGGGTGGGAATCGGGCGGCTGTCGCGGACTGCCGCGTCGCGTCGACGCACACGTGGCGCGGAACCGGCAGGTTGTGATGCCAATCATACCCGCCGGTGCAGTGGAGGCGTTCCGCGGATCCTGCGGCAGTATGGAAGGTATCGCTCTTAATCGCCTGACACTAAAAGAGCACCATGGAGGTCGTCGGGAGGTAAAAATTGGCGTGTTGCATAAAAGACACAAAAAGGCAGCGATGTGGTTTTTTTGTGTCGAAGGGGTTGCATCGTGTTGTTCGCGGGCATATAGTCAGCCCGTCGTATGACAAGCAACACCCTTTT
>JAWVZO010000239.1:0-3419 GCA_033722135.1 Gammaproteobacteria bacterium | reverse complement strand
GTCTCAGTCGGCCGCGAACGCCGTGTAGTTACTGCCGAGCCGGGCCATCTGCCCGAGAATCCACGCCTGCCTCTGGCGCAGGTAGCCGCTGGGCGCCCGCGGATCGAAACGCGTCGGACTGGGGAGGACGGCGGCCAGCAGGGCCGCTTCCGCTCGACTCAACCTTGCGGCAGGCTTGCCGAAAAAGGCCTGCGCCGCGGCCTCGACGCCGTAGAGGCCCTCGCCGAACTCGGCGACGTTGAGGTAGACCTCGAGGATGCGCCGTTTGGGCCAGAACAGCTCGAGCCACACCGTGAGCCCCGCCTCGAGAGCCTTGCGGAAGTAACTGCGCCCGTTCCACAGGAACAGGTTCTTGGCGGTCTGCTGGCTGATCGTGCTCGCACCGCGCAGGCGCTCTCCCTGCATGCTCTCCTCGAGTGCGTCGGCGATGGCGTCGAAATCGAACCCGAAATGGTGCGGGAACTTCTGGTCCTCGGCCGCGACCACCGCCAGTGCCATCGCCGGGGCGACCCGCTCGAGGTCGACCCAGTGCTGGCGGAGCGCGCCCGGTTCGTCGCGCCACCACGACGCGACCTGCCACTGCAGCATGACACTGCTCGCCGGTGGATCGACCCAGCGCAGCACCAGCACCGCCCCAACCGGCACCAGCAGCAGCACGGCGACCACCAGGGCCATGCGGCGCATGAGCTTGGAGGATCTGGATTTCTTGCATGACGGCATGAAGAAATGGGCAGTGGCCGTGGGCCGGCGGCTTCCTTCAGCGTAGCCCATGCCGCCTGGCACCCGGTGGGATCGGGCGTGCCTGGCCATTCGATGCCATTGCTGGAGAAAACGCGCCGGGATGTTTCCGGAGTTTCCCGCTCGCCCTTGCGGAGGAGATAGGACCGACCCACCCCCCCGGTCGCCGCGCCTACCCGGTCTTGGCGTCCTTACCCACCTCGGTGAGCAGCTCGCGCAGCGCGTGCCGCCAGTAGCGGACAGGGACACCGGCGATCTCGCGGGTCGTGCGGCAGTCGAGCACGCTGTAGGCAGGCCGCCGCGCCGGGGTCGGGTACTCAGCGGTCGCGATGGGCGTGATATCGACGGGCCGTTTCAACATCCCAAGCGTCAGCGCCTCGTCCTGGATGGCGACCGCCAAGTCGTACCAACTCGCCACGCCCGCATCGGTCCAGTGGTGGACACCGTGTGCCGCGAGGTTGAGCCCAAGCGCCCAGACGGCCTCGGCCAGCGTGCGGGCCCAGGTGGGGGTACCCACCTGGTCGGCGACGACGCGCAGCTGTTTCCCGTCGCGCATCAGGCGCAGCATGGTGGTGACAAAGTTCCTACCGCCAGCCGCGTAGAGCCAGGCGGTACGCAGCACGATCGCCTCGGGGCAGGCGGCCTGCACCGCCTCCTCGCCGTCGCGCTTGCTCTTGCCGTAGACCGACAGCGGCCGGGTGCGCGCTTCGGGGAGGTAAGGTGTGGAGGCCGTCCCGTCAAAGACGTAGTCGGTCGAAACGTGCACCAGGCGCGCGCCCTGGGCGGCAGCGACCGCGGCGACGTGGCCTGCGCCGACGGCGTTGACCGCCTGGGCCAACTCGGGTTCGCTCTCGGCCTGATCCACGGCGGTGTAGGCCGCCGCGTTGATCACGAGTTGCGGACGCTCGCTGGAGAACGCTTCCGACACCGCCTGCACGTCGGTAATGTCGAGACCGACACGGTCGTGGGCGACCAGCGTGGCGCCATCGGGAAGGGTCATCGCCAACTCGCGCCCGAGTTGGCCGTTGGCGCCGAGGATCAGGGCTTTCATGTTGCCGTGGCCCCGTTGGTTCGCGGCCTCGGGGCCACTACCACATGGAACAGGGCCCCCTGCAGGAGCGCCGCCCACGGCGTGATGGATGCTTGGTCGGGATGCCTCACGGGTAGGTCTCGGCCGCTGCGAACGACGCCCCCTCGGCGTCCTTGGCCGACAGCGTCGGTGTCACGCCCTCGTCCAGCGGCCAGACAATGCCGACCTGTGGATCATCCCAAGCCAGCGTGCGCTCGTGCTCGGGCGCGTAGTAATCGCTGCAGCGGTAGGCGATCTCGGCGGTCCCGCTGAGCACCAGGAAGCCGTGCGCGAAGCCGGGTGGCACCCAGAGCATCGCCCGGTTCTCGGCGCTCAGCGTCTCTCCGACCCAGTGGCCGAAGGTCGGCGAGCTACGGCGAAGGTCGACGGCGACGTCGAAGATCGCGCCGTTCAGCGCGCGCACCAGCTTGCCCTGCGGTCGATGGGCCTGGTAGTGGAGCCCGCGCAGCACGCCCCGCGTCGAGCCGCTCTGGTTGTCCTGCACGAGCGGCGGCAGGCCATGCTCGGCGAAGACGTTCTCGCGCCAGGTCTCCATGAAATAGCCGCGCGCGTCGCCGTGGACGACCGGCTCGATGCGGATGACGTCGGGAATCGCTGTGGGTAGGAACTGCATCTTTGACGTATCCGTTTCAGGTGCGGACGTCCGCGGCCCTCTGGCCGGGACCTACATCTCCAGGATGCGCTGCAGGTACTGGCCGTAGCCGTTCTTCGCGTAGCGCGCGGCGAGCCTGGCGAGCTGGGCGTCATCGACGAAGCCCATGCGCCACGCGATCTCCTCGGGGCAGGCGATCTTGAGTCCCTGGCGCTGCTCGACCACCTGGATGAACTGCGCAGCGTCGACCAGTGCGTCGTGGGTCCCGGTGTCGAGCCAGGCGGTGCCCCGGCCGAGCCGTTCCACCCGCAGGTCGCCGCGTGCGAGGTAGGCGCGGTTGACGTCGGTGATCTCCAGCTCGCCGCGCGCCGAGGGCCGGATCTCACGGGCGATCTCGACCACGTCGTTGCCGTAGAAGTAGAGCCCGGTGACCGCGTAGTTCGATCTCGGCCGCTCGGGCTTCTCCTCGATGGACTCGACCGTGCCGTCCTCGTGGAAGCTCACTACGCCGTAGCGTTCGGGGTCGGTGACGTAGTAGCCGAACACCGTCGCCCCGTCGGGCTCGTCGCTCGCGCGCTGCAGCTGCGTGCCGAGCCCGTGGCCGAAGAAGATGTTGTCGCCGAGCACCAGGCACGACGGCGCGCCGTCGAGGAAGCGCTCGCCGATCAGGAACGCCTGCGCCAGGCCGTCCGGCGACGGCTGCACCGCGTAGTCGAGCGACACGCCCCACTGCGACCCGTCGCCGAGCAGCCGCTCGAACGCCGGCCGGTCCTCGGGCGTCGTGATCACCAGGATCTCGCGGATGCCGGCGAGCAGCAGCGTCGACAGCGGGTAGTAGACCAGCGGCTTGTCGTAGACCGGCATCAGCTGCTTGCTGACCGCGTGGGTCAGCGGGTAGAGCCGGGTGCCGGAGCCGCCGGCGAGGATGATGCCTTTGCGGGTCATGAGGTCGATCGTGCCCGTCGCATGGTTGATGTTTCCGATTCTAACCGCTGGCTT
>JAWVZO010000238.1:0-3449 GCA_033722135.1 Gammaproteobacteria bacterium | reverse complement strand
AGCAGGGTGACGACCGATGCAATCAGGGCGCGCTGAACCGTCGTGCTCATGACATGGGAATATATTCCCAATTTTGCATCCTGTCAAAGCACGCCGCCCGACCCGGGCGTCCCCACCGGCCGTTTCAGGCGAGCCAGGCGATGATCAGCGGCAGCGTGACCACCGCGGCCACCGTCTGCAGCGTCAGCATGCCGGCCACGAGGCGGGCGTCACCCCCCATCTGGCGCGCCAGGATGTAGGCCGACGGCGCCGTCGGCAGGGCCGCGAAGAGCACCGCGACGGCGGTCTCGGCGGGCGGGAGCTGCGCCAGCCGCGCCGCGCCGGCCATCACCAGCGGCATGCCGAGCAGCTTGACCGCCACGACGACCGCGACCATGCCGTGTCGGCCGCGCACCGCCTGCGCGTCGAGCCCGGCCCCGACCGCCAGCAGGCCGAGGGGCAGCGCGGCGCGGGCGAGGATGCCGAGCACGTCGCCGCTGCCGAACGGCAACCCGAAGCCGCCGAGGTTGAGGGCGATGCCGGCGAGGCAGGCGAGGATCAGCGGGTTGCTCGCCAGGCCGCGCAGGACGGCGCCCCAGCCCGGCACGGCACCGCTGCCGTGCCGGCTTAGCACGGTGACGCAGAGCACGTTGACCAGCGGCACCAGCACCGCGATGACCACCGCCGCCAGGGTCAGTCCCTGCGCGCCGAACAGCGCCTCCGAGGCGGCCAGGCCGACGTAGGTGTTGAATCGGATGCCCCCCTGCACCACGGAGGTGAAGGCCGGACCGTCCTCGGCGAGCCAGCGCCTCAGGGCCAGCAACAGCGTCGTGACCAACAGCACGCTGGCGGCCAGGACCAGCGCGAGGGGGCCGATCGGCACCGTGGCGAGCGGCGCCTCGGCGAGGTTCGACACCAGCAGCGCCGGGAACAGCACGAAGTAGGTCAGGCGCTCGGCGGGAGCCCAGAAGGCATCGCCCGGGAAACCGCCCCGGCGCATCAGGTGACCGAGCAGGATCAGCACGAACACCGGCACCAGGGCGGCGAGGATGGCGTCGAAGGAGATCACGTCCCGGGCTCGCTCGATCCGCGGGGTCCGCCTCCCCGCCTCCGTGCCCCCGAGGGGGCGGATGTCGGCCGTCTGGGGGCGGCGGTACGCCCCCGGTGAGCCGGAGTGTGGGCAGCCCCTAGCCGGAACGCAACACGCGGCCGGTCGCCGCGTCGCGGATGGCGCTCGGTGCGCGCGACCGGTCGACCGCGCCGTGCACGACGAGGTCGAGCGCCGCGCCGAAGTAACGGCGCACGGTCAGCGGGTCCCGTGCCGGTGACCGGCCGGCGGGGGTGGCGCTGGTCGAGACCAGCGGCCCGGCCGCGCGGCACAGCGCGGCGGCGACCGGGTGTGCGGTGACCCGGACCGCGAGCGTCGTGTGCGACCCGGTCAGCCACGGCGGCGTTCCGGGCCGCGCCGGCAGAAGCCAGGTGTGCGGGCCCGGCCAGCTGGCGTGGACCGCGGCCATGCGCTCAGGAGCCACCTCGAGGACGTACGGCCGCAACTGCTCGAAGTCCGCGGCGATCAGGATCAGGCCCTTCGCCACCGGCCGCCGCTTCAGGGCGAGCAGATCGAGCACCGCGACCGGATCGTCGGGATCGCAGCCGAGCCCGTAGACCGCCTCGGTGGGGTAGGCGAGAAGCCCGCCGTGGCGGGTCGCGCGCGCCGCGAGGCGCAACCGCCAGCCGGTCACGGGAGATCTCAGCCGAGCTTGGCCTGCAGGCGGGCGTCCTTCTCCTGCACCGCCTGCGCCGCCTCCTCGCGCTCGGCGACCAGCCGCTCGCCGAGCGCGGTGTCGGCGGTGGCCAGGATCTGCGCGGCAAGGTAGCCGGCGTTCTTGGCCCCCGCCTTGCCGACCGCGACGCTGGCCACCGGCACGCCGCCCGGCATCTGCACCGTCGAGAGCAGCGCGTCGACGCCGTCGAGGACGCCTCCGGGCATCGGCACGCCGATCACCGGCTTCAGCGTCAGGCCGGCGACCGTCCCGGCGAGGTGGGCGGCCATCCCCGCCGCGCACACGAAGACGCCGCAGCCGCGCGTCTCGGCGTCCTTGACGTAGGCGTGGGTCGCGGCCGGGGTACGGTGGGCCGAGGTGACCTTGGCCTCGAACGGCACCTCGAGGCGGCGCAGCACGTCGAAGGTGGCCTCCATCACCGGCAGGTCCGAGTCGGACCCCATCAGCACGGCAACGAACGAATCGGACATCGCTAGGTTCTCCCTGGGTGAAAATCGGTTCCGGACCTCAACCGGCCTCGGTCTCCTCGGACACCGTCTCGCTGTAGCTGCACTCCCGCTGGGGGCAGACGCGCTCGGTGCCTCGTGATTTGGTGGTCTTCAGGGTCAGGATCGGCCACGCGCATACCGGGCAGGGCTCGGCGAGGGGCGGGTTCCAGACCGCGTAATCGCACTTCGGGTAGGTCGAGCAGGAGTAGAAGGGCTTGCCGCGGCGCGATTTGCGCGCCATCAGCGTGCCCTCGCCGCACTGCGGGCAGGCGACCCCGGTGTCGGTCGGCCGCTCGAGCGGCTCGATGTGCCTGCAGTCGGGGTAGTTCGAGCAGCCGACGAACTTGCCGTAGCGCCCGGTGCGGACCACGAGGTCGCCGCCGCACTCGGGGCACTGCCGGCCCTCGACCTTCTCCGGCTCGCTGTCCGCCCGGTCGCCGAGATCGCGCGTGTAGTCGCATGGGTCGTCGCTGTTGAAGCCGGTGCAGCCGACGAACCGGCCGCGCTTGCCGAGGCGAATCACCAGCGGACGGCCGCACTTCGGGCAGTTCTCGTCGAGCGGCTCGGTGGTCACGTCGCTGCGCTTGACGTCGCGGTCCTTCTCCTCGACGAGATCGCGGAACGGTGCCCAGAACTCGTGCATCAGGGGCCGCCAGTCCTCCTCGCCGCGCGAGACCGCGTCGAGCTCGTCCTCCAGCCGGGCGGTGAAGCCGTAGTCGACGTAGCGGGTGAAGTGCTCGGTCAGGAAGCGGCTGACCACGCGGCCGACGTCGGTCGGCATGAAGCGGCGCTTGTCGAGGGTGACGTACTCGCGGTCCTGCAGCGTCTTGATGATCGACGCATAGGTCGACGGCCGGCCGATGCCGTGCTCCTCGAGCGCCTTGACCAGGCTCGCCTCGCTGAAGCGCGGCGGGGGTTCGGTGAAGTGCTGCTCGGGGCGCAGCGCGCCGAGTTCGATCGCCTCGCCCTCCTCGACCGGGGGCAGGATCCTTTCGTCGGCGTCCTCCTTGCGGTCGTCGACGCCCTCGCGGTAGACCGCCATGAAGCCGGGGTCGACGACCGTCGAGCCGGTCGCGCGGAAGCGGTCGCCGATACCCGCGGTCAGGTCGATGGCAACCGTGTCCAGCGTGGCGTGGTTCATCTGGCAGGCCACCGCACGCTTCCAGATCAGGTCGTAGAGCCGGTATTGGTCCTGGGT
>JAWVZO010000237.1:0-3523 GCA_033722135.1 Gammaproteobacteria bacterium | reverse complement strand
TCCACCCTGCGACCCGGGTCGACCACGGCTCATCAGCGCCTCCGGCGCCGCGATGCCGGAGATCGGGAAGCCGCTGGCCAGCCCCTTGGCGGTGATCAGGATGTCGGGCGTGATGCCGAAGTGCGCGTGGCTCCAGAACAGTCCGGTGCGGCCGAAACCGGCCTGGATCTCGTCGACCACGAGGAGGATTCCGTGGGCGTCGCAGCGTTCGCGCAGGCCCTGCATGAACGCCATGTTGGCCGGGTAGTAGCCGTACTCGCCCTGTACCGGTTCGATGATCATCGCGGCGGTATCCTCGGGCGAGGACTGGGTCAGGAAGATGTGGTCGAGCTCGGCGAGGCAGAAACGGGTGGTCTCCTCCTCGTCCCAGCCGTAGCGGTAGGCGTGGGGGAACGGAGCGTAGACCACGCCGGCCATCATCGGGTGGAAGCCGGTGCGTACCTTGTTGATCGAGGTGGTCAGCGACGCCGCGGCCATCGTGCGGCCGTGGAATCCCCCGGTGAAGGCAATCAGGTTGCTCCGGCCCGAGGCGTGGCGTGACAGGCGCACCGCCATCTCGACGGCTTCCGACCCGGAATTGGCGAAGGCCACCGAGTCGAGCCGGTCCGGCATCCGCTCCACGAGCCGGTCGGCCAGCTCCAGCATGCCCGGATGCCTGACGGTGGTGTACTGGGCATGGATCAGTGTCGCCACCTGGGCCTGCGCCGCCGAGACGACCCGGGGATGGCAGTGACCGGTGCTCGTGACCCCGATGCCGGCGGTGAAGTCCAGGTACCGGCGACCGTCGTCCCCGATGAGGTAAGCGCCCTCCCCGCGGGTGGCGAGGATATCGCTGGACTGCTGCAGCAGGGGCGAAAGATGACTCATGCGTTGGCTCCCTTCGTGGCCCGGAGCGGTTGCGTTCGCCGGCCAGGCTCCGGTGTTCGTGCGTCCTCCCCCGGCATGGCGCCCGGAGGAAACGAAACGTGGATCACCGCGCTTCGGCGGCACGGCAGACGCCGTGTTCGACGGCAGCATCTCCGCGCCGTCCCGTGGTCGGCGGCGTGCCGCCGACGGGGCAGTGCCAGCGGATGAGCCGTGCTCACGCGGGCGGTGCGCGACACGGGCGTTTCGCGCGATGAGCGGCGCAATCGGCGCCACCGCAGCCAGTCTAGACCATCGACCGGCATCGGGAATCGAGACGCGCCGGCAGGGGCCGCTGGGCACCGGGTTGCCGGTCGTGCACGATGCGAACCACTTGCCGGTGGTCTATATCAGGGGTTGCCCCACACGAAAACCGGGCACGTCCGTGCCCAAGGGATTCTCCTGATGACCGACTCGCCCGACACATCCGGCGGCGAACGCAACGCAGATCACCCCACCGACCGGACCGGGACCCGGCCGTCCGCCGGCACGATGCGCCTGGGGGACCTGCTGATCGATCACGAACTGATCACGCCCGCGCAACTCGAGGACGCGTTGAAGGCCCAGCGCGAGGACGAGGAGGAACACCGCCCCATCGGCGAGATCCTGATCACCTCCGGGATCCTCTCGGAGAACGACCTGCTGCGCGCGCTGAGCCGCCACCTGAACGTCGAGTACATCAATATCGCCGAGCAGGATTACGAGGTGATCGACCCCGCGCTGAGCACCCTGCTCCCGGCGCGGACCTGCCGACGCCTGATGGTCGTCCCGCTGTTCATGCTCAGCGACCAGAACGGCCGCCACCTGACCCTGGCCATGGCCGACCCGCTCGACGCCGACGCCATCGATGAGGTCGAACGCGAGGCGGATGCCCAGGTGCAGCCGGTGCTGACCACCTACAGCGCGATCATGAGCGGCATCGAGACGCTGGAGGCCCACGAGGCGCGGGAAGCGGAAGACGAGGAGACGGCGCCGGATGACACTGTCGACACGGTCAACCGGCTGCTCGCGCAGGCGATCCAGATGCGTTCCAGCGACCTGCACGTCGAACCGCGCGCCCTGGAGACGCACATCCGCATGCGCGTAGACGGCGAGCTCCGCCTGGTCGAGACCCTCCCTCAGCACCGGCATGCGCGAATGGTCTCGCGCATCAAGGTCATGGGCGGCGAGAAGAGCAGCCTGATGCGCAGCGAACAGCGCCTGCTGCCCCAGGACGGTTCCTTCGCCCGGGTGGTCGGCGGCCACCGGGTCGATTTCCGCGTATCGACGTTTCCGACCATCAACGGCGAGAAGGCCGTGGTCCGCATCCTCGATCGCGACCAGCTGCGCTCGATCCGCACCATCGAGGACATCGAGATGCCGCCGCGCGTGGCCCAGCTCTTCTCCCGCTGCGTCGACCAGGTCAGCGGCATCATCATCGCGACCGGCCCCACCGGAAGCGGCAAGACCACCACGCTCTACGCCGCGCTGAACCATATCAATTCGGTCGGCAAGAACATCATCACCGTCGAGGACCCCGTCGAGTACCAGGCTCCCGACTACATCAACCAGAGCACGCTGCAGACCGAGTCGGGCTTCACCTACCCGGTCGCCATGCGCCACATCCTGCGCCAGGATCCAGATGCGCTGCTGATCGGCGAGATCCGCGATCTCGAGACCGCGGAGGTCGCGATCCAGGCCGCGCTGACCGGCCACCTGGTGCTGACCACGCTGCACACCGACGACGCCGCCAGCGCGGTGATCCGTCTCGTCGACCTGGGCATCGAGCAGTTCCTGGTCTCCTCGACCATCGTCTCGGCGATCAACCAGCGCCTGCTGCGCAGGGTCTGCCCCCATTGCGCCGGACCGGTCGAGCCCGATGCCGCAACGCTCGAGGAACTGGAAATCGACGCCCAGGTCGCCAAGGAGATCCTCGAGCGCCACGAAGACTTCCTGCTGCGGCGCGGGCGCGGATGCAGCAAGTGCCTGGACTCGGGCTATCTCGGGCGCCTAGGCGTGTTCGAGCTGCTCGTGGTCTCGCCCACGCTCAAGAAGCACATCATCCGGCGCGAGACCTCGGACGTGATCGCCGAGTCGGCCCGCGCCAAGGGCGACGTCAACATGATCTTCGAGGACGGCCTGCGCCGGGTCCTCTGCGGCCAGACCACCTTCGAGGAACTGCGGAAGATCCCCCGCGGCGATTACACGCTGAAGGGGATCGATGCGATCTTCGCGTCCGCCGGAAGCCCGATTCCAGAACGGGAGGAATGACGCGCCTCCTCCGCTACGCGGGTCGTGACCGCCCCGCCGCGCCACATCGCGCCCGTCGCAGAGGCCCCCGCTGCCCCGGCCCCGATGCCGTCGTCCTGCCCGTCCATGCGGCGTGATCGCAACCGCAAAATAATTCCGGAAGCTGCCCGTATTTCCTACCTAAATCAGTCTGCTACATGTTTATTCAAAGCGGAATAATCGTTTCGTCGGCTGAAAAAATGGTGAAAATGGCATACAATTCATGCGTTTGTTAAATAAAAGGCAGTGAAGCGACGCCTGAAGGAGGCATCGAATGGGATTTTTCAGCAACCTGTTCCACAAGACCCCGGACTACCCCGAACTCGCCAGTGACAGTCCGGCCGCGAAACGG
>JAWVZO010000236.1:0-3531 GCA_033722135.1 Gammaproteobacteria bacterium | reverse complement strand
GATGGTGAAGAACGGCACCCGCGCCTCGCCGGCGATGGCGCGCGCCAGCAGGGTCTTACCGGTGCCGGGCGAGCCGACCATCAGCACGCCGCGCGGGATCTTGCCGCCGAGGCGCTGGAACTTGCCCGGGTCGCGCAGGAACTCGACCAGCTCGGCGACCTCCTCCTTGGCCTCGTCGACGCCGGCGACGTCGCCGAAGGTGACCTTGACCTGATCCTCGCTGAGCATGCGCGCCCGGCTCTTGCCGAACGACATCGCCCCGCGCCCGCCGGCACCGCCCTGCATCTGGCGCATGAAGAAGATCCAGACGCCGATCAGCAGCAACATCGGGAACCAGGAGATGAAGATCTGCATCAGCAGCGACTGGCTCTCGGGCGGCTTGGCGTCGATCTGCACGTCGTTGCGCAGCAGGTCGCCGATCAGGCCGTCGTCGTCGGGCGTGAAGGTGGTGAACTTCTCGCCGTTGTGCAGCACGCCCTGGACGGTGCGCCCCTCGATCACGACGCGCGACACCTGGCCGTCGTTGACCTGGTCGATGAACTCCGAGTAGGCGAGGCGCTGGGCGTTCGTCGGCCGGTTGCCGAAGTTGTTGAACACGGTCATCAGCACCACCGCGATGATGACCCAGAGGAGCATGTTTCTTGCCATGTCGTTCAACGCTTTACGACCTGTCGAGGGGGGGTTGTTTCGGGGCGGGACCGAACAGTTAGTACCTTACACCAGCCGATAGTTCCGGGCCAGAAGGTAGACTTCGCGGCTGCGCGGCCGGGACGCCTTGGGCTTGCGCACCACGACCTTGGCGAAGCCCGCCCGGAGCTCCTTCAGGAGGGGCTCGAAGCCCTCGCCGTGGAACATCTTCAGCAGCAGGTCGCCGCCGGGGCGCAGCACCTCGCGGGCGCACTCCAGGGCGAGTTCCGCGAGCAGGCTCGCGCGGGGCTGGTCGACGGCCTTCATACCACTCATGTTGGGGGCCATATCGGACAATACAAGGTCGACCCGGCGCTCCCCCAGGATTTCGAGCAGTCGGTCGAGCACGGCCTGCTCGGTGAAATCGCCCTGCAGCACGGTCACCCCCGGGAGCGGGTCGATCGGCAGCAGGTCGAGCGCGATCACCGCACCGCCGGGCGCGACCCGGTCGGCGGCGACCTGCGCCCAGCCGCCCGGCGCCGCCCCCAGGTCCACGACCACCTGGCCCGGTTTCAGCAGGCGGTCGCGGTCGTCGATCTCGAGCAGCTTGAACGCCGCGCGCGAGCGCAGGCCGAGCGCCTGGGCCCGGCGTACGAAGGCGTCGCTGAAATGCTCGCGCAACCAGCGCTCGCTGCTCTTGCTGCGCGCCATGCTCAGCGCCCGGACGAGGCGGCAGCGCGGCCGGGCTTCGGGTAGACTGGCCGCCCCGGGAGACGACAGGAGACGCGCGAATGGCCCTTTCCGAACGGCACCGGCGCCGCCTGCGCCAGCTCGGCCACGCCCTGAAGCCGGTCGTGATCGTCGGCGGCCAGGGCCTGCACGACGCGCTGCTCGCCGAGGTCGATGCCGCGCTGGAGCATCACGAGCTGATCAAGGTGCGGGTCAACGCCGGGGACCGTGCCGAGCGCGACGCCATGATCGCGACGCTCTGCTCGGCCTGCGCCGCGGAACGGATCCAGCGGGTCGGGCACGTCGCCCTGCTCTACCGTCCACATCCCGAGCGGCCGCGCGTCCGGCTCGACTGACCCGCCGGCCTCAGACGTACTCGACGGCGAGGATCTCGTAGCTGCGTTCGCCGCCGGGCGTGCGCAACTCGACCACGTCGCCCTCCTGCTTGCCGATCAGGGCACGGGCGATCGGCGAGGTGACCGAGACGCGCCCCGCCTTGATGTCGGCCTCGTCCTCGCCGACGATCTGGTAGCGGACCTCGTTGCCGCTCTCCTCATCGAGCAGCTCGACGGTGGCGCCGAACACCACCTTGCCTCCGGCATCGAGCTGGGTGACGTCGATCACCTGGGCATGCGAGAGCTTGTGCTCGATGTCGCGGATCCGCGCCTCGATGAAGCCCTGCTGCTCGCGCGCGGCATGGTACTCGGCGTTCTCCTTGAGGTCGCCGTGAGCGCGCGCCTCGGCGATCGCCTTGATCACCTTCGGCCGTGCATCGGTCTTGAGTTCGTGGAGCTCCTCGCGCAGTTTCTCGGCACCGCGCGCGGTCAGGGGCACCTTGGTCATGTCACCATCTCCCGGTGGAGGTCCTGCAGACGGTTGACGTCGACCGCGTCGAGGCTGCGCAGGGCCATCACCGTCGCGCGCGCTCCGGCAAGGGTCGTCGTGTAGGCCACCTTGTGGTTGAGGGCCTCGCGACGGATCGCGAAGGAGTCGGAGATCGCCGGCTTGCCCTCGGTGGTGTTGATGATCAGGCTGATCTCGTCGTTCTTGATCAGGTCGACGACGTGGGGGCGTCCCTCGGCGACCTTGTTGGTCGCCTGGCAGGGGACGCCGAGCTCGTTGAGCATCCGCGCGGTGCCGCGCGTGCCGACCAGCTCGAAGCCGAGTTCGACGAGGGCCCGCGCCAGCTCCAGCGCCCCGGCCTTGTCGGCGTCACGCACGCTGAGCAGCGCCTTCCCGCCGTGCGGCAGGACGCTGCCGGCACCCAGCGTCGCCTTGGCGAACGCCTCGCCGAAGCTCGCCCCGACGCCCATCACCTCGCCGGTCGATTTCATCTCCGGGCCGAGCAGCGGGTCGACGCCGGGGAACTTGTTGAACGGGAAGACCGCCTCCTTCACCGCGAAGAACTGCGGGGTGCGCTCCGCGGTCACGCCCTGGTCGACCAGCGAACGGCCGGCCATGCAGCGGGCGGCGACCTTGGCCAGCGGGACTCCGATCACCTTCGAGACGAACGGCACGGTGCGCGAGGCCCTCGGGTTGACCTCGAGCACGTAGATGTCGTCCCCCTGGAGCGCGAACTGGGTGTTCATCAGGCCGACCACGCCGAGTTCCAGGGCCATCTCGCGGACCTGCTCGGCCAGCCTCGCCTGCGTACCGGCGTCCAGCGAGTACGGGGGCAGCGAGCACGCCGAGTCGCCCGAGTGGACCCCGGCCTGCTCGATGTGCTCCATGATCCCGCCGATCAGCACCCGCTCGCCGTCGCACACCGCGTCGACATCGACCTCGACGGCGTCGTCCAGGAAACGGTCGAGTAGCACCGGCGACTCGTTCGACACCCGGATCGCCTCGTGCATGTAGCGCAGCAGGTCCTCCTCGGCGTAGACGATCTCCATGCCGCGCCCCCCGAGGACGTACGAGGGCCGCACCACCAGCGGGTAGCCGATCTCCGCCGCCAGCTCGAGGGCGTCGTCGACGCTGCGCGCGGTCCGGTTGGGCGGCTGGCGCAGGCCGAGCTTGTCGATCATGCCCTGGAAACGCTCGCGGTCCTCGGCCCGGTCGATGGCGTCGGGCGTGGTGCCGATGATCGGCACCCCGGCCGCCTCGAGGTCGCGCGCGAGCTTGAGCGGCGTCTGCCCGCCGAACTGGACGATGACCCCCTTCGGCCGCTCCTTGTCG
>JAWVZO010000235.1:0-3630 GCA_033722135.1 Gammaproteobacteria bacterium | reverse complement strand
CCTCGATCACCGGGACGTCGCTGAAGTCGCCGATGTCCGGGACCTTGACGTCGACCACGCCGCCGCCGCCGCCACCACCCGGCGACTTCTCCTGTTCCTGCTTCGGCGATTCGTCGGCCTGCTTCTCGTCACCGGCCGTGTCGCCGTCGGCGTCGACGTGCATGATCACCGAGCCCTCGCTGACCGTGTCGCCGACCGCGACGTCGATCGACTTTACGGTGCCCGCGAACGGGGCCGGCACGTCCATGGTCGCCTTGTCGCTCTCCAGCGTGACCAGCGGGTCCTCCGCGGCGATGGTGTCGCCGACGGAGACCAGGATCTCGATCACCGGGACGTCGCTGAAATCGCCGATGTCGGGGACTTTGACTTCGCTCTCTTTGCTCATGATGGGGTCCTTTGGTCGGTTCTCGTTATGGCTCTCGCGCGCGCCGCGGTCACAGCAGCAGCCGGCGCGCGTCGCCGAGCAGCTCGCACAGGGTGGCGCAGAAGCGCGCGGCCAGGGCGCCGTCGATCACCCGGTGATCGTAGGTCAGATCGACCGGCAGCATCAGCCGCGGCACGAACTCGCTGCCGTTCCACACCGGCTGCATCCGCGAGCGGGTCAGGCCGACGATGGCCACCTCCGGCGCGTTGACGATCGGCGTGAACGCCGTGCCGCCGATGCCGCCGAGGCTCGAGATGGTGATCGAGGCGCCCTGCATCTCGTCGGGCTTGAGCTTGCCGTCGCGCGCCTTGGCGCTGATCTCGGCCATTTCCGCGGCGAGGTCGTAGATGCTCTTGCCATCGACGCCCTTGAACACCGGCACGACGAGGCCGTTCGGCGTGTCCACGGCGATGCCGATGTTGAAGTACTTCTTGTAGACCAGGCTCTGCCCGTCGGGGGTCAGCGAGGCGTTGTACTCCGGGTACTTCTTCAGGCACGCGACCACGGCCTTCATGACGAAGGCGAGCATGGTCACCCGCAGGCCGAGTTTCTCCGCCTCGCCCTTGAGCGACTTGCGGAAGGCCTCGAGGTCGGTGATGTCGGCCTCGTCGTGGTGGGTGACCATCGGCACGTTGAGCCAGCAGCGGGTCAGGTGCGCGCCGGAGAGCTTCTTGATGCGCGGCAGCTCCTTGACCTCGGTCTCGCCGAACTTGGAGAAATCGACCTCGGGGATCGGCGGGATGCCGCTTCCGGTGGCGGCCGGGGCCTGCGCCGGCGCCTTCTTCCCGGGCTTGAGGTAGGCGTCGACGTCCTCCTTGAGGACGCGCCCCTTCGGGCCGCTGCCCTTCACCTCGCCGATCGGCACGTCCTTTTCGCGGGCGTAGCGGCGCACCGAGGGAGCCGCGTAGACGGCCTCGAACGCCGCCTCGTCCGTCCCGGAGGCGTTCGGGGTGGCCGCGGGCACGGGCGCCGCCGGCGGCGGCGAGGCCGGCGCGGAGGGCGGCTCGGTCTCGGGCTCCTGGACGCCCTCCGGCGAGGGCGGGGCCGGCACCGCGCCGTCGCCCGGCTCCAGCGTCATGATCAGCGAGCCCTCGCTGACCGTGTCGCCGACCGCCACCTTGAGCTCGGCGATGGTGCCGGAGGCCGGCGACGGCACGTCCATGGTCGCCTTGTCGCTCTCCAGCGTGACCAGCGGGTCCTCCTCGTTGACCCGGTCGCCGGGGCCGACCAGCAGCTCGATGACCGGCACGTCGGAAAAGTCGCCGATGTCCGGCACCAGGATGTCGATGGTGTTCGCCATGGTTGTCTGCTCCGTGTGATCTGGTGGTGGACGACCGGCGTCAGGAGAGACGCGGCGCGGGCCTGTCGGCGTCGATCCCGTACTTCGCGATCGCCTCGCCGACCTTCTTCGCGGGGACCGCACCCTGGTCGGCCAGCGCCTTGAGCGCCGCGACGACCACGTAGTGGCGGTTCACCTCGAAGAAGCGGCGCAGGTTGGCGCGCGTGTCCGAGCGGCCGAAGCCGTCGGTGCCGAGCACGGTGTACGGCCGGTCGACGTAGGGCCGGATCTGGTTGGCGAAGTTGCGCATGTAGTCGGTCGCCGCGACCACCGGGCCGTCATGGCCGGCGAGGCAGGCGGTGACGTAGGGGACCTTCGCGTCTGCCTCCGGGTGGAGCATGTTCCAGCGGGCGGTATCGTCGCCCTCGCGCGCCAGCTCGGTGAAGCTGGTCGCGCTCCAGATGTCGGCGTCGACGCCGAAGTCGTCCTTGAGCAGCTCCGCCGCGGCGATGACCTCGCGCAGGATGGTGCCCGAGCCGATCAGCTGGACGCGCGGCTTCTTGCCGCCGGCGCCCTTCTGCAGCAGGTACATGCCCTTGACGATGCCCTCCTCGGCCCCCTCGGGCATGGCCGGGTGGGTGTAGTTCTCGTTCATGGTCGTCAGGTAGTAGTAGACGTTCTCCTGCTCGACATACATGCGCCGCAGGCCGTCGCGCACGATCACCGCAACCTCGAAGGCGAAGGTCGGGTCGTAGCTGACGCAGTTGGGGATGGTCGACGACAGGATGTGGCTGTGGCCGTCCTGGTGCTGCAGCCCCTCGCCGGCGAGCGTGGTACGCCCGGCGGTGCCGCCGACCAGGAAGCCGCGGCAGCGCATGTCGCCGGCCGCCCAGGCGAAGTCGCCGACGCGCTGGAAGCCGAACATCGAGTAGTAGATGTAGAACGGGATCATCGGCACGCCGTGGTTGGCGTAGGCGCTCGCCGCGGCCATCCACGAGCACATCGCGCCGGCCTCGTTGATGCCCTCCTGGAGCACCTGGCCCTTCTTGTCCTCGCGGTAGTACATCAGCTGGTCGGCGTCCTCCGGCTTGTAGAGCTGGCCGGTCGGCGCGTAGATGCCGAGCTGGCGGAACATGCCCTCCATGCCGAAGGTGCGCGACTCGTCGGGGACGATCGGCACCACGTGCCTGCCGATCTTCTTGTCGCGCACCAGGGTGTTGAGCACGCGCACGAACGCCATCGTGGTCGAGAACTCGCGGTCGTCGCTCGACTTGAGCAGCGCGTCGAACGCCTTGAGTTCGGGGATCTCCAGCTTCGGCACATCGCTGCGCCGCTGCGGGAACGGCCCGCCGAGCGCGTCGCGGCGCGCCTTGAGGTACTTCGCCTCGGCGCTGTCCGGCGCCGGCAGGTGGAACGGCACGTCGTTGATCTGCGCGTCGGAGACCGGGATGTCGAAGCGGTCGCGGAACGCCTTGAGGTGGTCCTCGCCCATCTTCTTCTGCTGGTGGGTGATGTTCTGGCCCTCGCCGGCCACGCCCATGCCGTAGCCCTTGACGGTCTTGGCGAGGATCACCGTCGGCTGGCCGGTGTGCTCGGTGGCCGCCTTGTAGGCGGCGTAGACCTTGTGCGGGTCGTGGCCGCCGCGGGCGAGCCGCCAGATGTCGTCGTCGGACATGTGCTCGACCATCTTCAGCAGTTCGGGGTACTTGCCGAAGAAGTGCTCGCGCGTGTACGCGCCGCCCTTCGACTTGAACGCCTGGTACTCGCCGTCGACGCACTCCTCCATGCGCTTGCGCAGCAGTCCGGTGTGGTCCTTGGCGAGCAGCTCGTCCCAACCGGAGCCCCAGATCACCTTGATGACGTTCCAGCCGGCGCCGCGGAACACGCCCTCGAGCTCCTGGATGATCTTGCCGTTGCCGCGCACCGG
>JAWVZO010000234.1:0-3637 GCA_033722135.1 Gammaproteobacteria bacterium | reverse complement strand
TGCAGGCCGAGCGCCAGGAACAGCGCGAGGACCGCGTACGCGGGGATCGGGTAGACGCGGTAGACGAAGACGCCCAGCCGGGTGAAGTCGCGGTCGAGCAGCAGGACCAGCAGCAGCGAGACGCACAGCGCGCCGGCCAGCAGCGCCAGCGTCACGCGGCGGTGCCGTCCCGGCAGGAGGAGGCCGAGCGCGGCGAGCAGCGCCCCCAGCGGTGTGAACTGGTCGAGCACCGCCCACCCCTGGTAGCGCAGGTAGCCCAGCTTGTCGGCCAGCCCGGCGCCCGCCTCGTGGTCCGCACCGCTGTAGGTGCTGCGGCTGACGAACTGCAGGAACTCCGACAGCCCCTCGATCGGCCCGAAGAAGCTGATCTCCGGGTCCATCTGCGAGCGGAGGTAGAGCCAGAGGTAGGGCAGCAGCCCGACGGCGAGCCCGAGCAGCAGCGCCGGTGTGCGGCGCAGCAGCGGGCCGAGGACCGGCCAGGCGAGCAGCAGGTAGGCGGGGCTGAACAGCACCAGCAACGGCCAGTGGTTGCTGAGGCCGAGCCCGTAGACGAGACCGAGCAGCACCGCGTCGCGCCAACCCACCGGCCGCACGCCCACTCCTCCCTGCCCCGGGTGCTCCCCGGCCAGGCGCAGCACCATCCACGCCACCAGCAGGGTGACGAAGACGTTGAGGGTGTAGACCTCGGCGATGATCGCCTGCGACCAGTAGACCCCGGAGAAGCCGAAGGCGAGCGCCGCCGCGGTCGCGACCGCCCGCGACGGCACCAGGTCGCGCGCGATGCACCACAGCACCGCGCAGCCGAGCCCACCGAAGAACGCGCTGACCAGGTGCACGCGCCAAGCCACGGTGCCGACCGGCACCTGCGAGAATAGGTGGCCGACCAGCGTGAACACCGGGTAGCCGGGCGGGTGGGCGATGCCGTTGAAGTAGCTCGCCAGCAGGAACAGGCCGTCGTCCTCGAGCGCGACGGTGCGCGGCGCGCAGGCGGCGTAGACCAGGAACAGGCCGAGCCCGACCAGCAGCGGCCAAGGCCACGCCTCGCGCAGCCGCCACGTCTCCAGGCGGTACGGCCGCGCGAGACGCCCGGCCAGGGTCGCGGCGCTTCCTTCCCGTGCCGCGGCCGCGCCCGGCCGATCCGGGCTCATTCGTCCCCGGCCGGCTTCGCGCGGGCCGTTCGCCAGGTGAAGGTCGCGGTGACCGCGTAGTTCCAGACCGCGCCGGCCACAGCGCCGAGGAAGCCCGCGACGAACCACGGGAACCCGCGCTGGAAGACGAAATCGGCGAACTCGACGTTGATCACCGCGCCGATGCTGCAGGCGAGGTAGAAGGTCAGCAGCCCGCGCCAGAGGGCCAGCCCGTGCAGGCGCTGGTCGTGGTAGGTGAAGACGTTGTTCAGGAAGTAGTTCGAGGTCATCGCGAGCAGCGTCGCGCTCGCCTGCGCCCAGAGGAACTCCACGTCGAGCAGCCGGTGCAGCAGGCCTAGCACCAGCAGGTGGACCGCCACTCCGGTCATGCCAACGCCGACGAACAGCACGAAGCGCACCGGCACGTAGCGTCCGAACAGCTTGTCGGCGATCAGCACCAGGTACTCCCAGACCACCATGGTGTCGAGCTTGCTGTCGCCGTGCTGCCGGGCGCGCATGTGGTACGGCAGCTCGGCGACGCGCACGTCGCGGCGGCCCGACGCGAGCAGGTCGAGGAGGATCTTGAACCCCTTGCCGGAGAGCTCGCGGGCGACGCGGTCGAAGTAGGCGCGCTGCAGCATGAAGAAGCCGCTCATCGGGTCGCTGACCCGCGCCCTGAGCACCAGCTGGTCCAGCCCCGAGGCGATGCGGCTGATCCAGACCCGGCCCGAGGCGAGCTCGCCGGTGCTCCCGCCGCCCATGTAGCGGCTGCCGACCACCACGTCGGCCTCGTCGGCACGGAGCTTGTCGAGCATCCCGGGGAGCAGCGTCTCGTCGTGCTGGAGGTCGGCGTCCATGACCGCCACGTAGGGGGCGGTGCTGGCCATGATCCCCTCGATGCAGGCCGACGAGAGCCCGCGGCGGCCGATGCGCTGCAGGCAGCGCACCCGGGCGTCCTCGCGGGCGAGGGCGCGCACGGCATCGGCGGTACCGTCCGGGGAGTCGTCGTCGACGAACAGCACCTCCCACGCGACGCCGTCGAGCGCGCGCTCGAGCAGGCCGACCAGCGGGCCGACGTTTTCGCGCTCGTTGTAGGTGGGGACGACGACGGTCAGTTCGGTCGGCACGGGGGGCTCCTGGCGCGCACCTGCCGGGCGTGCCGGGCCGGTTATACCGAAGCCCAAGGGGCCGGACAAGGAACGGCGCCGCATTTCCGGGCAGCGCGGGGCGCGGTTGCGCGTCCCCGGCCTCCATGCTACCAAGGAAGGCCCCGAACGCAGGCCCGATGAAGATGACGCGACTCACCGCCCCATCGCTCGTGCTCGCCGCGCTGCTCACCGCCGCCCCCGCGGCCGGGCTTGCGGCCGGGGAGGTCGGCCTCACCCCCGAACTGTTCGAGGTCGAGGTACCGACCGCCGACGGTCCGGTCGTGATCGGCCGCGACCAGGACACCTTCGCGACCGTCGACCCCGAGTTCTCGATGACCTCGCGTCCCTGCCCGCCGTTCTGCATCCAGCCGATGACGCCGGTGCCGGGCGTCACCCCGGTCGGCGAGCTCGAATTGATCGAGTTCCTGCGCGCCGGCCGCGGCCCGCTGGTCGACGGGCGCACCGACGACTACTACCTGCGCGAGACGATCCCCGGGGCGGTCAACATCCCCTACACCGAGGTGGCCATCCGCCTCGACGAGCTCGGCTGCCGGGAGGCGGACGACGGCTGGGACTGCACGGACGCCACCGAGGTGCTGCTGTTCTGCAACGGCGCGTGGTGCGGCCAGTCGCCGACGGCGATCCGCGCCATGGTGCGCGAGGGCTACCCCCCGGAGCGCATCTTCTACTACCGCGGCGGCATGCAGGCGTGGAAATCCCTCGGCCTGACCACCGTCGAGGGGCGCTTCTAGGCGATGGGCGCGCGGTTGACCTGGATCATCGCGCGCAAAGCCACGTCGACTAGTATGGATTTCGAAGCGAGCTGATTCTGGATCATTCCCTGCACCCGGCGCCCCCCGCCGGGTTCTTTTTTGCCCGGATCATCGCCATGACCGACCCCTCGACACCCCCCGTCCTGACCGTGATCGGCGCCGGGCGGCTCGGCCGCGTCCTCGCCCGCCTCTGGGCCGACCGGGGCGTGTTCGCGATCGGCGACCTGGTCACGCGCGACGCGGCGACCGCCGCCGGGGCGGCCCGCTTCGTCGGCGCCGGCCGGCCACGGGCGCCCGGCGAGGCGCTCGCGCCGGCCGACGTGGCGCTGGTCTCGGTCCCGGACGACCGGCTGGGCGAGGCCGCCGCGTGGCTCGCCGGACAAGGCGCGCTGCGCCCCGGCGCCCTTGCCTTCCACGGCCGCGGCGCGCACGCCGCCGACCTGCTCGCCCCGCTGCGCGACGCCGGCGCGGCGGTGGCCAGCGCCCACCCGGTGCACAGCTTCGCCGACCCGGCGCGCTCGCTGGCGGCCTTCGCCGGCTCGGCCTGCGCGCTGGAGGGCGACGACGCCGCGCTCGACCGTCTCGAGCC
>JAWVZO010000233.1:0-3671 GCA_033722135.1 Gammaproteobacteria bacterium | reverse complement strand
GCCGAACTCATCGACCCGGCCCTGATGGCGGCGGGCTGGGGCGTGGACGACGGCGCGAGGTTGTCGCGCCGGGACCCGACGCCGACAGGGAATTACCGGGCATCGGGTTTTCGGATGCGCCCTGTTTCGTCTATCAGACTGTTCAGGTAGTTGGCCGCCTTTTCGATGTCATTGCTGATTTCTCTTCTGCATGCCACTGCATCGCGCACTTTCAAGGCTTCGAACGCGCCTACATGATGGTTAACGCTCTTGATGTTGTGTACGTAAATCGGCATGACGTACAGCAGCGTTGGTCCGATGCGTAACCAGAGATTCTCTATCATTTCGATCAGAAGGGGCACCTGGGACGCTTCGTAGATCGCGAAGTGAAAGCCTCGATGTGCTCGCAGGTAAGCTTGGCGATCACCATCAGCCATGCTTTTTTGCATCGCAGAAAGCGATCTTTCAACCTTCTCTAGCGACGCATCGTTGATTCTGCTGGCTGCCTCGAATGCGGCTCTTCCCTCCAATTCGCAGCGCACAATTGCAAGCTGCTTCAATTCGTCCGCCGTGATGGCTGGCACGACCGCGCGGTTTCTCGGGCCCTGCTTCAGCACGCCCTGCGCTGCCAAGCGGGTCACAGCGTCCCGTACCGGAGTGACCGATATGCCGAATATCTCCGCAAGATAGCGCAGCGTCAGCGTGCTTCCCGGCTCAAAACGACCAGCCAGCAAAGCATCGCGCAGTTGGGCGTGCGCAATGTCCCAGAGAGGCTCGCGCTCAATCTTTCGAAGGCCCGAATCAGGATTGACATCGTCCATGGGGACTCCCTAAGTAGTCTAATAATGGTTGAGACCGGAAACAAACCGGCACATGTTCCGTGCGAGGTCGCCACAGAAACCTGTTCGGCGCATCCCGATGAGCGGATTCCAGATGTTTAATCCATCCGTTCGATGGACAATCCGGATCGCTACTGCCGCCGCCGGTCATCATCAGACCCAGTGGCGCAGAATCAAGGATGCGGGGACTGGCTTGCCGGGTCAAGCGAGCCACAACCCTGGCCGCAACGTTGCCGGCCACGCAACGACGGGCCGCGGAACGCCTGTCGGCCTCCTCCAGTGGCACCCTGTGCTGCGCTGATCCGTTCAGTCCCACCTCGCCGAGATCCCCGTCATCGCTCGTATCCTGGCGGTCTTCGTAGCCCTCCGTCGGCTCGCGGGGGTTGACAACTTTCGCCTTATGTTGTTTGTTGTAACACACAACAAACATCGTAGGCTGATAATATTGTACTCACATCACCGACGGCAAGGCGTCAACGTCCCGTACCCACCCGGCTCGCCTGCGTGCAACCGTCTCGGTTGTACCAGCGGTTCTGGCAAGCAAGCGTGACCATCCAGATGAAGATCAAGCAAGTTACTGCACACGTCATCAGCGCTCCTGTCGAGCGCCCCTTCACTTCTTCGAGAGGCTGGCTCTACAAGAGAAGAGGGACCTGCCTGGTCGAGATAGAGACCCATGACGGTACGGTGGGATGGGGCGAGTGTTACGGGCCCTCGGCAGTCGCGAAGGCATTCATCGACACTCAGCTCGGGCCGAGAATCCTCAGTCGCGACCCTTTCGATATCGAGGTGCTCTGGGAAGAACTCTATAACCGGATCAAGGATTACGGCCAGAGTGGCATGGCCATCTCGGCGATCAGCGGCATCGACATCGCGCTCTGGGACATCGTCGGCAAGGCCTGCGGGAAACCCGTCCACAAGCTGCTCGGCGGCGCGCATCGGACCGAAGTCGAGGCCTACGCGACCGGTTTGTACTTCACGGACATGTCGCGCGTGGTCGAGGAGGCCGTGGAAGAGGCACAGGGCTATGTGAGCGAAGGATTCAGGGCGATAAAGATGAAGATCGGCCTTGGATCCATCGACAAGGACTTCAAGCGCGTTGAGGCCGTACGCCGGGCGATCGGAGCCGATATACGGCTCATGGTGGATGCCAACCACTGCTACCCTGTACCTGTCGCCATTCGATTGGGCCGCCGCCTTGAGGAACTGGATATCGAGTGGTTCGAGGAACCGATCTCACCGGAAGACATTGACGGCTATGTCGCCGTCACACGGGCACTGGATATGGCCGTAGCGGGCGGTGAGAACGAGTTCACCCGGTGGGGGTTCCGCGAAGCGATTACCCGAAAGGCCATGGACATTGTCCAGCCGGATGTCTGCGCCGCCGGGGGCCTGACCGAATCCAAGAAAATCGCCACGCTCGCCTCGACGCACGGCGTGGAATGCGTACCCCATGCCTGGGGTTCGGCGGTTGGCCTCGCAGCCACGCTCCACTTCCTGGCGTCACTCCCGGACCAACCACCCAGCCTTAATCCGGTGGCACCGATGCTCGAATTCGAGCAGTGCGAGAATCCTTTCCGGGATCACCTGGCAGAAATACCGATCACGCAGAAGAACGGCGTGGTCAAGATCCCGGATGGACCCGGACTCGGTATCAGCATCGACCGCTCGGTCATCGAAAAATACCGGGACGCGTAAGCGCTGTGTGGTCCTGACATGAGATTCGTCACTTTCTGGCATCGGGGTACGTCCCGGGCCGGTGTCCTCTGCAGGGATACCGGCGGGACCGAGACCGGGGTGCTCGACCTTGGCGACCCAAGGTTTCTGCGAGTGCTGGACGGCACGCCACCCGAACTCGGCGCGCTGCTCTCGTACGGCCTCGCGGGCATGGCGGCTCGCCTGCTTTCGCGCGACTGGCCGGCAGACGCGCGTCTGCCACGTAGCGAAGTGACCCTGCTCGCGCCGCTGCCGCGCCCACCCCTGATCCTCGGCGTCGCGCACAACTACCACGATGCAGTGGCGGAACGGGGCATGGCGCCACCATCCGAGCCGGTGGTGTTCGAGAAGGCGGATTACTCAGTGATCGGACCCGACGAACCCATCGTTCTTCCGCCGAGCATAGGCGGCGTCACCTACGAGGGGGAGCTGGCCGTCGTTCTGGGGCGATCGGCGCATGATGTCCCCTCTGTCAGCGCCATGGAGTACGTGGCCGGGTATATGGCATTCAACGATGTCAGCGCCAGCGAACTCATCCGCAGTTCGGGAAGCCTGGAGCGGGGCAAGAACTTCCGCACGTTCGGTCCGCTCGGACCGTGCCTGGTCACAGCGGACGAGGTACCGGAGCCGCATGCACTGTCGCTCATCACCACGGTCGACGGACGACGGGTGCAGGACTCGAACACCGCGCAACTCATCTGCGGGGTCGCCGATCTGGTCTCGCGTCTTTCTCATGTGCGTCGCTTGCCGGTAGGAACCATCATCGCCACGGGCACACCGGCTGGGGTCGCACCGTTGCAATCGCCACCGACGTGGCTGACACCCGGGTCGATGGTCACCATTTCTCTGGAAAACGTTGGCGAACTGACCAATCCGGTCGTGCAGGGAGAATGCGCGTATGAGTGAGCGCCCGGTGGTGCTGGCGACCAACCCGATCCATCCGGAGGCCGAGGCACGGCTCGCCGAACACGCCTCCGTGGTGATCGCCCCGAACCCGCAAGCCGACACGCTGCGTCGCCTTGCGGCGGCGGCGGTTGGCATCATCGTGCGGACGAAGCTGCCGGACGACATCCTGGACCATGCGCCGGTACTACAGGGCATGGTACGCCACGGAGTGGGGCTGGATTTCATCCCCGT
>JAWVZO010000232.1:0-3674 GCA_033722135.1 Gammaproteobacteria bacterium | reverse complement strand
GAACTCGACCTGCCGGAACGGCGGCGCCACCTTGTTCTTGACCACCTTGACCCGGGTGGCGTTGCCGACGACCTCGTCGCGGTCCTTGACCGCGCCGATGCGGCGGATGTCGAGCCGGACGGACGAGTAGAATTTCAGCGCGTTGCCGCCGGTCGTCGTTTCGGGATTGCCGAACATTACGCCGATCTTCATGCGGATCTGGTTGATGAAGATCACCATGCAGTTGGTGCGCTTGATGTTGGCGGTGAGCTTCCGCAGGGCCTGGCTCATCAGGCGCGCCTGGAGACCGACGTGGGAGTCCCCCATCTCGCCCTCGATTTCCGCCTTGGGGGTCAGCGCCGCAACCGAGTCGACGACCACGATGTCGACCGCGCCCGAGCGCACCAGCATGTCGGTGATCTCCAGCGCCTGTTCGCCGGTGTCGGGCTGCGAAACGAGCAGATCATCCACGTCGACGCCCAGCTTCTCGGCGTAACTCGGGTCGAGAGCATGCTCGGCGTCGACGAAGGCAGCCGTACCGCCGGCCTTCTGCGCCTCGGCCACGGCATGCAGGGTCAGCGTGGTCTTGCCGGAGGATTCCGGGCCGTAGATCTCGACCACCCGGCCGTACGGCAGGCCCCCGACGCCGAGCGCGATGTCGAGGCCCAGCGAGCCGGTCGAGACCACTTCCACGTCGCGCACGGAACTGTCACCCATGCGCATGATCGCGCCCTTGCCGAACTGGCGCTCGATCTGGCCGAGCGCGGCGTTGAGGGCCTTCTGTCGATTGTCGTCCATAGCTTTCCTGGGTGCTGGAGGAGTGGGTGCCGTCGGTGATTCGTCGCCCGGGATTATCCCACAGGCCCCCGGGCCCGGCCACGGGATTCCGGCGCGATCGGGTGTCGGATCGTGGCGACAGCCGGCCTCGGGACGTCGGACAACGGGGGGTGGGCTGGGTTCGTGCACGAATACCGTATCCTGGTGTAACGGTGCGGGATGTCGTAGCCCGGTCAATGTGTTAGCGGGCGGCCGGGCGGTGTCCGCACGGTAGGCATCTTGACCGGGTGGAGGCTCATGGGGTGAGCCGGCTCAGGGGGCCTCGCGAAGGGGCCAGTCGGCGATCTCGCGGTAGCGGACCCCCTCCCGGGTGCTCTCCGAGGCGACCAGCGCGATCCGCGCGACGCGCCAGGAGAGCGGCGGGTCGAGCCGCTCGGCGGACCGCGGTAGCCCGACCTTGCGCACCAGCGTCACGTGGCTGCGGAACGGCCGGGACTCGACCGGGAGGCGGCGGTCGGCGAGCGCCTCGCGAAGCGATTCCGCCAGGAGCTCCAGCGGGTCGGGGCCGGCCGCCGGGACCGCGCACAGCAGGCGCGGGCGGACCCAGTGCTCGACCCGTTCCAGCACCACCGTCGCCGGGGCCGCGCGCACCGCGTCGCCGGTCGCGTGGACGGCCTCGAGGCGTTCCTCGGGGAGGCTGCCGAGGTAGGCGAGGGTCAGGTGCAGGTTGCCGGGCGGCACCGCCCGCGCCCTTCCTGCCGCCCGTTCGCGGGCCCGGGCCGCCAGGGCCGCGCGTACCTCCGGCGGGGGCCAGGCGGCGAAGAAGAGCCGCGCGGTCCTACCGGTCCCCGAGGACATCGAGCAGGCCGCGCAGGGCCCGGACGACCGCCTGGCGACGCACCGCTTCCCGGTCGCCGTCGAAGCGCAGGCACTCGGTGCGGGAGGCGCCATCGTCCCAGGCGAACCAGACCGTGCCGACCGGCTTCTCCGCCGTGCCCCCGGTCGGCCCCGCGACGCCGCTGACCGCGACGGTGACGTCGACACCGGCGCATTCGCGCAGGCCCCGCGCCATCGCGGCGACGACGGGACCGCTGACCGCACCGTGGTCGTCGAGCAGTGGCCCCGGTACGCCGAGGAGCTCCTGCTTGGCCCGGTTCGAGTAGGTCACCAGCCCGCGGTCGAACCAGCCGCTGCTCCCGGGAGCGTCGGTCAGCACCTTGGCGATCCAGCCGCCGGTGCAGGACTCGGCGGTGGCGAGCCAGAGCCCGCGGTCGAGCAGGCGGTCCGCGAGCCGGTCGACCATTTCCCGTGTCTCTTCCATGTCGGCCGATCTTACCAGCGGCGGGCCCTCCGGGCCGGGTTGCTACACTCCCGCCAGACCCCGCGACCGGTCCGCAACGCGACCCGGCCGGGCACCCCCGGGACTGGGCACGAGGCATGACGGAGAACGGCGCGCGGATTCGGTACCGTAGGGTGGTCCTGCTCGCGCTGCTGGCGTGGCTCGCGGGCGCGCTGCTGTTCTACCGCGGGGTATGGGTCAGCGGTTTCGACCGGGTGTTCGGCGACCCCGGGGATGCCCGCTTCGTCATGGCCATCCTCGAGCACTGGTTCCAGGTGTTCCAGGGGCAGGCGGCGTGGCGCGATCCGGCCTTCTTCCACCCGGTCCGGGGCGTGCTCGGCTACTCCGATGCGCTGTTCCTGTTCTCTCCGCCCTACGCGTTCGCCAGGGCCGCTGGGGTCGACCCCTACCTGGCCTACCAGTGGACGCTCGTCTGCATCAGCCTGATCGGCTACGCGGCGTTCTTCACGCTCGCGGTCCGCGTCCTGCGGGTGGCATGGCCGATCGCGATCCTGGGCGCCTGGCTGGCCGTGTTCGCCAACAACCTCTACCTGGTCGCCGGGCATCCCCAGCTCTACGCTGTCCACCTCGTCCCGGCGTGGCTGCTGCTGGTGTCGTGGGCCTGGGCGCAGCGAGGTCGACGGCCCGGGGTCGCGATGGGGGGCGCCGTGCTCGCCGGTCTCTTCCTGGCGCTGCTCCTCTACACGTCGTTCTACGTGGGCTGGTTCCTCGGCCTGGCGCTGGGCCTCTTCGCGCTGGCGTGGCTGCTCCCGTGCGGCGGCTTCCTGCGGCTCACGCCGGGGCACCTGCGCGAGAGCGCCGGCCTCGTGGCCGGCCTGCTGCTCGGCTTCGCGCTCGGCATCGTCCCGTTCCTGCTCACCTACCTGCCCGTGCTCGCGCAGGGGTTCGGGAGGGATGCGGAAGTGATCCTGACCTGGACGGCCCTGCCGATGAACCTGGTCAACGTGGGTGCGGAGAACCTCGTTTGGGGCGCGCTCGTCGAGAGGTTCCCCGGGTCGGCAGCACGCACGGTCTCGACCACCGAGCACTCGCTCGTTCCGACGCCTGCACTGCTGCTTATCGCCCTCAGCGGTATGGTCTGGCTCCTGGCGCGCGGCGGTCCGCGACTCGATCGTGAGCAGAGACGGCTCCTGGCTGCGGGCTCTTGTACCCTCGTCGTGCTGCTGCTGCTCCCGGTCAGGTGGGATGGCGTGATCCCGTGGCGCTGGATCCTGGAACTGGTTCCCGGCGCGACCGCGATTCGGGCGGTGTTCCGGCTCGAGTTGCTCGCAGGGCTGCTGGCGAGCCTCGTGCTCGTGGTATGTCTCGATCGCTGGACGTCGCGCGGTGCGGGTGGACGAGCATGCCGATCACGTATCGCGGTAGCCGCGCTGCTCGGCGGATTTCTGGTTGCTGAACAGGTCAACACCCTCGACGTGACCCGCGTCGACCGCCGGGCAGGGCTGGAGTTGCTGAAGGCCGGACGGGAGATTCCGGACCGGTGCCGGAGCTTCGTGCTGGGCGACGTCAGGCCCGTCGCCACGGACCACCCCATCGCGCTCGCGGCGGCCCAGCAGAT
>JAWVZO010000231.1:0-3691 GCA_033722135.1 Gammaproteobacteria bacterium | reverse complement strand
CACGGCACCACGGCGAAGATCCGCGTGCCGACGCTCGTGCCGTGCGAGACCTGCGACGGCAGCGGCGCGCGCGAGGGGACCGAGCCGACCAAGTGCACCACCTGCGGCGGCATGGGCCAGGTGCGCATGCAGCAGGGCTTCTTCTCGATCCAGCAGACGTGCCCCCGGTGCCACGGCGAGGGCGTGATGATCAGCGACCCCTGCCCGGACTGCCGCGGCGCCGGCCGGGTCGAGGAGTCGCGCACGCTGTCGGTCAAGGTGCCCGCCGGGGTCGACAACGGCGACCGTATCCGCCTCTCCGGCGAGGGCGAGGCGGGACCGAAGGGTGCGCCGCCCGGCGACCTCTACGTCCACATCCGGGTCAAGGAGCACCCGATTTTCGCGCGCGAGGGCAACGACCTCTTCTGCGAGGTGCCGATCGGTTTCACCACCGCGGTGCTCGGTGGCGAGCTGGCGGTGCCCACGCTCGCCGGTCGCGTGATGCTCAAGATCCCCCCTGAGACCCAGTCCGGCAAGGTCTTCCGGCTGCGCGGCAAGGGGGTGCGACCGGTGCGCGGCGGCAGCACCGGCGACCTGCTCTGCCGGGTCACGGTCGAAACCCCGGTCAACCTCAGCGAGGAGCAGAAAGAGATCCTGCGCGACTTCGAGGCGACCATGGAGCGCAACGGGGGACGTCACAGTCCCAAGCAGACTTCGTGGCTCGACGGCGTGCGCAACTTCTTCGAAGGCATGAAATTCTGAACCGGCCGGGGCCGGTTCGTCAGGGGAGGACGAGATGACCCGCATCGCGATCCACGGCGCCGGCGGGCGCATGGGCCGGGCGCTGATCGAGGCGGTCCGGGATGCCGACGGCGCCGAGCTGGTGGCGGCGCTCGACCGCCCCGACAGCGCGCTGGTCGGGGTCGACGCCGGAGAGATGGCCGGTCTCGGCACGCTCGGCGTCACGATCGGCGGCGACCTGGCCGCGCTCGGCGACGGCTTCGACGTGCTGATCGATTTCACCGCGCCGCAGGCGACGGCCGCCGCGCTCGATCACTGCCGCGCGCACGGCCGGGGCATGGTGATCGGCACCACCGGGCTCGATACGGGCCAGAAGCGGGCGATCGCCGAAGCGGCCGAGACGATCCCGGTGGTGTTCGCGCCGAACATGAGCGTCGGCGTCAACCTGACCTTCAAGCTGGCCGAGATCGCCGCCCGCGTGCTCGGCGACAGCGTCGACATCGAGATCGTCGAGGCCCACCACCGGCACAAGGTCGACGCCCCCTCGGGGACCGCGCTGCGCCTCGGCGAGGTGGTGGCCGAAGCGCTCGGCCGCGACCTCGCCGAGTGCGCGGTCTACGGCCGCGAGGGGCACACCGGCCCGCGCGACCGCCAGACGATCGGCTTCGAGACCATCCGTGCCGGCGACATCGTCGGCGAGCACACCGTGCTCTACGCGGCCACCGGCGAGCGGGTCGAGATCACCCACCGCGCCACCAGCCGGATGACCTTCGCCGGCGGCGCGGTGCGCGCCGCGCAGTGGCTTGCCGGACACGCGCGGGGGCTGTTCGACATGCAGGACGTGCTCGGCCTGCGTTGAGGACGGGCGATCGGGAAACCAACTTTCAAGGAGTTGCAGCCAGCCCTTGATCGTTTCTCGACATCTCCGACGTGGCGCGTGGACACCTTCGGGGCGCTTGGCTAGAATGACGCCCGATCCGCGCCGGTCTGAGACCTAATCGACAAGCGGGAGTGGCTGCAGGGCCTCTCCCGCTTTGCATGTACGCCCAGGAGACATGCCTTGAGAGCCCCCGCGCTGCTCGCCCTCGAAGATGGCAGCCTGTTCCACGGCGAATCCATCGGTGCCATCGGAGAATCCGTTGGCGAGGTGGTGTTCAACACCGCCATGTCGGGTTATCAGGAGATCGCCACCGACCCATCCTACCGGCGCCAGATCGTCACCCTGACCTATCCGCACATCGGCAACACCGGCGTCAACGCGGCCGACGAGGAGTCGTCTGGGGTGATGTGCGCCGGGCTGGTGATCCGCGACCTGCCGCGGCTGCCGAGCAACTGGCGCTCGGAGCAGCGCCTCGAGGATTACCTCGCGGCGCAGGGCGTGGTCGGCATCGCCGGCATCGACACCCGCCGCCTGACCCGCATCCTGCGCGAGAAGGGGGCCCAGGCCGGCTGCCTGGTCGCCGGTGAAGCGATCGACCCGGAGGCCGCGGTGACGGCGGCCCGGGGCTTTCCCGGCCTGCAGGGCATGGACCTCGCCCGCGAGGTGACCACGCCGGGACCGTACCCCTGGCTGCAGGGGAGCTGGACGCTCGAGTCCGGGCTGCCCGACGACGCCGTGGAATTGCCGTACCACGTCGTCGCCTACGACTACGGAGTCAAGCGCAATATCCTGCGCATGCTGGTCGACCGCGGGTGCCGGGTCAGCGTGGTGCCGGCCGAGACGCCGGCCCGGGAGGTACTGCAGATGGCACCGGACGGGGTGTTCCTCTCCAACGGCCCGGGCGACCCGGAGCCCTGCGACTACGCGGTCGCGGCGATCGCCGAGCTGCTCGCGACGGGCGTGCCGCTGTTCGGCATCTGCCTGGGTCACCAGCTGCTGGCCCTGGCCGGGGGGGCGCGCACGGTCAAGATGAAATTCGGCCACCACGGCGCCAACCACCCGGTGCAGGATCTCGACGACGGCCGCGTGTTCATCACCAGCCAGAACCACGGCTTCGCGGTCGACGAGGCCTCGCTTCCCGCGACCCTGCGCGCGACCCACCGTTCGCTGTTCGACGGCTCGCTGCAGGGCGTCGCCCACGTCGAGTGGCCGGCGTTCGGCTTCCAGGGCCACCCGGAGGCGAGTCCCGGGCCGCACGAGATGGCCTACCTGTTCGACCGCTTCGTCGCGGCGATCCGCGCCCGGCGCGGCGAGGGCTGAAGCGATGCCAAGGCGCGACGACCTCGAGAGCATCCTGATCATCGGCGCGGGACCGATCGTCATCGGCCAGGCCTGCGAATTCGACTACTCGGGCGCGCAGGCCTGCAAGGCGCTGCGCGAGGAGGGGTACCGGGTGATCCTGGTCAACTCCAACCCGGCCACCATCATGACCGACCCCGAGATGGCCGACGCGGTCTACATCGAGCCGGTTCAGTGGCAGACGGTGGCGCGGATCATCGAGGCCGAGCGGCCCGATGCGCTGCTGCCGACCATGGGCGGCCAGACCGGGCTGAACTGCGCGCTCGACCTGGCCCGCGAGGGGGTGCTCGAGCAGTTCGGCGTCGAGCTCATCGGCGCCTCGCGCGACGCCATCGACAAGGCCGAGGACCGCGAGCGGTTCCGCGAGGCGATGTCGGCGATCGGGCTCGGCTCGGCGCACTCGGCGCTTGCCCACAGCCTCGAGGAGGCGCTCCAGGTCCAGGCGCAGATCGGCTTCCCGACCATCATCCGACCATCGTTCACGCTTGGCGGCAGCGGTGGCGGCATCGCCTACAACCGCGAGGAGTTCGTCGAGATCTGCCGCCGCGGCCTGGATCTCTCGCCGACCAAGGAGCTGCTGATCGAGGAGTCGCTGCTCGGCTGGAAGGAGTTCGAGATGGAGGTCGTGCGCGACACGCACGACAACTGCATCATCGTCGGCTCGATCGAGAACTTCGACCCGATGGGCGTGCACACCGGCGACTCGATCACCGTCGCCCCGGCGCAGACGCT
>JAWVZO010000230.1:0-3706 GCA_033722135.1 Gammaproteobacteria bacterium | reverse complement strand
TCCCGGGAGGCGCTCCTCGCGGAGCTGGGCGATGCTGCGCTGGATCAGGCCGTAGTAGGCGCGCGTCGCCGAGAACCGCGCGTTGGTGCGCGCCACCACATGCTCGATGCGCGCGGCGAGACGGGTCAGCGCCTCGAGCAGGTCGCGCTCCTGCGACGCATCGCGCAGCGCGTTGATGCGCCCGGTCAGCTCGGCCAGCTCGGTGTCGAGGCGGACCAGTTCCCGGCCGTGCTCGCGCGCCGGCGGCAGGCCGAGCAGCGCCATCATGCGGTACGACTCCATGTCGAGCAGGCGCTGCACGAGGCGCCCGGCCTGGCGCATGCGCAGGTCGATGTCGCGCACCAGCACCCAGCCGTAGCCGTCGTCGTGGATCTGGTAGTCGGTCCAGACGTCGGCCGCGCCGCCGGCGACCCGGCTGCCGGCGACGGTATTCGACGCGAACAACTCACCGAGCTCGACCAGCGACCGCTCGGCCACCCCCTGGGGCTCGATTGCGAGCTTCAGGGCCACCAGCCGTTCGCCGGGCAGGCGGTCGCGCCAGCCGGGGTCGAGGCAGCTCGGTGCCGGTTCGAACGGGGCGTCGAACCGCCCGGGCACGATCAGCGTCCAGCTCGAGAACTCGGTGTGGCGCTCCCAGCGTAGCCGGCAACTGCCCAGGTCGAGGCTCAGGAACACCGCGTCCGCCGCGGGTGCGGGCCGGCCGTTGGCGGCGCAGATCTCGGCGATCAGCGCCCGCTCGCCGGCGACATCGTCGGTCAGCCGTGCGTAGTGCTCGAGCCGCAACGGGCCCGCGAGAAGCTCGTAGGGCCGGGCGTGGACCTCGTCGTTCAGCGTCCGGCGCAGCGGGTGATCGCCCTTCATCCGGCGCCTCCCCGGAGCCGGGCGCCACACCCGTTGCGGCCGCCGTGCCGCGACTGCGCGGAGACGTTCACGACTTCTTGCCCCCGTTCCCGAGCAGGTCCTGCAGTGCCGCGAACGGGTTGTGGGTCGTGGTCGTGCCGGTCTCCCCTCCTCTCCCGCCACCGCCGCGTGCCAGCGCCTCCTCGCGCCGCTGGTGCTCGTTGTCGTGGCAGTAGAGGCAGAGGAGCTCCCAGTTGCTCCCGTCCGGCGGGTTGTGGTCGTGGTCGTGGTCGCGGTGGTGCACCGTCAGCTCGTGGAGGTTGGCGCGCGTGAACTCCCGCCCGCACCGCCCGCAAACCCACGGGTAGAGTTTCAGGGCTTGTGCGCGGTAGTCCCGCTCGCGGCGCTGGCGCTCGCGGTGGGCGTTCGCCACCACGTCGTCGAGTCGGTTCCTGGAACGGTCGTCAGGCAAGGAGAGCTCCCACATCCGCAGGTCGGTTCCGACCGATTGTAGGACGGAGCGGATTCCGGGACACCGTGCCCGGTGTGCGGCGACCCGCCTGCCCGCCCGGCGGGACGGTGCCGGGGCGCGCGACGCGCACCTTCAGTGCTCGCCGAGCAGCTTCGCGACCGGCCCGGCCAGGGCGTCGCCTAGCGCCCGGTGGGCCTCCGCGTCGAGGTGCACGCCGTCCACGGCGCTCGCGGTCACGACGTCGCCGGCATCGAACAGCGCGCAGCCCAACTCGGTGGTGACCTCGCGGTACGCCTCGGCGAGGCCCGCGCACTTCGGGGCGCCCCCGGCGAACTTGGGCGCGATGGCGCCGCGCGGCTCGCCGATCGGCGGCGGCACGACGACGAGCACCGGCGGCGACGGCATACCCGGCTCGACCGGGGCGGTGCGGATCGCCGCGACCAGCGCCGCGACGCCCTGCGCGGCGTGCCAGGCGACGTGCGGGTGCATCGACTGGAAGTCGTTGGTGCCCAGCGCGAGGATCACCAGCGCCAGCGGCGAGTGGGCCTCGATCCGCTGCCCCAGCCCGTCGACGCCGCGGCGTCCCGGCTTGAAGGGATCCTCCCAGACCGTGCGCCGTCCGTTGAGGCAATCCTCGATGACGCGGACCTCGCGGCCCCGCTCGACGAGGCGGCGTTCGAGGCGTCCCGGCCAGCGCACCGGGAACGGATGGCGCGCGCGGCTCCCGGGGACGATGCCCCAGGAGAGCGAGTCGCCGTAGACCAGGATCTGCTCCATCAACCTGTCTCCGCCATCGTGAACCGGGAGCCGAAGGCGGCGACCAGGCCGGCGCGCAACCCGGCCACGGCCGTCTCCGCGTAGGGCTCGGACTCGGCCCTGCCCCAGACCACGCCTGGCCAGGCGAAGTCGTCGCGGCGCCGGCCGACCACGTGCACGTGCAGCTGTGCGACGACGTTGCCGAGCGCGGCGACGTTGAGCTTGTCGACCGGGAACGCCTCGGCGACGAACGCCGCGATTTCGGCGGCCTCGTCGTCGAGCTGCCGGCGGGTGCCGCGTGGCAGGCGGTAGAGCTCGGTCTCCGCGACACGCGGCACCAGGATGAACCAGGGCACCAGCGCGTTGTTCATCAGCAGGAGCTCGCTCAGCTCGAAGGCCCCGAGGCGGTGGGTGTCGGCCGCCAGTCGCGCGTCGAGGGCGAAACTCACCGGCTAGTCCTGCTCGAGCCAGGCGGCGTACTGGGCGAGGTCGGACTGGCGCAGGTGCTCGCGTTCGGTGTCGGGCAGCCGCCAGCTGGCGGCCCTCATCTGGCCGGGGTACTCGGCCCAGGCGAGGACGTCGCGGTAGTCACCCTTCGCCGCGCGCACGTGGCTGCGCAGGCGCTCGAAGTCGTCGCCGGAGAGCTTGAGGACCGCGAGCTGCACCCGCTCCGCCTCGGGTTCGTGGTCGTCGATGCCGTAGCGGCCGAGCTCGGCCTCGGCCGTTGCGCGCCGGTCCGGCTCGGGGAACAACCGGTCGAGTTTCGTCTGGAGATAGGCCGCCCAGTCCATCGCTCGCCTCCGCGCGACCCGCGGTCGCCGTGCGTCAATCATAGAAGATCGGGCTCAGCCGGCGGGAGCTCCCGGCCCGGGATGCAGGGCCGCTTCCGCCAGCGCCTGGGCGCGGGACACCGTCAACCCGTCGTGGAAATCGATGGCCAGCGGATGCCCGCCCGGCTCCAGCTCGACCCAGGGACGCAGCCCGGCGCGGCGCGGATGGACCAGGGTCTTCAGGTTGAGGGTGTCCGGATAGCCCGGAAGCCGGTTGCAGAACCAGCCGAAGTAGCGGTCTTCCGGGTCAGGCGCATCCCAGGTCTCCCGGTAGCGGGCGAAGTTGGCCGCGCTGAGCGAGACCCAAACTCCCCAGACGAACGCCTCGTCGTGACCCACGATCGGGACCTCCAGGCAGGCGCGCACGAAGTGATCGCGGCGGTCGCCGTGGTCGATGGTGCAGAGGTCGCTGTCGAGGCGGGCCATCGCCGCACGCTCGGCCTCGTCGAGCTCGGCGTAGTGGTGCGGCGCGTCGAAGCCGATGCTGGGTGCGCCCTCGTGGCGTGCGCCGCAGCAGCTGCACCGGAAGGCGAAGATCGCGGCCATCCTCCTTCTCCTCCTAGAAAAACGGCAGCAGGACGAGCCTCCGGATCACCACCGGGGGACCCTTGTGGCGACGCTCCGTGAGCCGGCCACTCTCCTCCCAGGACTGCGCGGTGCGCGCCCGCTGCCGTTCGCGGCGCCCGACCGGTTCCACCAGGCGCCCGGGCGGGGAGCCTTGCCGGACCCGGAGAGGCGGTGCGACCACATCAGTCGTCATCGACCCGGCCGCGCAGCCGCTTGGTGCGGCCGTGGCGCGTCTTGGTGT
>JAWVZO010000229.1:0-3724 GCA_033722135.1 Gammaproteobacteria bacterium | reverse complement strand
TGAGAGCAGGACGGAAACGTCGCAGGCGGGAGCCGGGCGCCGCGTCATTGACCTGCTTCCTTGCCGGCCCCCCCGTCATTGCCGACAATCGCGGCTGGACCCGCCACGGATCAACCCGATGCCGCCACCAAGCCGCCGCGCGGCCGCACCCCTGCCGCTCGCCCTCACCGCCGTGCTGATGCTGGCGGGCTGTGCAACGCTGCAGCCCGGTTACGAATCCCCGACCGTCACCGTGACCCACTTCCGAGCGCTGCCGGACGAGGGTGCGCCGCGCTTCGAGATCGGCCTGCGCATCCTGAACCCCAACCGTGCACCGCTCGTGCTGCACGGCATCGCCTATGACGTCCGCCTCGAGGGCCACCGCCTGCTCGCCGGTGTCGCCAACGACCTGCCCGTGGTGGCTCCGTACGGCGAGGCCGACGTCGCGCTGGTCGCCGGCGTCGACTTGCTCGGCGGGCTCGGCCTGATCCGTGACCTGCTCGACGCGCAGCACGATTCGCTGACCTACCGGCTCGAAGCCAAGCTCGACGTCGGTCCGCTGCGGCCGGCAATCCGTATCGACCACGAGGGGCGCCTGACCCTCGACCGAGACACCCGACGAGGAGCACGATGGTGATCGACCTTCCCCACCTCCAGAGCTGGATCGGCCGCGACCGGACGTCCGCCGACACCATCGACGCGCGCCGCGCCGCCGCGCTGGCCGCGACCCTCGATCTCGAGACCGCACCGGGCGAGGGCGAGCCGCTGCCACCGCTCTGGCACTGGCTCGGCTTCCTGCCCTGCGATCGCGCCTCGGACCTCGGCGAGGACGGGCACGCGAAACGCGGCGGCTTCCTGCCGCCGGTGCCGCTGCCGCGCCGCATGTGGGCCGGAAGCCGGTTCGAGTTCCACCGTCCCTGGCGCGTCGGCGTGCCCGCCGAGCGGGTGTCGACGGTGCGCTCGGTCGACCTGAAGGAGGGGCGCAGCGGCAGCCTCGTCTTCGTCACCGTCGAGCACGCCCTGCGCGACGGCGACGGTCCCCTGCTGAACGAGTGGCACGACATCGTCTACCGCGAGCCCGCCGCCCCCGGCAGCACGCCACCGCCACCGAAACAGGCTCCCGACGAGGCGCCGTGGCGGTGGCCGCTGGTACCCGACCCGGTGCTGCTGTTCCGCTACTCGGCGCTCACCTTCAACGGCCACCGCATCCACTACGACCGCAGCTACGCGACCGGGGTCGAGGGCTACCCGGGTCTGGTCTTCCACGGCCCGTTGCAGGCCACGTTGCTGTTGGAACTGCTGCGCCGCGAGCGCCCGGACGCCGACGTGGCCGAATTCCGCTTCCGCGCGTTGCGCCCGGTGTTCGACACCGCGCCGCGGGCCGCCTGCGGCGCGCCGGCCGACGACGGCACGGTGCGCCTCTGGATCCGCGACGCCGAGGGCGCGCTGGCGATGGATGCCACCGCGACGCTGCGCTGAATCCCCCCGACCTGGCGATACCCGCCTGACGACAAACGGAAGAACGATGCACGAACCCGAAGATCCCTACCGCGACATCCGCGACGCCGTCCGCGACCTCTGCAGCCACTACCCCGACAGCTACTTCCGCGAGATCGACGCGGAGCGAGGCTACCCCGAGGCGTTCGTCGACGCGCTGACCGAGGCGGGCTGGCTCGCCGCGCTGATCCCAGAGGAGTACGGCGGCAGCGGGCTCGGCCTGGCCGAGGCGTCGGTGATCATGGAGGAGATCAACCGTGCCGGCGGCAACGCCGGCGCATGCCACGGCCAGATGTACAACATGGGCACGCTGCTGCGCCACGGCTCCGACGAGCAGAAGCAGCGCTACCTGCCACGCATCGCCAGCGGCGAGCTGCGCCTGCAGTCGATGGGGGTCACCGAGCCGACCACCGGCACCGACACCACCAAGATCAAGACCACCGCCGTCAGGAAGGGCGACCGCTACGTGGTCAACGGCCAGAAGGTGTGGATCTCGCGCATCCAGCACTCCGACCTGATGATCCTGCTCGCGCGCACCACGCCGCTCGCAGAGGTGAAACGCAAGTCGGAGGGGATGTCGATCTTCCTCGTCGACCTGCACGAGGCGATCGGCCACGGCATGGAGGTCAAGCCGATCGCCAACATGGTCAACCACGAGACCAACGAGCTGTTCTTCGACGACCTCGAGATACCCGCCGAGAACCTGATCGGCGACGAGGGCAAGGGGTTCAGGTACATCCTCGACGGGCTCAACGCCGAGCGCACGCTGATCGCCGCCGAGTGCATCGGCGACGGCTACTGGTTCGTCGACCGCGCGGTGAAGTACGCCAACGAGCGCATCGTCTTCGACCGCCCGATCGGCCAGAACCAGGGCATCGCCTTCCCGCTCGCCGAGGCGCACATGGAGATCGAGGCGGCCAACCTGATGCGCTTCGAGGCGTGCCGGCGGTTCGACGCACACCAGCCGTGCGGCGCGCAGGCCAACATGGCCAAGCACCTCGCCGCGAAGGCGTCGTGGGAGGCGGCCAATGCCTGCCTGCAGACCCACGGCGGGTTCGGTTTCGCCGCCGAGTACGACGTCGAGCGCAAGTTCCGCGAGACGCGCCTCTACCAGGTCGCCCCGATCTCGGCCAACCTGGTGCTCTCCTACATCGCCGAACACGTCCTCGGCCTGCCGCGGAGCTTCTGATGCAGCCGCTCGCCGGGATCACCGTCATCACCCTCGAGCACGCCATCGCCGCGCCGCTCGCGACCCGCCACCTCGCCGACCTCGGCGCCCGGGTGATCAAGATCGAGCGACCGGGCAGCGGCGACTTCGCGCGCGGCTACGACCGCCGCGCCAGGGGGCTCGCCTCGCATTTCGTCTGGTGCAATCGCTCGAAGGAGAGCCTGGCCCTCGACGCGAAGCACCCGGAGGCCCGCGGGATCCTCGCCAGGCTGGTCGGCAAGGCCGACGTGCTGATGCAGAACCTCGCCCCGGGCGCCGCGGCGCGCCTCGGCCTCGGCTACGACGCGCTGCACGAGAGCCACCCGCGGCTGATCGTCTGCGACATCTCCGGCTACGGCAGCGACGGACCGTACCGCGACCGCAAGGCCTACGACCTGCTGATCCAGAGCGAGGCCGGCCTGCTCTCGGTCACCGGCTCGCCCGACGCACCGGCCAAGGCCGGCATCTCGATCGCCGACATCGCCGCCGGCATGTACGCCTACTCGCAGGTACTCGCCGCACTGCTGCAGCGCGCCCAGACCGGCAAGGGCACGCGCATCGGCGTGTCGATGCTCGAGGCGCTCGGCGAGTGGATGAGCTTCCCGCTCTACTACGCCCTGGACGGGGCCGAGCCACCGCCGCGCACCGGCGCCTCGCACGCGACCATCGCCCCGTACGGCCCCTACGCCACGAGCGACGGGACGGTGATGCTCGGCCTGCAGAACGAGCGCGAGTGGGCCACGTTCTGCCGGGAGGTCCTGCACCGGGCGGAACTGCTCGACGACACGCGCTTCGCCGGCAACGCCGACCGTGTCGCCCACCGCGACGCGCTAGACACGGAGATCGACGCGGTCTTCTCGAAACTCACCGCCGCCGAGGTGACCGCGCGGCTCGATGCCGCCGGCATCGCCAACGGCCGGGTCAACGCCATGGCCGATCTCTACGCCCACGAGCAGCTGAAGGCCCGCGAGCGCTGGCGCGAGATCGGCTCCCCGGCCGGGCCGCTGCCGGCGCTGTTGCCGCCCGGGGCATGGAGCGACG
>JAWVZO010000228.1:0-3771 GCA_033722135.1 Gammaproteobacteria bacterium | reverse complement strand
CCCTGTCGCGTGCCCCTCGGTCGCTCTGGACCGTCGAGATCGACTCTCCTGCCGATTCGCCTCGCCGGCCAGCGCCGCCTATCGACACGCACTCTTCGTGCCTCGCTCCCCCGTTCCCGAACCCGGCCCGGTCACGAATCCCGGCAAGCCGGGCGGTTGGAGGAATCCCGGCCCCCGCGGTCGCGAGAGGGATGCGCGCCCCGCGCGTACCCCGGGCCGCTCCTGTAGCCGTCGGGCGACAGGCGAAATCCGCGTCGCGCCGGCATAAGCGGGCGAACCGGCCGGATGGGTGTCGTGCCGTGACGACATATGTGGCCGGTGACGTGGCTGGCCATCATCGCGTAACAAACTGAAATATATGGGATACCAATGGTTGGCACGCGGACTGCTCTATTCGGGGCAGGGCTCGAGGTGAGCCCGACGAAAACCGAGCAAGGAGGTCCCCGATGAACCAGGCCACGCTGACCCGCAGACAGATGATCCTGGCCGCCCTGGTCGAGCGCGCCCTGGCGCGCCAGCTCGATCCTCCGCATGCCGGGGAAGGCGGCTCGCCTCCGCGTCGACAGGCCGCGTCGGAGACGGCGTACGGCAGCGGACGCGGGCGCCGCGGCGACCCGCTGCACGGGCGTGCGGCCTGATCCCGGGATCTCCCCCGACGCGGGGCGTGAGCGCGACGCTGTGACCCGCGCGCGCCCGGCGCTTCACCCATGACATCACGAGGAGACACGACCATGAGTGACCAACGAAACGAACGTAACGGGCTTTACGCCGGCGTGCTCGCGCTGGCGCTGACCGGTGGTCTCGGCGCGGTACATGCCGTGGCGGCCGAGACCGAGGCCAAGGAGGCGCCGAGCGACATCTGGCTCGAGTCCCGGCTGATCACCGCCTACACCCTCAACCCCCATCTGAGTCCGCTGGAGCTGGACGTGTCGGTCGAAGAGGGCGTGGCCACGGTCTCCGGTCGGGTCGACAACGCGATCGAGCACGACCTGGCCCTCGAGATCGCCAGGGGCGTCGAGGGCATCCACAAGGTGATGGACGAGATCCGGGTCAAGCCGGTCCTGGTCAGCGACGGCCGCGAGCCGTCCCGTGAAAAGGACGAGGATGGTCCGGGATTCGCCGGCTCGGTCAAGGACGCGACCATCACCGCCTCGGTGAAGATGCGGCTCATGTGGAACCGGCATACCGACGGCCTCGACATCGACGTGACCACCCACCAGGGTCGGGTGACCCTCGAGGGCGTCGTCGCGGACGACGTGACGCGCGACCTGGCGGGCGAGATCGCCGGCAACACCAACGACGTGCGCGAGGTGGACAACCGCCTGCGCGTGAGCGCGCGCACCGACGAGAGCATCGGCCAGAAGGTCGGCAAGGCCGTGGACAAGGCCGGAGAGGTCATCTCCGACAGCTGGATCACGACCAAGGTCTACGCCCAGCTCGACAACGACGACGTCATCGACAGCACCGACATCCGCGTCACCACGCAGGAGGGCAAGGTGACCTTGTCCGGCCGCGTGGGCAGCGAGATCGAGCGCCAGCGCGCGCCGGAGATCGCGGCCGACGTCACCGGTGTCACGGCGATCGAGAATCGCCTCGAGGTCGAGGAGCGGGTCTCGCAGCAGACTCAGCAGAGGTAAGGGGGTTCTCCGCGACGCCCCGTCGCGGAAACCTCATCCGGGCCGCCGGTGGGCTTCCTCCCCCCACCGGCGGTCTTTCTGTCTGCGGTGTCGTGGCGGAGGAGGACGCGGGTCGGATCGGGCCGTCCCGGTCACCGGGGGTCAGCGACCCTCCTGGCCGGGGGCGCCACGGAACAGTTCCGGGTCGAGCTGATGCTTCTTCAGCAGCTTGTAGAACTCGGTCCGATTCCGCTCGGCGATGCGCGCGGCCTGGGATATGTTGCCCTCGGTGATCTGCAGCAGGCGCACGAGGTAGTCGTGTTCGAAGGCGTTGCGTGCCGCGGCCAGCGGCTCGAGGCGCGGCTGCGATCGCTGGCGCAGTGCCTTGTCGACCTGGGTGGCCGGGATCATCGCCCCCGGGGAGAGCAGCGCGGTCTGCTCGACCACGTTCATCAGCTGGCGCACGTTGCCCGGCCAGTCCGCGGCCACCAGGCGCTCCATCGCCTCCGGGGCGAACTTGCGGGCCCCCTGTCCGGACGGCCGCCTGACCTGCGCCAGGAAGTGGTTGGCCAGCAGCGGGATGTCCTCCTTGCGCTCGCGCAGCGGGGGCAGTTCGAGGCGGATGACGTTGAGACGGTAGAAGAGATCCTCGCGGAACGCGCCGTCGGCGATGGCGCGGTCGAGGTCGTGGTGGGTCGCGGAGATGACCCGCACGTCCACCGGGGTCGTGCGGTTGGCGCCCACCGGCCGGACCTCGCGTTCCTGCAGGACGCGCAGCAGCTTGGCCTGGAACAGCAGTGGCATGTCGCCGATCTCGTCGAGGAACAGCGTGCCGCCGTCGGCCTCCTCGATCAGGCCGGTCCGGTCGCGGTTGGCGCCGGTGAACGCGCCCCGGACGAAGCCGAACAGCTCCGACTCGAGCAGTTGCTCGGGAATGGCGCTGCAGTTGACCGCGACGAAGGGGCCCTTGTGACGCGGGCTGGCGCGGTGGATCGCGCGCGCGAACAGCTCCTTGCCGGTGCCGCTCTCGCTCTGGATCAGGATGCTCGCCTCGCTGCCGGCCGCGCGGTACGCCTCCTCGAGGGCCAGCTGCATGCGCCGGCTGCGATGGACGATGTCGGCGCACCACGCCCTGTCGGAAGGCGAAGAGGGGCTCTCCTGGCCGTCACCGCCGTCATCCGTGGTGGTCCCGAGCGCGCGGGCGACGGTGTCGAGCAGCTCGGCGCTGTCGAACGGCTTGGTCAGGTAGGCGTAGACCCCCTGGCGCGTCGCCTCGACGGCATCGGGAATCGTGCCGTGCGCGGTGAGGATGATCAGCGGCAGCAGCGGGTGCGACTCCTGCAGCCTGCGGAACAGGGTCATGCCGTCGATGCCTTCCATGCGCAGGTCGCTGATGACCAGCCCGGGCGGGTCCAGCGCGATCTTCTGCTGGGCCTCCTCGCCGCTCGCTGCCGCCTGGACGCGGTAGCCCGCGCTGGACAGGCGCAGTTCCAGGAGTTGGCGCAGGTCGTCGTCGTCGTCGACCACGAGCACCGTGGTGCGCGGATTCCGGTCGTTCATCGTGCCGGCTCCGGCGGGGCGTCGCGTCGCTCGAGCTGCTGCTCGATGTTGCGAATACCCTGCAGTTGGCGCTCCAGGGTCGCGTTCTGCTTTCGCAACGCCTCGAGTTCGCGCAGCTGCCCGCGGTGGCGCGCCTCCAGGCCCCATGCCCGGAGCAGGTGCCGGGCCAGCACGGCGTGTTCCGATGCGCCCGGCCGCCGGTCCTCGGCCAACGGCTGCAGCAGCGCCTCGGCGCGTGCGCGCCCCCGGGGGTCGGCGGTGTCGTGTCGCAGGAGCAGGGCGAGTCGCAGGCGCGCGGCCGGGGAATCGTGCGCCGCCAGGTCGTGCTCCGCGTCCCGCCGCCGTTCGGCGATCTCCGCCTCTGACAGGGCCGGCAATTCCTGGGCGAAGCGCAGCAGCTCGGCGGTCCCGTCCGGGGTGCCACGAAGCGCCGACAGGTTGCTGCACCCGGCCATCCAGGCGGAGGCGCAGAGGAGGAGGACGAGGCGGGTGGTGCTCATGCGCGGGATTCCTCGGGCCGGTCCATGGGCAGTTCCAGGCGGAAACAGGCGCCCTGTTCCGCAGGATTGGGCGCCAGGCGCAGTTCGCCGCCGTG
>JAWVZO010000227.1:0-3799 GCA_033722135.1 Gammaproteobacteria bacterium | reverse complement strand
GGTCGCGGAAGGCGATCAGCGCCTCCTCGCCCATCTTCTTCTGCTGGTGGGTGATGTTCTGGCCTTCGCCGGCCACGCCCATGCCGTAGCCCTTGACGGTCTTGGCCAGGATCACCGTCGGCTGGCCGGTATGCTCGGTGGCCGCCTTGTAGGCGGCGTAGACCTTGTGCGGGTCGTGGCCTCCGCGGTTGAGTCGCCAGATGTCCTCGTCGGATAGGTTGGCGACCATCGCCTCGAGCTCCGGGTACTTGCCGAAGAAGTGCTCGCGGACGAAGGCGCCGTCCTTCGCCTTGTAGTTCTGGTACTCGCCGTCGACCGCCTCCATCATGCGCTGCTGCAGGAGGCCGTCGCGGTCCTTGGCGAGCAGCGGGTCCCAGTAGCTGCCCCAGATCACCTTGATGACGTTCCAGCCGGCGCCGCGGAACACGCTCTCGAGCTCCTGGATGATCTTGCCGTTGCCGCGCACCGGGCCGTCGAGCCGCTGCAGGTTGCAGTTGACGACGAACACCAGGTTGTCGAGCTTCTCGCGGCCGGCGAGCGAGATCGCGCCGAGCGACTCCGGCTCGTCGGTCTCGCCGTCGCCGAGGAACGCCCAGACCTTGCGCCCGCCGCTGTTGGCGAGCCCGCGGTCGTGCGCGTACTTCATGAACCGCGCCTGGTAGATCGCCTGGATCGGGCCGAGGCCCATCGACACCGTCGGGAACTGCCAGAAGTCCGGCATCAGCCACGGGTGCGGGTAGGAGGCGAGCCCCCCGGCGCTGACCTCGCGACGGAAGCCGTCGAGCTGCTCCTGGGTCAGCCTTCCCTCGAGGAAGGCCCGGGCGTAGATGCCGGGGGCCGAGTGCCCCTGGATGAAGACCAGATCGCCGCCGTGCTCGTGGCTCGGCGCGTGGAAGAAGTGGTTGAAGCCGACGTCGTAGAGCGTGGCCGCCGAGGCGAAGCTGGCGATGTGCCCGCCGAGCTCGGAGCTCTCGCGGTTCGCGCGCACCACCATCGCGAGCGCGTTCCAGCGGATGTAGGAGCGCAGGCGCCACTCGATCGCCGCGTCGCCGGGACTGCGCGCCTCGAGGTGCGGGGGTATGGTGTTGACGTAGGCGGTGTTGTTCGAGAAGGGCAGGTAGCCGCCGGAGCGCCGGCTCTTGTCGATCAGCCGCTCGATCAGGTAGTGCGCGCGGTCGACGCCCTCGATCTCCATGACGGCATCGAGCGCCTCGAGCCATTCCTGTGTCTCCTGGGGATCGGTGTCTTTCGGATCGGCCATCTCGAAACCTCGGCTCGGTGGAATCATCGTGCGTTCGGGGCCGCGACGGGGCGACGGCGCGCTGGGCGCCGGCACGGGAGCGCGGTCGTTCAGTCAAGCTTAGACCAGGCCGCACACGCAACCATCGTACCCGCTTGAGGCAGGTCATACCGGCGTGCGACAGTGCGTGCCGCTGCCTGCCGCCCCGAATTGGAACCCCATGGATCCCACCGAGACCCCGTTCGCCGGACTGACCCCCGAGACGATCCTCGATGCCGTCGAGTCCAAGGGGCGCCGCTGCAGCGGCCAGCTGCTCGCGCTGAACAGCTACGAGAACCGCGTCTACCAGGTGGGCCTGGAGGAGGACGCACCGCTGGTCGCGAAGTTCTACCGGCCCGGACGCTGGAGCGACGCGGGGATCCGCGAGGAGCACGCGTTCACCCTCGAGCTCGCGGACCACGAGCTGCCCGTCGTGCCACCGCTCGCGGACGCCAGCGGCGAGACGCTGTCGTTCCACGATGGCTGGCGTTTCGCCCTGTTCCGGCGCCAGGGAGGACGCCTGGTCGACCTCGACGACCCGGAACGCCGACGGCTTCTCGGCCGCCTGCTCGGCCGCCTGCACGCCTGCGGCGCCACGCGGCCCTTCTCCGCCAGGCCGACCCTCACCGTCGACGGGTACGGTCACGCTTCGCTGGAGTTCCTGCTCGAGGGCGGCTTCGTCCCCGACGACCTGGTCGGCGCCTACCGCAGCGTGGCCGGGGACGTCCTCGGGCGGGTCGAGGCCGCGTTCGACCGGGCCGGGACGTATCGCGTGCTGCGCCTTCACGGCGACTGCCACGCCGGCAACCTCCTCTGGACGGACGACGGCGTCCACCTCGTCGACCTCGACGACTGCCTCGCCGGCCCCGCAGTCCAGGATCTCTGGATGCTGCTCAGCGGCAGCCGGGAGGCGATGAGCGTCCAGCTCGGCGAACTGCTCGAGGGCTACCGCCGTTTCCACGATTTTGATCCGCGCGAGCTGCACCTGGTCGAGGCGCTGCGCAGCCTGCGGCTGCTGCACCACGCCGCCTGGATCGCCCGGCGCTGGAACGACCCCGCCTTCCCGCGCGCGTTCCCGTGGTTCGGGGACCAGCGCTTCTGGCAGGAACAGGTGCTGGCGCTGCGCGAGCAGATCGCCGCCCTCGACGAGGGACCGCTCGAACTGCCCTACCCCTAGCCCGGCGTACAGGGGCATGCGGGCTGGCGTCGCCACGCCGCGTGCCCTACGCTAGGCGCCGCCACCACCGCCCACGAGGAGCCTCGATGGCCCCAGCCGAGAACGGTGCCAAGGTCGATCGCGACACCCTGGTCGCGGACCTGCGTCGCGTGCTGCCGGCCGACGCGGTGCTCGATCGCGCCGAGCAGCTGCGCCCGTACGAATGCGACGGCCTCTCGGCCTACCGACAGCTGCCGCTCGCGGTCGCGCTGCCCGGCGACGTCGACCAGGTCGCCGCGGTGCTCGCGGTCTGCCGCAGGCACGGCGCGCCCATCGTCGCGCGCGGCTCGGGCACCAGTCTGTCGGGCGGCGCCCTGCCCCATCCCGACGGCGTGGTGGTGAGCCTGGCCAAGCTGAACCGCATTCTTGCCATCGATCCGGCGAACCGCACCGCGCGCGTCCAGCCCGGGGTGCGCAACCTGGCGATCAGCGAGGCGGCCCGGCCCCACGGCCTCTACTACGCGCCGGACCCCTCCTCGCAGATCATCTGCTCGATCGGCGGCAACGTCGCCGAGAACGCGGGCGGCGTGCACTGCCTGAAATACGGCCTGACGGTGCATAACGTGATCGCGGTCGAGCTGCTCACCATCGACGGCGAGCGGCTGACCGTCGGCGGCGACGGTCCCGATTCCGCGGGCTACGACCTGCTCGCCCTGGTGATCGGCTCAGAGGGCATGCTCGGCGTGGTCACCGAGGTGACCGTCAAGCTGCTGCCGCTCCCGGCCTGCGCGCGGGTGGTCCTCGGTGCCTTCGCCTCGATCCCAGAGGCCGGCGAAGCAGTGAGCCGCATCATCGCCGCCGGCATCACGCCGGGTGGCCTGGAGATGATGGACGGCCCGGCGATCCAGGCCGCCGAGGACTTCGTTCACGCCGGCTACCCGACCGATGCGGCGGCGATCCTGCTGTGCGAGCTCGACGGCACCGAGGAGGAGGTCGACGCGCAGATCGAGGAGGTACGCGAGCTGATGGAGGCGTGCGGGGCCAGCGAGGTGCGCATCGCCCGCGACGAGCGCGAACGGGCGCTCTTCTGGTCCGGGCGCAAGAACGCGTTCCCGGCGGTCGGCCGTGTCGCCCCCGACTACTACTGCATGGACGGCACCATCCCCCGCCGACACCTGGCGCGCGTGCTCGAGGGCATCACCGCGCTGTCCGAGGAATACGGTCTGCCGGTGGCCAACGTCTTCCACGCCGGCGACGGCAACCTCCACCCGCTGATCCTCTACGACGCCAACCGGCCCGGCGAGCTCGAGCGTACCGAGGAACTCGGCGGCAAGATCCTGGAACTCTGCGTCGAGGTAGGCGGC
>JAWVZO010000226.1:0-3800 GCA_033722135.1 Gammaproteobacteria bacterium | reverse complement strand
TCCCGTGTTCAAGTGAGCCGGGGGCCCGTGGGTTTTAGCTCGGGCTTCAGCCCGACATCCGGGCCGCTGTCGGGCTGAAGCCCGACCTACGAAAGACGGCAGACCGGAAGCGGTGGCTTTCGGTCCCGCCCTATCCTCGCTCAGACCACCCCGGTCAGCATGCGCTGCGCCTCGAGGTACTTCTCGGCGGTCTTCTGCACTACCTCGTCGGGCAGTTCGGGACCGGGCGGCGTCTTGTCCCAGTCGAGCGTCTCGAGGTAGTCGCGCACGAACTGCTTGTCGAAGCTCGGCGGGTTGACACCCGGGCGGTAGCCGTCGAGCGGCCAGAAGCGCGACGAGTCGGGCGTCAGCGCCTCGTCGATCAGCACCATCTGCCCCTTCTTGTCGAGGCCGAACTCGAACTTGGTGTCGGCGATGATGATCCCCCGGCTGACGGCGTAGTCGCGCGCCTCGCGGTAGATCTGCAGGGCGGTGTCGCGCACCTGTTCGGCCAGCTTCGCGCCCATCAGCTCCTCGGTCTGCTGGAAGTCGATGTTCTCGTCGTGCTCGCCGACCTCGGCCTTGGTCGACGGCGTGTAGAGCGGCATGGGCAGCTGCTCGGCGAGCTGCAGGCCGGTCGGCAGCGGGATGCCGCACACCTCGCCGCTCTTCTGGTAGTCCTTCCAGCCGGAGCCGACGAGGTAGCCGCGCACCACCGCCTCGACGGGCAGCGGGCGCAGCCGCTGGACGATCATGGCCCGCCCGCGCACCTGCTCGCGCTCCTCGCGGTTGGCGAGCACGTCGGCCAGCGACAGCGTCGCCATGTGGTTGGGGATGATCTCGCGCACGCGCTCGAACCAGAAGCGCGACACGGTGTTCAGCACCGCGCCCTTGCCGGGAATGGCGGTCGGCAGGATCACGTCGAATGCGGAGATGCGGTCGGTGGTGACGATCATCAGGTGGTCGTCGTCGATGGCGTAGAGGTCGCGGACCTTGCCGCGCCCGATCAGCTCGAGGCTGGAGAGCTCACTCTGGTAGAGGGTGTCGGGGATGGCACTCATGATCGATACGTGTCCGGTTTGGCATGCAGAGGGCGCATTTAGCCATAGCGCAGCGCCGAGCAAAAGGCCACGGGGGACGGGGAAATTCGGAATGCGGGCCGGGGCTGGGCTAACCTGAACCCGGAGCGCGCGATGAGTCCCGTTCATATATAAGTTTAATGTTATGAAAAAAATAAAAACAATTTACTGTTATTTATGATAAGTCGGGGCTAGAGTCTCACCTCAGGCCACCCCCGGCACGACGAGACGGGCGGGGGCGCAACCCGGTTCCAGATGCGAGGAGAACAGAGAACCATGGCAGCCAAGACCTACAGCGCAGGCGTGAAGGAGTACCGGGAGACCTACTGGGAGCCCGACTACACGATCAAGGACACCGACCTGCTGGCCTGCTTCAAGGTCACCCCGCAGCCGGGCGTGCCGCGCGAGGAGGCCGCGGCTGCCGTCGCCGCCGAGTCGTCGACCGGAACCTGGACGACGGTCTGGACCGATCTGCTGACCGACCTCGACCACTACAAGGGTCGCGCCTACGCGATCGAGGACGTGCCGGGGGACGACGAGGCCTTCTACGCCTTCATCGCCTACCCGATCGACCTGTTCGAGGAGGGGTCGGTGGTCAACGTCTTCACGTCGCTGGTCGGCAACGTGTTCGGCTTCAAGGCGGTGCGGGCGCTGCGCCTCGAGGACGTGCGTTTCCCGATCGCCTACGTGATGACCTGCGGCGGCCCGCCGCACGGCATCCAGGTCGAGCGCGACATCATGAACAAGTACGGCCGGCCGCTGCTCGGCTGCACGATCAAGCCGAAGCTCGGCCTGTCGGCGAAGAACTACGGCCGCGCGGTCTACGAGTGCCTGCGCGGCGGGCTCGACTTCACCAAGGACGACGAGAACGTCAACTCGCAGCCGTTCATGCGCTACCGCCAGCGCTTCGACTTCGTCATGGAGGCGATCCACAAGGCCGAGCGCGAGACCGGGGAGCGCAAGGGGCATTACCTGAACGTCACCGCGCCGACGCCCGAGGAGATGTACAAGCGTGCCGAGTACGCCAAGGAACTGGGTGCGCCGATCATCATGCACGACTACATCACCGGCGGCTTCTGCGCCAACACCGGGCTCGCCAACTGGTGCCGCGAGAACGGCATGCTGCTGCACATCCACCGCGCGATGCACGCGGTGCTCGACCGCAACCCGCGCCACGGCATCCACTTCCGCGTGCTGACCAAGATCCTGCGCCTGTCGGGCGGCGACCACCTGCACACCGGCACCGTGGTCGGCAAGCTCGAGGGCGACCGCGACTCGACGCTCGGCTGGATCGACCTGCTGCGCGAACAGACCACCAAGGAGGACCGCTCGCGCGGCATCTTCTTCGACCAGGAATGGGGCTCGATGCCGGGGGCCTTCGCGGTCGCCTCGGGTGGCATCCACGTCTGGCACATGCCGGCGCTGCTGACCATCTTCGGCGATGACGCGGTCTTCCAGTTCGGCGGCGGCACCCTGGGGCATCCCTGGGGCAACGCGGCCGGCGCCGCGGCCAACCGCGTCGCGCTCGAGGCGTGCGTGGAGGACCGTAACCGCAACGGCGCCGACGGCCTCGAGAAGCGCGGCAACGACGTGCTGCGCAAAGCGGCGGAGTCCAGCCCGGAGCTGAAGATGGCGATGGAGACATGGAAGGAGATCAAGTTCGAGTTCGACACCGTCGACAAGCTCGACGTGTCTCACCGATGAGAGGAAGCGCGGGATGCGCGCATCCATGCGCGCCCCCGCTGACGGCAGGTCAAAACGCGGTTTCGACCTGCCGCCATTTTCCCCGGCTCGCGCCGGTGAAAATGGCGATACGTCCCTGTATCGCGGGCACCTGTGCCGGGTGACGCGTAGTGCAACCGTAGGCCGGGCTTCAGCCCGACAACGACGGGGGTGAGATGTCGGACTGGAGTCCGACCTACAACCGAATCGAGGAACAGACCATGTCCGAAGTCCAGGATTACAAGTCGAGCCTGACCGACGTCGCGAGCCGCAAGTTCGAGACCTTCTCCTACCTGCCCGAGATGGACCAGGAGGGGATCCGCAAGCAGGTGGAGTACATCGTCAGCCGCGGCTGGAACCCGGCGATCGAGCACACCGAGCCGGAGAACGCCTTCGACCACTACTGGTACATGTGGAAGCTGCCGATGTTCGGCGAGACCGACGTCGACCGCATCCTCGCCGAGGCCGAGGCGTGCCACAAGGCGCATCCCGACAACCACGTGCGCCTGGTCGGGTACGACAACTACGCCCAGTCCCAGGGCACCGCGATGGTGATCTACCGGGGGCCGATCAGCCGCTGACGCGGCGCGGCCCGCGCGCCGTCCCGGCCCCCCGTCCGGGCCACGACGCGGACGACCCACCGGCGAGGAACAGATGAAGTCCATCGACACCACCCAATACGCGGTCGCCGAGGAGCCCTATTACGCGCCGGTCGGCGACGAGGTGGCGCTCTACGAGGCGGCCTACGGCGCGCGCATGCCGATGATGCTCAAGGGGCCGACCGGCTGCGGCAAGTCGCGCTTCGTCGAGTACATGGCCTGGAAGCTCGGCCGGCCGCTGGTCACGGTCGCCTGCAACGAGGACATGACCGCCTCGGACCTCGTCGGCCGTTTCCTGCTCGATGCCGACGGCACCCACTGGCAGGACGGCCCGCTGACCACCGCCGCGCGCATCGGCGCGATCTGCTACCTCGACGAGGTGGTCGAGGCGCGCCAGGACACGACGGTGGTGATCCACCCG
>JAWVZO010000225.1:0-3803 GCA_033722135.1 Gammaproteobacteria bacterium | reverse complement strand
GCAAGTACAAGCGCGTGCGCTACAAGGGCATCGTCTGTGACAAGTGCGGCGTGGAAGTGGCGCCCAGCCGCGTGCGCCGCGAGCGCATGGGCCACATCGAACTGGCCAGCCCGGTGGCGCACATCTGGTACCTGAAGTCGCTGCCGTCGCGGATCGGCCTGATGCTCGACATGACCCTGCGCGACATCGAGCGGGTGCTCTACTTCGAGGCGTTCGTGGTCATCGACCCCGGCCTGACCCCGCTCGAGCGCGGCCAGCTGCTCAACGACGAGGCCTACCTCGAGGCGATCGAGGAGCACGGCGACGAGTTCGACGCGCGCATGGGCGCCGAGGCGGTGCGCGAGTTGCTCAAGTCTATCGACCTCGACGCCGAGGCGCTGAAGCTGCGCGACGAGATCGCCTCGACCAACTCCGAGGCCAAGCTCAAGAAGTTCACCAAGCGGCTGAAGCTGGTCGAGGCCTTCCTCGAGTCCGGCAACAAGCCCGAGTGGATGATCATGACCGTGCTGCCGGTCTTGCCCCCCGAGCTGCGCCCGCTGGTGCCGCTCGACGGCGGCCGGTTCGCCACGTCGGATCTCAACGACCTCTACCGCCGGGTCATCAACCGCAACAACCGCCTCAAGCGGCTGCTCGAGCTCAACGCGCCCGACATCATCGTGCGCAACGAGAAGCGCATGTTGCAGGAGTCGGTCGATGCGCTGCTCGACAACGGCCGCCGCGGCCGCGCGATCACCGGCACCAACAAGCGCCCGCTGAAATCGCTCGCCGACATGATCAAGGGCAAGCAGGGCCGCTTCCGCCAGAACCTGCTCGGCAAGCGCGTCGACTACTCGGGCCGCTCGGTCATCGTGGTCGGCCCGACGCTCAAGCTGCACCAGTGCGGTCTGCCGAAGCGCATGGCGCTGGAGCTGTTCAAGCCGTTCATCTTCAGCAAGCTGCAGCTGCGCGCGCTGGCCACCACCATCAAGGCGGCCAAGAAGATGGTCGAGCGCGAGGGGCCCGAGGTGTGGGACATCCTCGAGGAGGTGATCCGCGAGCACCCGATCATGCTCAACCGCGCACCGACGCTGCACCGCCTCGGCATCCAGGCGTTCGAGCCGGTGCTGATCGAGGGCAAGGCGATCCAGCTCCACCCGCTGGTCTGCACCGCGTTCAACGCCGACTTCGACGGCGACCAGATGGCGGTGCACGTGCCGCTGTCGCTCGAGGCGCAGCTCGAGGCGCGCACGCTGATGCTGTCGTCGAACAACATCCTCTCGCCGGCCAACGGTGAGCCGATCATCGTGCCGACCCAGGACGTGGTGCTCGGGCTCTACTACATGACCCGCGAACAGGTGAACGCCAAGGGCGAGGGCATGGTGTTCAGTGACCTGCGCGAAGTGCACCGCGCCTTCCAGGGCGGCCACGTCCACCTGCAGGCGCGCATCAAGGCGCGCATCACCGAGCGGGTGTTCAACGAGGCCGGCGAGCTCGAGCCGCGCATCTCGGTGGTCGAGACGACCACCGGCCGTGCCCTGCTCGGCGAGATCCTGCCCGACGGCCTCGAGTTCGAGGTGGTCAACCGCGATCTCAACAAGAAGGCGATCTCCAACCTGGTCAACGTGTGCTACCGCCGCCTCGGCCTGAAGGCCACGGTCATCTTCGCCGACCAGCTGATGTACATGGGCTTCCAGCGCGCCACCCAGGCGGGCATCTCGATCGGCATCGACGACATGGTCGTGCCGCAGGAGAAGGAGGGCATCCTGGCCAAGGCCGAGCACGAGGTGAAGGAGATCGAGGACCAGTACGCCTCGGGCCTGGTCACCAACGGCGAGCGTTACAACAAGGTGGTCGACATCTGGTCGCGGACCAACGACAGCGTGGCCAAGGCGATGATGGACAAGCTCGGCACCGACGACGTTAAGGATGCCGAGGGCCAGTCGGTGACCCAGAAGTCGTTCAACTCCATCTTCATGATGGCCGACTCCGGCGCGCGTGGCTCGGCCGCGCAGATCCGCCAGCTGGCCGGCATGCGTGGCCTGATGGCCAAGCCGGACGGCTCGATCATCGAGACGCCGATCACCGCGAACTTCCGCGAGGGTCTCGACGTCCTGCAGTACTTCATCTCGACCCACGGCGCGCGCAAGGGTCTCGCCGACACCGCGCTCAAGACCGCCAATTCGGGTTACCTCACCCGACGCCTGGTCGACGTCGCCCAGGACATGGTCGTACTCGAGGAGGATTGCGGTACGCGGCAGGGCCTGTCGATGGTGCCGATCGTCGAGGGCGGCGAGGTCGTCGAGCCGCTCGGCGAGCGGGTGCTCGGCCGCGTGGTGATCGAGGACCTGCACAAGCCGGGCACCAACGAGGTGCTGGTCGAGGAGGGCACCCTGCTCGACGAGGCGCTGGTGCTGGAGATCGAGCAGCTCGGCGTCGACTACGTCAAGGTCCGCTCGCCGCTGACCTGTGAGAGCCGCTTCGGCGTCTGCTCGACCTGCTACGGTCGCGACCTGGCGCGCGGCGAACAGGTCAACCTCGGCGAGGCGGTCGGCGTCATCGCCGCGCAGTCGATCGGCGAGCCGGGCACCCAGCTGACCATGCGCACCTTCCACATCGGCGGCGCGGCTTCACGGGCCGCGGCGGCGAACAACGTCCAGGTCAAGTCCAAGGGCCACGTGCGCCTGCACAACCTCAAGACCGTGACCCAGACCTCGAGCGGCAAGCTGATCGCGGTGTCGCGCTCGGGCGACCTCAGCGTCGTCGACGAGCAGGGCCGCGAGCGCGAGCGTTACAAGCTCCCGTATGGCGCGCTGCTCAACATCGAGGACGAAGCCGCGGTCAACCCGGGCGACATCGTCGCCACCTGGGATCCGCACACTCACCCGGTCGTCACCGAGGTGGCGGGCCACCTGACCTACCACGACTTCATCGACGGCGTCACCGTCGAGCAGGACATCGACGAGATCACCGGTCTCTCGTCGCTGGTCGTGACCGACCCCAAGCAGCGCGGCTCTGCGGGCAAGGACATGCGCCCGATGGTCAAGCTGGTCGACGACAACGGCGAGGATCTCAATATCGCCGGCACCCAGATCCCGGCCCACTACTACCTGCCGGCGGGGGCGATCGTCACCGTGCAGGACGGTGCCGAAGTGGGTATCGGCGACATCCTGGCGCGCATCCCGCAGGAATCCTCGAAGACCCGCGACATCACCGGCGGCCTGCCGCGCGTCGCGGACCTGTTCGAGGCGCGCAAGCCCAAGGAGCCGGCGATCCTCGCCGAGCGCACCGGCACGGTGAGCTTCGGCAAGGACACCAAGGGCAAGCAGCGCCTGATCATCACCGAAACCGACGGCGAGACGCACGAGGAACTGATCCCGAAGTGGCGCAACGTCAACGTGTTCGACGGCGAACACGTCGAACGCGGCGAGACCATCGCCGACGGCGAGCCGTCGCCGCACGACATCCTCCGCCTGCTCGGGGTCGAGGCGCTGGCCGAGTACCTCGTCAAGGAGATCCAGGACGTCTATCGCCTGCAGGGCGTGCGCATCAACGACAAGCACATCGAGGTGATCATTCGCCAGATGCTGCGCAAGGTCGAGGTGACCGATCCCTGCGAAAGCAAGTACATCAAGGGTGAGCAGGTCGAGCGCGCCAGGCTGCTGGCGGAGAACGACAGGCTGCGCGAGCAGGAGAAGGACGAGGGCGGCCGTTCGTTTCATCGCTCTATGACCGGCAGGAAGATTTGACGCCCGAAGCGCGTTACAATGACGGTGATCCGGACGGTAGTCTGCGCACCTGTTGAATCGGTGGCGGTAGCGGCGATG
>JAWVZO010000224.1:0-3855 GCA_033722135.1 Gammaproteobacteria bacterium | reverse complement strand
CCGCGGCCTGATCGCGGCCTGCTGGCCCGGCCCACGGTTGCCGAGGTCGGCGCCTACCGCGCGCACGTCGACGCGGCGATGGCGGAACTGCTCGACGGGGCAGACGAGGCGACCTGGCCGACCGTCGCCGCGCGCACCGAGCTCGGCTGCCACCACGAGCAGCAGCACCAGGAGCTCCTGCTGACCGACATCAAGCTCAATTTCAGCATCAACCCGCTCGACCCGGTCTACAGCGAACCCCCGCCGCGCCCCGCGGGCGACGCGCCGGCCCCCGGCTGGTGGACGCGCGAGGCCGGGATGGGCGAGATCGGTCACTCCGGCGACGGTTTCGCGTTCGACAACGAGCGGCCCCGGCACCGGACGTGGCTCGAGGGCTACAGGCTCGCGCGCCACCCGGTCACCAACGCCGCGTTCCGCGAGTTCGTCGAAGACGGCGCCTACCGGCGCCCGGAGCTGTGGCTCGCCGACGGCTGGTTCACGGTCCAGCAGGAGGGCTGGGAGGCTCCGCTGCACTGGCGGCGCGACGGCGACGCCTGGACGGAGTTCACGCTGGGCGGGGTGCAGCCGCTCGACGACCACGCCCCGGTCACCCACGTCAGCTACTACGAGGCCGATGCCTACGCGCGATGGGCCGGTGGCCGGCTGCCGACCGAGGCGGAATGGGAGCTCGCCGCCGCCGGCCGGCCCCTGGACGGCAACTTCGTCGAGGACGGCCACCTGCAGCCGGTCGCCGGCGACGACGGTGGCGAACTGGCCAAGCTGGCCGGCGACGTCTGGGAGTGGACCGCCAGCGCGTACAGCCCCTACCCCGGCTACCGGCTGCCGCCCGGTGCCATCGGCGAGTACAACGGCAAGTTCATGTGCAACCAGCAGGTGCTCCGCGGCGGCTCGTGCGCGACCCCCGCGTCACACCTGCGTGCCACCTACCGGAACTTCTTCTACCCCCACGAACGGTGGCAGTTCACCGGCATCCGGCTCGCGACCGACCTGTGAGTGCGCCCGTCCTGCACGACCTGCATCCGCCGGTCGCGGACCTTCGCCGCGAGGTGCTGCGCGGCCTGGGGGACCGGCCGAAATGGCTGACGCCGAAACTCTTCTACGACGCGCACGGCAGCCAGCTGTTCGACGCCATCACCGCGCTCCCGGAGTACTACCCGACACGCACCGAGATCGGCATCCTGCGCGACTGCCGCGCGGAGCTGGCGGAGCTGCTCGGCCCCGGCTGCGTGCTGATCGAGCCCGGGGGCGGCAACGGGATCAAGGCCAGGCTCCTGCTCGATACCCTCGGGGCCCGCGCCTACGTGCCGATCGACATCGCGCGCGATCACCTGTTCGCCGCGGCCGAGGGGCTCGCGGTCGACTACCCCGACCTGGTGGTGCACGCGGTCTGTGCCGACTTCTCGCGCCCGATGACGTTGCCGCCGTTGCCGGAAACCGGGCGCAGGGTCGCGTTCTTTCCCGGTTCGAGCATCGGCAACTTCGAGCCGGCGGCCGCCGTGGAGTTGCTGGAACGGCTCGCCGCGATGGTCGGCCCAGGGGGCGCGCTGCTGATCGGCGCCGACCTGGTCAAGGACGAGGCGCAGCTGACCGCGGCCTACGACGACGTGCAGGGCGTCACCGCGGCGTTCAACCGCAACGTCCTCGCGCGACTCAACCGCGAGCTCGGCGCCGATTTCGATCCCGACGGCTTCGCCCATCGCGCGCGCTACGACCGCGCGGCGCAACGCGTGGAAATGCATCTGGTCAGCCGGCGGGCGCAGCGGGTGGCGATCGACGGCACGGAGATCGCGTTCGCCGCCGACGAGAGCATCCATACCGAGAGTGCCTACAAGTACACCCCCGAGGGCTTCCGCGAGCTCGCCGCGGCGGCCGGCTTCCGCCCGTGGCGCGAATGGCTCGATCCCGAGGGCCTGTTCGCCGTCTTCCTGTTCACCTGCTGATCCCGAGGCATCAACCATGGCCAGTCGAGCACTCTCCATCGACAACGGTCGCGGCGATTCGCTCGCCGCGGCACTCGACCTGCCGGTCGACGGCAGGCCGCGCGGCTACGCGCTGTTCGCGCACTGCTTCACGTGCGGCAAGGACCTCAAGGGCCTGCGCCGTATCAGCCAGGCGCTGACCGCGCGGGGCATCGCGGTCGTGCGCTTCGATTTCACCGGCCTGGGCGGCAGCGGGGGTGAATTCGCGGAGACCACCTTCTCTTCGAACGTCGACGACCTGGTCGCCGTGGCGCGGCACATGGAGCGCGAGCTCGATGCGCCGCAGATCCTCGTCGGTCACTCGCTCGGCGGCACGGCGGTGCTCGCCGCCGCGGGCGAGCTCCCGTCGGTGCGGGCCGTGGCGACTGTCGGGGCGCCGTGCGACGCGGCGCACGTGATTCGTCATTTCGAGGAACACCGAACCCAGATCGAGGAAGAGGGCGAGGCCGAGGTCGATCTGGGCGGACGTCCGTTCCGCATCCGCCAGGCCCTCCTCGACGACCTGGCCGACCAGACGATGCAGAAGGCGATCCGTGAACTGAGGCGCGCCCTGCTGATCTTCCACTCGCCGGTCGACCGCACCGTCGGCGTCGACAACGCCGCGCGCATCTTCCAGGCGGCGATGCACCCGAAGAGTTTCGTGTCGCTCGACCGCGCCGACCACCTGCTCGGGGACCCGGACGACGCGGAGTACGTCGGCACCGTGATCGCCGCGTGGGCGACCAAGTACGTCGACGCCTTGGCCCCGCGGCGTCGCGAGGCGGCGGGCGAGAAGCGGGTGCTGGCGCATATCGGCGCGGACGGGTACGTCACCGAGCTCGACGCGGGCGGGCACCCGCTGCTCGCCGACGAGCCCGCCGAGATGGGCGGTACCGATCTCGGACCGAGTCCCTACCAGCTCCTCAACGCCGCGCTCGGCGCCTGCACGGCGATGACCCTGCGCATGTACGCCGACCGCAAGAACCTGCCTTTGGAAGGTGTGCGGGTGCGCCTCGAGCACGAGAAGGTGCACGCGAAAGACTGCGCCGACTGCCCGCAGGAGAGCTCCCGGGTCGACGTCATCGCGCGCGAGATCCTGCTCGAAGGTGACCTCGACGAGGCCCAGCGGGAACGCCTGCTCGAGATCGCCGACCGCTGCCCCGTCCACCGTACCCTGCACGAGCCGCTGCTGGTGCGCAGCCGGCTCGTCGACGAGTGACCCCCGCAACGCCATACGCCCGGGGCTGACGATCATCCGCGTGGTACGCCGGCGCCTGGGGCGCGGGCGTACCCATCGACGCGATCCGGGTCACCCGCTCAGGCAGTGACGGTGGCGGTGGGATGCGGTTCGAGCGCGATACGCGACGGGACCCGGACCTCCATCGCGATCGGCAGGTGGTCCGAATAGTGGTACTCGAGGGTGCTGACGTGGCTCACGCGCAGGGTCGGGCCGACGAGGATGTGGTCGATGCCGCGCTGCGGCTGCCAGCTGGGGTAGGTCGGCAGGTCGCGGGCCGGCGAGTGGAGGCCGAGGGTCTGCAGCGGCCCGACGTCCTGCCACTGCCGGAGCGGGCTGTTCAGGTCGCCCATGACGATGACGTGGGGGTGGTCGCGGGCCAGCTCGGCGATGTACTCGAGCTGCTGTCCGCGGGCGCGGCGGCCTAGGGCGAGATGGACGATCAGCAGCAGCAGGGTGTCGGGCGGGGCGCCGAACGTGGCGCTCAGCACGCCTCGTCCCGGGATCAGGCCGGGCAGGCGGTGGGTGTCGATCGCGCTCGGGCAGAAGCGGCTGAGCAGGCCGTTGCTGTGCTGGGCGAGCCGGCCGAGGTCGCGGTTGATCTGGTGATGCCAGTTGGGGAAGCCGGCGCGGTGGGCGAGGTACTCGACCTGGTTGATG
>JAWVZO010000223.1:0-3864 GCA_033722135.1 Gammaproteobacteria bacterium | reverse complement strand
TGAATTCGTTGGTCGAATAGGTGGCCATCGCTTCTCTCGTGCTTGCAACCGGGGGATCGCGCCCCGAAACTGGCGCGCCATGATACACGCCAACCCCGAGCCGATACAGGAGCCGGACTGGCAGGCCGAGCTGCGCGCAGCGAACCTCCGCAGCGACGCGCTGCTCGCCGCGCTCGGCCTGCCCGCCTCGCTCGCCACGGATGTCGCGGCCTTCCCGCTGCGCGTCCCGCCGGGCTTCCTGGCGCGCATGCGCCACGGTGATCCCGACGACCCTCTGCTCAGGCAGGTGCTCCCGACCGTCGCAGAGCAGACGGCGGCGCCCGGCTTCTGCGCCGACCCCGTGGGCGACCTCGATGCGGTCGTCGAACCGGGCGTGCTGCGGAAGTACCGGGGGCGTGCGCTGGTGATGACCACCGGGGCGTGCGCCGTCCACTGCCGCTTCTGTTTCCGTCGCGCCTTCCCGTACGGCGACCAGGCCGGCGTCGACCCGGAGCGGTTAGGCCCGATCCTCGCCGGCCTGCCCGACGTCGACGAGCTGATCCTCAGCGGCGGCGACCCGCTGACCCTCGCCGACCGCCGGCTCTTCGCCCTGATCGCCGCGGCCGAGGCGGTGCCCCGGCTCCGCCGTCTGCGCCTGCACACGCGCGTGCCGGTGGTGCTGCCGACGCGGGTCACCGAGGCGCTCTGCGCCAGGCTCGCGGCGAGTCGCCTGGCCGTCGTCGTGGTGATCCACGCCAACCATCCCGCCGAGTTCGACGCGACCGTGGACGCCGGCCTGGCCCGGCTGCGGGACGCGGGCGCGACCCTGCTCAACCAGTCCGTCCTGCTGCGCGGGATCAACGACGACGTCGCCACCCTGGAACGGCTCGCCACGCGGCTGTTCGCGGCCGGTGTGCTGCCGTATTATCTGCACATGCTCGACCGCACGGCGGGAACGGCCCATTTCGAGGTCGACGACGCGAGTGCGATCGGCCTGCACCGGGAGCTCGTGGCGCGCTTGCCCGGCTACCTGGTGCCCCGCCTGGTCAGGGAAGTACCGGGGGACCTGGGCAAGCAGTCGCTGGAACGCGAGGCGGGACGGCCCTGACCAGCGACGCCTGGCGCTCAGAAAACCAATAACGCGATCGCGCGGGTCACGGGATCGACACGTCGCGAGCTGGCTCTGGATGGACAGCGATACCGTACTCCGCCTGCTGATCGTCGAGAACTCGCGCAACGAGGCGCAGGGTTACATCAAGGCGTTGCGCAACGCAGGCATCGCCGTGCGCGCGGAGGTCGCCGAGGACGACGAGGACGTCGAGGCATTTCTCGACAAGCAGCGCTTCGACATGGTGCTCACCGTCGACGCCCTCGAGGAGACGCCGCTCGCGCGGATCTTCGAGGTAGTCCGTGCCCGGGACGCCGACCTGCCGGTCGTCGTCGCGACCGGTGACTACGACGAGCAGCACGCGCTGTCCGCGTTGCGCCAGGGCGCCAGCAACATCGTGAGCAAGCATTCGGCCGAGCACCTCCAGACGGTGATCAGGCGGGAGGCGACCCAGCTGATGCAGAGACGCGAGCTGGCCAGCGCCCGCGTCCTGCTCGACGAGACCGACCGCCGCTGCCAGGAACTGCTCGCCAGCTCCCGCGACGCCATCGCCTACGCCCACGAAGGCATGCACATCTACGCCAACCCGGCCTACCTCGAACTCTTCGGTTTCGAGGGTTTCGGGGATCTCGAGGGCGTCCCGCTGATGGACATGGTGGTGCCGGACGACCAGACCCGGCTCAAGGAGTTCCTGCGCGCGTTCTCGCGCGGCGAGACCGACGAGCACGAGCTCGAGCTGACCGGCCTGCTGCCGGACGGCGCCCAGTTCTCGGCGCGCATGCTGTTCGCGCCCGCCAACTACGACGGCGAGCCCTGCACCCAGATCACCATACGCGAGGAGGCCGACGACGCGGAGCTCCAGGCCAAGCTGCAGGCGCTGACCAAGCAGGACACCGTCACCGGGCTGCTCAACCGTACCGCGTTCCTGGAGGCGCTCGATGTGCGGTTGGTCCAGCCCGAATCCGGGCCGTTGCACCTGCTCTACATCGCCATCGACGACTTCAAATCGGTCAAGGAACAGGTCGGCTTCGCGGCCATGGACGCCGTCCTGCGCGCTTTCGCGGACCTGATACGCGAGCTTGCCGGCGAGGACGCCCTGCTCGCGCGCCTCAGCGACCAGGCCTTCGCCGTGCTCCTGGAGACGGGCGACCTCGACGCCGCCGCCGAATTCGGCGAACGGCTGCGCGCGAGCGTCGCGGACAAGCTCTTCGAGGTCGACGACCAGGCGGTCAGCATGACCTGCAGCCTCGGTCTGAGCCCGGTCGAGCCGGGGGACAAGGCGCACGTCGTCGTCGCCCAGGCCGACCTCGCCTGCGAAAGCGCGCAGGGTGCAGGCGGCAACCGGCTGCAGCGCCACAACGCGGTCAGCTACGCGCGCGCCACCCAGCAGCGCGACCAGGTCATGGTCGAGATGATCAAGGAGGCCGGCAACCAGGGGCGTTTCCGGCTCTTCTACCAGCCGATCGTCGGCCTCACCGGCGGCGGCGAGGAGAACTACGAGGTCTTCCTGCGCATGTTCGACGAGGAGGGCGAGGTCATCTCACCCGCCCAGTTCCTCCCCGCGGCCGAACAGAGCGGGCAGATCGCCCAGATCGAGCGCTGGGTCATCGCCAACGTCATCCACATCCTGGCCAAGCGCCACAAGAGCGGCCGGGGAACCCGCCTGTTCATCAACCTCAGCGAGACGACGCTCTCGGACACCGAGCTCGTCGGCTGGCTCGCCGAGCGCCTAGAGAAGTACCAACTGCCCAGCGAGGCGCTGGTGTTCGAGATCGACGAGGAGGCGATCGCCAACCACATCGGCGACGCGCGGTCGTTCTGCGAAGCGTTGCACGGGGTCGGCTGCCTCATCGCGATCGACCACTTCGGCAGCACCAGCAACTCCTTCCAGTTGCTCGGCCACGTCCCGGCCTCGTTCCTGAAGCTCGACCGCAGCTTCGCGACCGCGATGGACAGCGGGACCACGGGGCAGGAGAAGATCAGGCAGGTCACCGAGAAGGCCCACGAAACCGAGCGCAAGGTGATCGCCGAGTTCGTCGAGGACGCCCGCCACCTGAACACCCTGTGGCAGTGCCAGATCGACTACATCCAGGGCTTCTTCCTGCAGGAACCTTCGCCGGGCATGACCTTCGACTTCCAGGGCGAGTCGATGTGATCCTCTCGCGGTCGATCCCGATCGGCTGCCGACACCCTGTACCCGGGTACAGGAGTCTGATTTGGCCGACCTTTGCTAAAATCCCCATGTACGCTCGGCATTTCGTTTCTTGATGCCGCCAAGGGGTCTGACCGTGAAGACATCGCCGCCCGACGAGGCGTCACCCGCAGGAGCGGGCCGGGCGAGCCTTCGAGGGTTCGCATGCGGCTTCCTGCTGCTGGTGCCGACCCTGCTACAGGCCGGGATCGCCAGCACGAAGCACAACCTGACCGGAACCGAGGACGGGCCGGTGATGAATGTCTGCGTCTTCTGCCACACCCCGGCCGGCGACCCGAGCGCCGCGGCCGAGCCCACCTGGACCGCGGGCACGGTGGCGAGCGGCGAGACGACCTTCACGACGTTCGACGATCTCGGACGGCTCGACCCCAACTCCGGCAACGTCGCGGGCACGGTCTCGGTGGCCTGCCTCTCCTGTCACGATGACGCCCAGGCGTTCGGGGTGTCGAGCTACGAGGCGAGCGACCACCCCTTCGGGGTCGTTTACCGGGGTGCGACGGTCCCGGGCGTCGACATCGACGACCTCCCGACCGACAGCACCGATTCCTCCGGCTCGATCACCTAC
>JAWVZO010000222.1:0-3892 GCA_033722135.1 Gammaproteobacteria bacterium | reverse complement strand
GGCGCCGCTGACCGCCGGCAGGCAGGTGACGGCATGGGCGTTGGGCACGCCGTTGCGCGAGCGCGACATGCCGTAGCCGAGCCGGATCAGGCTGCGCGGGGTGTCGCCGTATTCGCGGGCGAAGCCCTCGATGGTCCCGGCATCGAGCCCGGTGAGCGTCGCGGCCCACTCGGGACCACGCGACGCGAGGTGGCGCTCCAGCGCCTCCGGGCGGTCGGTGTAGCGCGCCAGGTAGTCGCGGTCGGCCAGCCCGTCGCGGAACAGCACGTGCATCACCGCGCAGGCCAGCGCCCCGTCGCTGCCCGGTTGCAGCGGCAGGTGCAGGTCGGCCAGTTCCGCGGTGCGATTGCGGTACGGGTCGACGACGACGATGCGCGCGCCGCGGCGACGCCGCGCCTGGCGAGCCAGGTGAAGCGCGTGGACGTGGGTCGCCGCGGCGTTCAGGCCCCAGAACACCACCAGATCGCTCTCCGGGATCTCGCGCGGGTCGGTGCCGCGCGCCGCGCCGAGACCGGCGGCGAGCGCGGCACCCATCGCGCTCGAGCAGATCGTCTTGTGCTGGCGCGAGTAGCCGAGGCAGTGGGTCAGGCGGTCGATGCCGTCGCGCTGCACCAGGCCCATCGTGCCAGCGTACCGGTAGGGCCAGACCGCCTCGGCGCCGTGGCGCTCGGCCGCTTCGTGGAACGCCGTGGCGACGGTCTCCAGGGCGGTCTCCCAGTCGATCGGCTCGAAGCGTCCGGATCCCTTCGCGCCGATCCGCCGCAACGGGGTGGTCAACCGGTCGGGGTGGTGCGCCCGCTCGGCGTAGCGCGCCACCTTGGCGCAGATCACCCCCTGGGTGAAGTCGTTGTCGCGCGCGCCTCGCACCTTGCCGATCCGGTCGGGAGCCAGACGCTCGACCTCCAGCGCGCAGGTGCTGGGGCAGTCGTGGGGGCAGACGCTGGGCAGGATGGCGGCGGTCATCGGTCACTCCCGGCTCACGTCGTGACTTTAGGGACCCGGCACCATCCCGGCAAGCGACGGTTGCCGGGCGGTCCGGGGCTGGCTACTCTCCTCCTGCACCGTCAGGACGGCATGCCCATGCCCAGACTGTTCCCGATCCCCATCGCCCTGCTGCTCCTCGCCTCCGGCGCGCTCGCCGCGCCCCCGCCGGGGCACCCGGACGTGAACGCCGCGCAGCGCGCGCTGGGACTCGGGGGACCGACCGCGGCGCTGCCCTACACCGGCACCGTCGTCGAGGCCCTGGACAGCAACAGCTACACCTACCTCCTGGTCGAGCGCGACGAACGGCGTCTCTGGCTTGCTGTGCCCCGGCTGGAGATCGCCGCGGGCGAGCGGGTCCGCTACGGCGCGGGCCGAACGCTGTCCGGCTTCTACAGCAAGAAGCTACGCCGCAACTTCGCCGAGGTCACGTTCGTGCCGCGCGCCGTGCCGCTGCGCTGAACGCCCCCGGCCCGCCCAACACGACAGGGACGCAGACACCATGCCCGGAACCCGCTTCTCCCTCGAGGTCCAGCCGCTCCTGCCCGAGCGGGTCGCCCGCCTCGAGGAACTCGCCAACGACCTCCTCTACAGCTGGGAGCGGCCGGTGCGCGGCCTGTTCCACCGTCTCGACGCCGAACTGTGGGAGGCGTGCCACCACAACCCGAAGGTGTTCCTCCGCAGGGTCGCGCAGGCGCGCCTCGACGCCGCCGCGCAGGACCGCGTCTTCATGGACGACTACAACCGGGTGCTGTCGAGCTACGACACCTACCACCGGGAGCACGCGCGCAGCGATTTGCAGCTCCTGCTCGATCCCGAAGAGGATCTGGTCGCCTACTTCTGCGCCGAGTTCGGCTTCCACGAGAGCTTCCCGATCTACTCGGGCGGTCTCGGCATCCTCGCCGGAGACTACTGCAAGGCCGCCAGCGATCTCGGGCTGCCGTTCGTCGCCGTCGGCCTCCTCTACCGTCAGGGCTATTTCTCGCAGACCATCGACGGCCACGGCAACCAGGTCGCCCACTACGCCCCGATCCGCTTCAGCGACCTCCCGGTGCGTCCCGCGACCGCCGAAGACGGTTCGCCCGTGACCGTCTCGCTCGCCCTGCCGGGACGCAGCCTCCGCCTCAACGTCTGGGAGGCGAAGGCGGGCCACATCCGGCTCGTGCTGCTCGACAGCGACCTCCCGGAGAACGACGAGGACGACCGGGCGATCACCTACCAGCTCTACGGCGGCGACGAGCAGACGCGCATCCAGCAGGAGATGGTGCTCGGCATCGCCGGGGTCCGGGCGTTGCGCGCGCTCGGCCTCGAACCCACCGTGTGGCACATCAACGAGGGCCATGCGGCGTTCTCCATCCTCGAGCGCTGCCGCACCCACGTCGCGGCCGGCATGACCTTCCCGGCCGCGCTGGAGCTGGTCGCCGCCGGCACGGTGTTCACCACCCACACGCCGGTGCCGGCCGGCCACGACATCTTCCCGCGCGACCTGGTCGGCGAGTACCTCGGCGGGTTCGCCGGCGAGCTCGGCCTGGACCTCGAGGGCTTCCTCGCCCTCGGCGCGCTGGATGCGAAGCGGGAGCGTTTCAACCAGACCACCCTGGCGCTGCAGGGCTCGCGCTTCCACAACGGCGTCAGCGCGATCCACGGGAGCGTGGCCGCCGAGATGGAGCGCGAGGTGTGGCCGCAGGTGCCGGCCGGCGAGAACCCGCTGACCCACGTCACCAACGGCATCCACGTGCCGACCTTCCTGGCCCGCGACTGGCTGAACCTGTTCGACATGCGCTTCAGCGGCCAGTGGCGCAACGAGCAGCGCAACGAGGCGTACTGGGAACGCATCGAGGAGATCCCGGACCACAATTTCTGGAGCGTGCGCCAGTCCCTGAAGATGGAGATGCTGGCCGACGTGCGCCGCCGGGTCGTCGCCCAGTACCGCCGCAACGGTGTCGGGCCGACCCAGGTCGAGCGCCTGGTGCGCCACCTCGACCCGGACAACCCCGACATCCTGACCATCGGCTTCGCGCGGCGCTTCGCCACCTACAAGCGCGCCACCCTCTGGTTCGCCGACCCCGCCCGTCTCGCGCGCCTGCTCAACGACCCCGAGCGGCCCGCGGTGCTGATCTTCGCCGGCAAGGCGCACCCCAAGGACACCCCGGGCCAGGACCTGATCCGCGCCATCCACGGCTTCGCGCGGCGCCCCGAATTCGAGGGCCGGATCGTCCTCGTCGAGGGCTACGACATGGCCCTGGCCCGCAAGCTGGTCGCCGGCTGCGACGTCTGGGCCAACACCCCCGAGTACCCCCTCGAGGCGAGCGGCACCTCGGGGCAGAAGGCCGGCATCAACGGCGTGGTCAACCTCAGCGTGCTCGACGGCTGGTGGGGCGAGGGCTACAACGGCGAGAACGGCTGGGCCATCACCCCGCATCCGCCCGAGACGCCGGCGGAGAACCGCGACGCCGAGGAGAGCCGCGAGCTGCTCGACCTGCTCGAGTTCGACGTCGCCCCGCTCTACTACGCGCGCGGTGCCCACGGCTACTCCGAGGGCTGGGTGCGCCTCTCCAAGGCGTCGATGAAGTCGCTGATCCCGCGCTTCAACGCCCAGCGCATGGTCATGGACTACGTCATGAAGCTCTACGGCCCAGCGAACTGGCAGCGCCGGGCGCTCGGCGCCGACGAGGGTGCCCCCGCCCGCGCGCTGGCCGAGTGGAAGGCCCGGGTCGCGAACGCATGGCCCAGCGTCCGGCTGCACCTCGTCGCGCCCCCGGCCGACGTGGTGGCCAGCGGCGAGACCCTGTCGCTGGCGGTCGGCGTGGAGCTCGCCGGGCTGTCACCCGAGGATGTCGTGGTCGAGTGCCTGACCGGCTCCGAGGGGGCGGAGGGGTTCGCGGTCGCGCAGCGCACCGCGCTGAAGGCC
>JAWVZO010000221.1:0-3900 GCA_033722135.1 Gammaproteobacteria bacterium | reverse complement strand
GCACTACCTGGCGATGGCGACGCTCGGCTTCGGCATCATCGTCAACATCATCATGGTCCAGGCGACCAACTGGACCGGTGGACCCGACGGCATGGGCGGCATCCCGTCGCTCTCGCTGTTCGGCCACGTGATCGACAGCGACCTCGAGTGGTACGCGGTAATGACCGTGGTGGTGCTGGCGACGGTCCTGGTCTCGCTGAACATCATCGACTCGCGGGCCGGACGCGCGCTGCGCGCGGTGCACGGCTCCGAGGTCGCCGCGCAGACCATGGGGGTCGACACGGCGCGGACCAAGAGCCAGATCTTCGTCTTCTCGGCGCTGCTGGCCTCGTTCGTCGGCAGCCTGTTCGCCCACCAGCAGAACTTCATCAGCCCGGTCTCGTTCAACTTCTTCTTCTCGATCGAGATCGTGACCATGGTCGTGCTGGGCGGCCTCGCCTCGACCTTCGGCGCGGTGTTCGGCGCGATCGTGCTGACGCTGCTGCCGCAGGTGCTGGTGGTCTTCGAGGATTACGAGGTGCTGATCCTCGGCGCGATCCTGATGACCATCATGATCTTCCTCCCCCAGGGCCTGTTCGTCGGCATGACGCGGGGCGCGGCCAACCTGCTGCGCAGGAAGCGCACCACCGTCGCCGCGGAGGAGGGCTGACGTGGCGTTGCTCGAGGTGCGCGACCTGGTCAAGGCGTTCGGCGGCGTGGCCGCCATCGCCGACCTGTCGTTCGCGGTCGAGGAGGGCGAGATCTACGCGGTCATCGGCCCCAACGGCGCCGGCAAGACGACGCTGTTCAACATGCTCTCCGGCGTCTACGTGCCGAGCGGTGGCGGCATCGACTTCGACGGGACGAGCCTGGTCGGCCTGGACCCGCACCAGATCGCCGCGCGGGGCATCTCGCGCACGTTCCAGAACCTGCAGATCTTCTTCAACATGAGCGTGCTCGAGAACGTCATGGTGGGCTGCCACCTGCGCACGTCGAGCGGGCTCTACCGCGCCGCGCTGCGGTTGCCGGGCGTGGTGCACGAGGAGCGGCGGGTCCGCGAATGGGCGCGCGAGGCGCTCGCCTTCTGCGGCCTCGACCACCTCGCCGACACCCCGGCCGACGCGCTGCCCTACGGCGTCCTCAAGCGGGTCGAGATCGCCCGCGCGCTGGCCGCGCGGCCGCGCCTGCTGCTGATGGACGAGCCGGCCGCCGGGCTCAACGACACCGAGACGGTCGAGCTGCGCGAGCTGATCCGTCGCATCGGCGAGAGCGGCGTCACCGTGCTGCTCGTCGAGCACAACATGGGCCTGGTCATGGGCATCTCGCACACCGTGCTGGTCCTCGATTACGGCAGCAAGCTCGCCGAGGGTACCGCCGCCGAGGTCCAGAACGACCCGAAGGTGATCGCCGCCTACCTGGGCGGGGAGGTGCAGTATGCCGTCCAGTGAGACGCCGCTGCTGGAGGTCGCCGACCTCGCCACCCACTACGGGCCGATCCAGGCGATCCACGGCGTCTCCCTGCAGGTCCGGCCCGGGGAACTGGTCGCGATCGTCGGCGCCAACGGCGCCGGCAAGAGCACGCTGCTGCGCACCATCTCCGGCGTGCAGCCGGCGAGCGGCGGCACGATCCGCTTCGACGGCGACGACATCACCCGGCTCGCCGCCCACAAAATCGTCGCGCGCGGCGTCTGCCAGGTGCCCGAGGGGCGCCAGGTCTTCGCCCCGCTGAGCGTGCATGACAACCTGCTGCTCGGCGGCTACAGCCAGCGCAAAGACGCCGATTGGGTCGCGGGCCGCATCGACGAGGTCTACGACCTGTTCCCGATCCTCGGCGAGAAGCGCAGGGAGCTGGCCGGGAACCTCTCGGGGGGGCAGCAGCAGATGCTCGCGATCGGCCGCGCGCTGCTCGGCCGGCCGCGCCTGTTGCTGCTCGACGAGCCGTCGATGGGGCTCGCGCCGTTGCTGGTCGAGGAGATCTTCCGCGTGGTGCGCGAGCTGCACGAGGGGGGCACCACGGTGCTGCTGGTCGAGCAGAACGCCAACGCTGCACTCCAGATCGCCGACCGGGGCTACGTCCTGGAAACCGGCAAGGTGGTCTCGAGCGCGCCGGCGGCGGAACTGCTCCAGGACGAGACGGTACGCAAGGCCTACCTCGGGCACTAGGCCCGAGGGACGAGACAGGGAACGAGGAGAAACGCGATGTACGTCGACCGCATCATGACCCGCGACGTGGTCACCGTGACCCGTGAGACCAAGCTTTCGAAGCTGGCCGAGCTGATGCGCGAGCGCAAGCTGCGCCACCTGCCGGTCGTCGATGCCGAGGGCCGGCTGGCGGGCATCGTCTCGCACCGGGATGTGCAGCGCGCCGAGCCATCCCCGATCACCACCCTCGACGTCGGCGAGGTGAACTACCTGCTCTCCAAGGTCACCGCGGGCCAGCTGATGCACGACGACGTGGTCACCGCGACGCCCGGCATGCTGGTCGAGGAGGCCGGCTGCCTGATGCGCGACCGCCGGGTCGGCTGCCTGCCGGTGGTCGACGGCGACAAGCTGGTCGGCATCGTCACCGGCGTCGACCTGGTCGACTTCTTCCTCGAGGTGACCGGCTGCCAGGTGGTCGACGTCGCGCGCATCGCCGTGCACCTGCCCGACGAGGTCGGCCGCCTGGCCGGCCTGCTCGCCGCGGTCAACCAGGCGGGCGGCAAGATCTCGACCGTGGTCTCGCCGACCCACCCCGACGAGACGGGGCAGCGCCTCGCCATCGTCCGCTACCGGGCCGACGACCTGCAGGCGGTCATCGACGCGCTGAAATCGGACGGTTACGACATCGTCACGGTCAACCTGCCCGAGTAGTCCGGCCGGTTCCGGCCGTTCCGGGATCTCGCACAGGCGACGAATCCGTCCTCAGCGCCACAGGTTGTACTTGAGGATGCACCAGACGGCCTGGAGGCCGTCGCGCCAGCCGATCTTCTTGCCCTCGGCGTAGGTCCGGCCGTAGTAGGCGATGCCGACCTCGTAGATGCGGTAACGACCGCGGGCCAGCTTCGCCGTGACCTCGGGCTCGAAGCCGAACCGGTCCTGCTCCAGCGTCAGCGACTGGATCACCTCCCTGCGGAAGGCCTTGTAGCAGGTCTCCATGTCCGTCAGGTTGAGGTTGGTGAACATGTTCGAGAGCAGCGTCAGGAAGCCGTTGCCGACCCGGTGCCAGAAGTAGAGCACCCGGTGCGGCCGGTGTCCCATGAAGCGGGAGCCGTAGACCGCGTCGGCCTTGCCCTCGACGATCGGCTCGATCAGCACCGGGTATTCCTCCGGGTCGTACTCGAGGTCGGCGTCCTGGACGATCACGATGTCACCGGTGGCACGGGCGAATCCCGAACGCAGCGCCGCGCCCTTGCCGCGATTGGTGTCGTGGTAGACCACCACGGCCCGCTGCCCGTCGATGCGCTCGCGCAGCAGCGCGGCACTGCCGTCGGTCGAGCCGTCGTCGACGACGATGATCTCCTTGTCGGCGGGCGGTGCGGCCTCGACGGCCGAGACCAGGGCCTCGACCGTCTCGACCTCGTTGAAGCAGGGGATGACGACGCTGATTCTCATCCTGGAAGAGGGCGGAGAAGATGGCGGGGGTGGGGCGCGCAGCTTAGCATGACGGGCAGCGTGGACCGCCCGGCCGACCCCCGTGGGGCAAAAAAACGCCCGGCCGGGGCCGGGCGTCGTCGCGTTCGGATCACTCCTGGAGGTTTGGCGGGTCGGGGTCCTCGTCCCAGCCCGCCTCGGGCTCGGGGAAGCGCGCCAGCCACTCCTGGAGCAGCAGCACGTGCCCGCGCTCGTCCTCGGCGAGCGCCTCGGCGGCCTCGCGCAGCTTCGGGTCGCTGCTGTTCTCGACCACGTTCTCGAAGAACTCGACGGCCTTCTTCTCGTGGT
>JAWVZO010000220.1:0-3923 GCA_033722135.1 Gammaproteobacteria bacterium | reverse complement strand
TTCGACATGCTGCGCGCCGGGACCACCCGCGAGGTGACCGGCGAGGTGCCGTTCCTGATCCTGCTGGGCAAGTCCGGTGCCGTTGACGTCGAGCTCGACGGGCGTCCCGTCGACCACGCCTCGTACGACAACAAGGGCATCGCGCGCTTCGTCCTCGACGACCTCGACGGCGAGATCGTCACCCGCAATCCCTGAGGTCGGGCCTTCCCGGACAGCCACCATGCGTTTCCACACAGCACCCGTGCGACGCCATTCGCGCCGGCTGATGGTCGGTGACGTGCCGATCGGCGACGGCGCGCCGATCGCGGTGCAGAGCATGACCAACACCGACACGCTCGACGTGGCGGCGACCGTCGCCCAGGTCACGGCGCTTCAGCAGGCGGGCGCCGACATCGTCCGCGTCTCGGTGCCGACGCTCGATGCGGCCGAGGCGTTCGGCCGGATCCGCGAACGGGTCGGGGTGCCGCTGGTCGCCGACATCCACTTCGACTACCGCATAGCGCTGCGCGTCGCCGAGCTCGGCGCCGACTGCCTGCGTATCAATCCCGGTAACATCGGGCGCGAGGAGCGGGTCCGCGCGGTGGTCGACAGCGCGCGGGCGCACGGCATCCCTATCCGCATCGGAGTCAACGCCGGGTCGCTCGAAAAGCACCTCCTCGAGAAGTACCGCGAGCCGACCGCGGAGGCACTGGTCGAGTCCGCGCTGCAGCAGATCGAGCTGCTCGACCGGGTCGATTTCCACGACTACAAGATCAGCCTCAAGGCCTCCGATGTGCAGATGACGGTCGCCGCGTACCGGGGGCTGGCGGGCCGGGTCGATGCGCCGCTGCACCTCGGCATCACCGAGGCGGGCGGACTCCGCTCGGGGACGGTCAAGTCGGCGGTCGGTCTCGGCATCCTGCTGATGGAGGGCATCGGCGACACCCTGCGTGTCTCGCTCGCCGCCGACCCGGTCGAGGAGGTGCGCGTCGGCTTTGACATCCTCAAGAGCCTGAACTTGCGCACCCGCGGCGTGAACATCATCGCCTGTCCCACCTGTTCGCGGCAGAAGTTCGACGTCATCGGCACGGTCAACGCCCTCGAGGAACGGCTGGCCGACGTCACCGAGAGCCTCGACGTGGCGATCATCGGCTGCGTGGTCAACGGCCCCGGCGAGGCGCGGGAGGCGCAGATCGGCATCACCGGCGGCGAGCCGAACCTGCTCTACCTCTCCGGCGCGCCGGCGGGCAAGGTCGACAACGAGGCGCTTCTGGAGACCCTCGAGCGCCAGGTGCGCGATGCGCTGGCGCGCCGCGACGGGGGAGGCTGAGCCGTGGCGGGGGGCAAGGTCCAGGCGATCCGCGGGATGCGCGATATCCTGCCCGGCGAGAGCGGGCACTGGCAGCACCTCGAGGCGGTGATCTCCGAGGTGGTCGAGTCGTACGGCTACCGCGAGATCCGCCTGCCCATGCTCGAACGCACCGAGCTCTTCTCGCGCTCGATCGGCGAGGTCACCGACATCGTCGAGAAGGAGATGTACACCTTTCCCGACCGTAACGGCGACAGCCTTACGCTGCGCCCGGAGGGCACCGCCGGCTGCGTGCGCGCCTGCATCGAGCACGGCCTGCTGCACAACCAGGTGCAGCGCCTCTGGTACCGGGGGGCGATGTTCCGGTACGAACGGCCGCAGAAGGGGCGTTACCGCCAGTTCCATCAGGTCGGACTCGAGGCCTACGGCATGCCGGGGCCCGACATCGACGCCGAGGTGATCCTGGTCGGGCGGCGGCTCTGGCAGCGTCTCGGCCTGGACGCCGGGGTGGAACTGCAGCTCAACAGCCTTGGCGATGCCGACGAGCGCGCGGCCTACCGTGCCCACCTGGTCGAGTACTTCTCCGACCAGTTCGAGCAGCTCGACGAGGACAGCCGGCGGCGCCTCGACAGCAACCCGCTGCGCATCCTCGACAGCAAGAACCCCGAGATGCAGCCCCTGCTGGCCGAGGCGCCATCGCTGCTGGAACACCTCGGCGGCGCATCCCTCGACCACTTCGAGGGCGTGCGGGAGAGACTGGAGTCGGCCGGTGCCGATTACGTCATCAACCCCCGCCTGGTCCGCGGACTGGACTACTACGGCCGCACGGTGTTCGAGTGGGTCACCGATGCGCTGGGAGCGCAGGGGACCGTCTGTGCGGGCGGTCGTTACGATGCCCTGGTCGAGCAGCTCGGCGGCCGGCCGACCCCCGCGGTCGGCTTCGCCATGGGCCTCGAGCGCCTGGTGGAGCTCCTGTCCGCCTCTAGCAACGCACCCGCGGCGGGCGGCGCCGCGCCCCAGGTCTACGTCGTGGTCGGCGGCGAGGGGCTCGAGGTGGAGGCTGCCGCCCTCGGCGAACGGTTGCGTGACGCGCTGCCCGGACTGCGCTTGTCGCTGCACTGCGGAGGCGGTAGCCTGAAAAGCCAGTTCAAGCGCGCCGACCGCAGCGGGGCCGAGCTGGCCCTGGTGCTGGGGGAAGAAGAATGGGCGCGCGGCGAGGTGGCGATCAAGCCGCTTCGCGGTGCTGGGGAACAGACCAACGTCGCACGTGACGAGGTGGCCGCGCGGTTGCGGCGCCTGCTCGACACGGTTGCGGCCTGAGCACTCTAGACGGAGGGGCAGTTGGACGTCTACGAAACGGAGAGGGAGCAGGTCGAGGCGCTGCGCAAGTGGTGGCAGGAGAACGGCAAGGCGCTGATCATCGGCGTGGTGCTCGGCCTCGGCGGCCTGTTCGGTTACCGCGCCTGGCAGGACCACGTGACCGCCACGGCCGAGTCCGCCGCCGACCTGCACGCCGGGCTCGTCGCCGCGGTCGAGCAGGGGCAGCATGCGACGGTGATCGCCGAGAGCGCGCGGTTGCGCAACGAGTTCGGCGACACGCCCTACGCGGCCCTCGGCACCCTGGCCGAGGCCCGCGTCCTGGTCGCCGACGGCGATCCCGAGGCGGCGCGTGCCTCCCTGCAGTGGGTCATCGAACATGCCGATCAGCCCGACGTCGTGGACGTCGCGCGGCTGCGCTTGGCGCGGCTGCTGTTCGCCCTAGGTGAGTACGACGCCGCCCGGGCCCGGCTCGCGGAGGTGCCGGCGGAGCGGTTCGCCGCCGAGGTGGCGGAGCTTCGCGGAGATCTGCTGCGCGAGGCGGACCAGCCCGAGGCGGCGCGCGAGGCCTACCTGGAGGCGCTCGGGGCCGAGAGCGAGAATCGCGCCATCGTGCAGATGAAGCTCGACGAGCTCGGTCTCGAACCGGCCCCGGAGTCCACGCTATGAGATGGCTGCTCTACCCGCTCGCGGGACTGCTGCTGGGAGGCTGCGGCCTGATGGGCTTCGGCGACGACGAGGACACGGGCCCGCAGCCGGCCGCTTTGCAGGAGTTCGACGCGACGCTTCCGGTGACCCAGCTATGGCGTGCCGACTGCGGCGAAGGCACGGGCGGCGCACGCCTGGCGCTCGGTCTCGCCACCGACGGGGAACGGCTCTTCTGCGCCGACCACGAGGGACGCGTGCTGGCGATCTCGATCGAGGACGGCCGCGAGCTGTGGCGGAGCGAGACCGGCCTCCCGCTCAGCGGCGGTCCCGGGATCGGCGCCGGTCGGGTCGTGGTCGGTAGCGCGGACGCTCACCTCGTCGCGCTGGACGCCGCCGACGGCAGCGAACTCTGGCGCACCCGCGTCTCCAGCGAGGTCCTCGCCGCCCCTGCGGTCACGGCCACCGTGGCCGCGGTGCAGACCGCTGACGGGCGTCTCGTCGCACACGATGCCGACAGCGGGCTGCGCCTGTGGTACTACGACACCAGCGTGCCCGCGCTGTCGCTACGCGGCACCAGCCCACCGCTGGTGGTCGAGGACCGGGTGATCGCCGGTTTCGCGAACGGCAAGCTCGCCGCGTTCGCGCTTCGCGACGGCCGGCAGTTCTGGGA
>JAWVZO010000219.1:0-3946 GCA_033722135.1 Gammaproteobacteria bacterium | reverse complement strand
GCCGGCCAGGCCACGCGGCGGGTGAAGATCAACTCGACCTGCACGGTCTTCGCCGGCGCCGAGCTCCGCGACCGCCTCTCGCTCGGCGAGAAGCGCGAGGACATCATGGCCGGGCTGCACCGCGCGATCATCCTGCGCGCAATGTCGATCCTGTCGCGCTCCGGCGGCATCGACGACGAGTTCACGTTCACCGGCGGCGTCGCCAAGAACGAGGCCGCGGTCAAGGAGCTGCGCAAGCTGGTCGAGGAGAACTACGGCGAGCGCACCATCAACATCAACCCCAACTCGATCTACACCGGCGCGCTGGGCGGCGCGGAGTTCGCCCGCCGCGCGGTGATGGAGGCGGCATAATGGCAACGACAGTAGGCATCGACCTGGGCACCGGCGCGGTCAAGACCGTCATCTTCCGCATCGAGGGCGACGAGATCGAGTGGATCGACAAGCGCACCGACCGGATCCGCAACCGTGACCCGCTGGTGCTGGCGCGGCGCGCCTTCGACGAACTGCTCGAGAAGAACGGCCTCACCGAGGACGACATCGACTACATCGCCACCACCGGCGACGGCGAGAACGTGCCGTTCTCGACCGGGCACTTCTTCTCGATGACCACCCACGCGCGCGGCGCCGTCTACCTCGACCCCGAGGCCCGCGCGGTGCTCGACATCGGCGCGCTGAACGGCAAGGCGATCAAGATCGACCCGCGCGGCAAGGTGCTCTCCTACCGGATGACCAGCCAGTGCGCGTCCGGCTCGGGGCAGTTCCTCGAGAACATCGCCCGCTACCTCGGCATCGCCCAGGAGGAGATCGGTCCGCTGTCGAAGCAGGCCGACGACCCCGAGAACGTGTCGAGCATCTGCGCGGTGCTCGCCGAGACCGACGTCATCAACATGGTCTCGCGCGGCATCTCGGCGTCGAACATCCTAAAGGGCATCCACCTGTCGATGGCCGGGCGCCTCGCCAAGCTGCTCAAGGTGATCAAGGTCAGCGAAGGCGTCACGCTGATGACCGGTGGCCTGGCCCTCGACGAGGGACTGGTCGCGGCGCTCAACGAGTCGCTCGAGAAGCAGAAGCTCAAGACCGACGCCAGAGGGCACGAGGACTCGATCTACGCCGGCGCGATCGGCGCCGCGATCTGGGGCGCGTTCCGCTTCGAGAAACTGCGCGGACAGGGCGGCCTGGCCAAGGCCTCCTGAGCCGCTACGGAGAGGTATCATGGCACTTCACATCACCGAAGAGTGCACGGCCTGCGACGCCTGCGTCCCGGCCTGTCCCAACGAGGCGATCGATGAGGGCGACGACCTGATCTACGTCATCGATCCCGACCGCTGCACCGAGTGCGTCGGCCACGAGGACGAGCCGCAGTGCGTGCTGGTCTGCCCGTCCGACTGCATCTCGCCCGATCCGCTCCGTTTCGAGAGCCCGGAGGAGCTGCAGGCGAAATACCAGCGCCTGCACGCCTGACGGCCAGCCTACAGGGAGAAGAGAACATGAGTGACAGCAAGGTCACGCTGCGTCCGCTGGGCCTCGACGACCTCGACCGGGTCGTCACCCTCGACCGCGGCATCACCGACATCTCGCGGCGCGGCTTCTTCGACAAGCGCCTGCGGGCGCAGGAGCGCAATCCCGACGCGTTCGTCTCGATGGGCGCCTTCAGCGGCGACGACCTGGTCGGCATCACGCTCGCCTACCTGCTCGACGGCGAGTTCGGCGCGACCGCGACCGTCGCCGTGCTCGACGCCGTCGCGGTGGCCCCCGAGCACCGCTCGGCGGGCATCGGCCAGCAGCTCATGGAGGCGGTCTGCGAGCAGGCCCGCGCCCAGGGCGCGGTCGAGATGCAGACCCAGGTCGGCTGGGACGAGACCGGCATGTACGGCTACTTCGCCGCCGCCGGCTTCGAGCTCGCGCCGCGGCTGGTGCTCGAACGCGACACCGTCGCCGACGCATTCTGAGGGAGAGGGGCATGAACAAACCGCATCCGACCACCGCCGAGCTGGTCAACCAGTTCACCCAGGAGCCTAACTACAGCGACCCGAACAGCGACGACTTCGAGGCGCTGGCGCGCGACGAGGTCCCGGTGCGCAGCCTGCAGGCCGGCGACCTCGACGCCATCGTGCGCATCGACCGCCACGTCACCGGGCGCGACCGCGGCGGCTACTACAGGCGCAAGGTGACCGAGGCGCTCGAGGAGTCGGGCATCCGCCTGTCGCTGGTCGCCGAGCAGGACGACCGGATCGTCGGCTTCATCATGGCGCGCGTCGACTACGGCGATTTCGGCCAGACCGCGACCTCCGCCGTCATCGACACCCTCGGCGTCGACCCCGAGGTCAGGGGCCGGCAGGTCGGGGCCGCGCTGGTCTCGCAGCTGCTCGCCAACCTCGCCTCGCTGCGCGTCGAGACGGTGCGCACCATGGTCTACTGGGACAACTTCGGCCTGCTGCGTTTCCTGCAGCGGAGCGGCTTCCGCCCGGCCCAGCGCCTGGCGCTGAGCCGCAAGCTCGGCTGAGCGCGGTGGGTCGATGAGCGCGAGCTGGAACCTGGAGGGCCATGCGGCCGTCGTCACCGGCGGCTGCCGCGGCATCGGCCGGGCGATCGCCGACGCGCTGGTCGCGGCCGGGGCCGAGGTGCACGCCTTCGACGTCGGCCCGCCCGACGGCGAGGTCCCGTTCACCTATCACGAGGTGGACATCGCCGACGCCGACGCGGTCAACGCGGCCGTCGAACGGCTGCCCGACACGGCGACGCTGCTGGTCAACAATGCCGGCATCACGCGCGATCGCAGCCTGGCCAAGATGAGCGATGCCGAGTGGCAGGCGGTGCTCGACGTCAACCTGACCGGCGCGTTCCACCTGCTGCGCGCGATGGCGCCGCGGATGCGCGCCGCCGGGCACGGCCGGGTGGTCAACGTCACCTCGATCAACGGCCTGCGCGGCAAGTTCGGCCAGGCCAACTACAGCGCCGCCAAGGCGGGCCTGGTCGGCCTGACCAAGACCGCCGCCAAGGAGCTCGGCGCGAAGGGGGTGACCGTCAACGCCGTCGCGCCCGGCATGGTCATGACCGAGATGGCGCACGCGCTGCCGAAGGAGATCCTCGACGCCGCCCTCGCCGAGACGGCGCTCAAGGTGCTCGCCGAGCCGGAAGACATCGCCAACGCGGTGCTGTTCCTGCTCTCGGACGCGGCCCGGATGATCACCGGCGAGGTGATCAAGGTCGACAGCGGACAATATATCTGATCGGAAGTCCCGGACTGGCCATCCTTGGCCTGCCGGGACACGGCAACCCAAAAGCGCGGTTTCGGGTTGCCTTCATTTCGGCGGCTGCGCCCCCGAAATGGCGGCACGTCCCTGTGCCGCGGGTGCCCCGGTAGAGCGGGGCGCACGGATTCAACAACGAGACGGCAGTGATCGGGTCACCGCCGGGATGGGAGAAAACGACATGGCCAAGCCGGAATTCAGCTGGGAAGACCCGCTGCTGCTCGACGACCAGCTCGACGGCGAGGAGCGGATGATCCGCGACAGCGCGCGCGACTACTGCCAGGAGCGGCTGTTGCCGCGCGTCCTGGAGGCGAACCGCAACGAGATCTTCGACCGCGAGATCATGAACGAGATGGGCGAGCTCGGGTTCCTGGGGTCGACGCTGCCCGAGGAGTTCGGCTGCGCCGGCGTCAACTACGTCAGCTACGGCCTGGTCGCGCGCGAGGTCGAGCGGGTCGACTCCGGATACCGCTCGGCGATGAGCGTGCAGTCCTCGCTGGTCATGTACCCGATCCACGCCTACGGCACCGAGGCGCAGCACAAGAAATACCTGCCGAAGCTCGCCACCGGCGAGTGGGTCGGCTGCTTCGGCCTGACCGAGCCGGACGCCGGTTCCAACCCGGGCGGCATGAAGACCCGCGCGAAGAAGGTCGACGGCGGCTACCGGCTCACCGGCACCAAGATGTGGATCACCT
>JAWVZO010000218.1:0-4051 GCA_033722135.1 Gammaproteobacteria bacterium | reverse complement strand
CAACCTCGACCCCAACCTGCCCTGCCAGATGATCCGCGTCGGGGTGGACGGCGATGCGGATTGCTACGCCGAGATCAGCGGCGGCCGGCATCGCTTCACGGTCCGCTTCATGGCCCAGCGGAAACTGTCCGAGCGCGCGGCACAGGTCGACCGGACCATCCCGTTCGAACTGACCTGCTGCATTCTCTGATGACGGGCGCAGGACGAACCGGGACCCCGACGGTCGCCTGCCCGACCTGCGGCAGGCCCGTCGACTGGACGAAGGACTCGCCCGAGCGGCCGTTCTGCTCGCGCCGTTGCCGCCTGATCGACCTCGGCGAGTGGCTGGAGGGGAGCCGCGCGATACCCGGCGAGGACGCGGAAGGGATCGATTCCGGCACCGGCGGAGACGCCCCGGGAGAATCGCACTAGCGGTGCACCCGCCCCTTCTTTCCGGGCACGCTCAGCCCCGGCCCCAGAAGGCCCCGATACCGGCCACGCCGAACCCGTGCGCGCGACGCACCGCGTCGAGGTCGCCCGGGTCCACGCCACCGAGCGCGTAGACGGGCAGACCCGCATCCGCGGCCAACGCCGTGAAGCGCACCCAGCCGAGCGGCGTGGCGTGCGGATGACTCGGCGTCGGCCGAAGCGGCGACAGCACCGCGAAATCGGCCCCGATCGCGTGCGCCCTGGCGAGTTGCGCTGCGTCGTGACACGACGCGGCGACCAGCCGGTCCGGGTCCAACGGCCGAGCATCCAGGGCCATCAGCCGTTGCGCCGTGAGGTGCACGCCGTGCGCCCCCCAGCGACGCACCTGCTCCGGTTCGGCGTTGACCAGCAGCCGGGCGCCATGCGCGTCGCAACGCCGCACGGCCTCGCCGACCAGCTCGCCGAGGCGATCCGGGGCCATGCGCTTCGCCCGCAACTGGAACAGCCGCTCGCCACGCGCGAGGCAGGCGTCGAGACGCTCGAGCAGGCCGGTCCGGTTGGCGGGCTCGTCGCTGATGACGTAGTGCGCGGGCAGCTTGAGCGCCTTCAGGACCGGGACGTCGGCGGCCGGGAAATCGGCGGGATCGAGGCGTTGGGGGTCGGCCCAGCGCAGCGCCTGCCCCTCGACGGCCCGCACCTCCCCGGACCAGTCGAGTACCTCGTGGACGTCGAGGCGAACGACGAGATCGGGATAGGCATGGTCGACGCGCAGGAAGGGGCGCGAGCGGCGGCTGTCGATATCGAGTTCCTCGCGCAACTCCCGCGCAAGTCCCTGCGGGGCGCTCTCCCCCGGTTCGAGCTTGCCGCCGGGAAACTCCCACAGGCCGCCCTGGTGGCTCGCCTCGTGCCGCCGCGACAGCAGGACGCGATCCGCGGCGTCGCGCAGGACGGCAGCGACGACGTGAAGGGGCCTTGATGGATCTTTGGACATGGTGGCGCGTAACAACCGCGGTCGCCTCGCACGGACATGAGGCGGAGGTTACCTCGACGTGAGCCTCTGCCCGCGGGTCGGGCCCCAGCCCGACCAGGCCCCGAGTCGGGCTGGAGTCCGGACTGCATCATGCCGAAAAATCGGCCGATTCATCGAATCCCGCGCTCGATCAGGTCCGGTACTCGGCATTGATGGTGACGTAGTCGTGGGAGAAATCGCAGGTCCACAGCCACTCCCGGGCCGCGCCCCGACCGAGGTCGACCCGCACCGTGATCTCCTCCCGGTCCATGACCCGCTGACCGTCCGCTTCGCGGTAGCCCGGAGCACGGCCGCCGGACTCGACGATCCGAACCTCGTCGAGGTCGATGACCACGCGCTCGAGATCGAGCGCCTCGACACCGGCCCGCCCCACGGCCGCGAGGATGCGTCCCCAGTTCGGGTCCGAGGCGTAGAAGGCGGTCTTGACCAGGGGCGAGTGGGCGATGGTCTCGGCGACGCGCAGGCACTCCGCGGCGTCCGCCCCACCCTCGACCTCGACGGTGATGAACTTGGTGGCTCCCTCCCCGTCGCGCACGATCGCCTGGGCGAGCTCGACGCAGACGCCCATTACGGCGTCGGCGAACAGTTCGCGCGCCACCCTGTCCCCGAGCCGTACGCCGCTGGCCCCGGTCGCCATCAGGACGCAGGCATCGTTGGTGGAGGTGTCGCCGTCGACGCTGATCCGGTTGAAGGAGGCCGCGACCGCTCCATCGAGGCAGGACCGGAGCAGGTCCGCCGGCGCCTCGGCGTCGGTGGCGATGAAGGCGAGCATGGTCGCCATGTCGGGCCGGATCATGCCCGCCCCCTTGGCGATCCCGGTCACCGTCACCGGCCGCCCGTCGATCATCACGCGTCGGCTGGCCCCCTTGGGACGGGTGTCCGTGGTCATGATCGCGCGCGCCGCCGCCATCCAGCCCGACTCGCTCAGCGACGCGCGCACGGACGGCAGCGCGGCGACGACCTTGTCCACGGGAAGGGGCTCGCCGATCACGCCGGTCGAGAAGGGCAGGACCCGCGCCGGGTCGTCCGCGACGGCCGCGCAGCAGGTCCGCGCCGAGGCGAGTCCCTCCGCCCCGGTGCCGGCGTTGGCGTTGCCGGCGTTGACCAGGAGCCAGCGTGGCGCGCGGTGCGCGAGGTGCTCCCGAGCGACGACGACCGGGGCGGCACAGAAGGCGTTGCGCGTGAAGACGGCGGCGGCGGCACTGTCCTCGACGAGCTCGATCAGCAGCAGGTCGTCACGCTCTCCGCTGCGCCGCAGGCCAGCGCGGGTCGTACCGAGGCGCACGCCGGCGACCGGCAGCATCTCGGGGAACGTTCCGGGTCCGACGGCCATCGCGGTGGCCCCGTCTCAGCTGAGACGGCCGTGGCAGTGCTTGTACTTCTTCCCGGAACCGCACGGGCAGGGTTCGTTGCGACCCACCTTGCGCTGCTCGCGCACGAACGGCTGGGCCGAACGCTCGTCCTCGGGGACGTGACCCTCGTCGGGCATCGCGTGCGCCTCGTCGTGCTGGTATTGCATCGCCGGCGTGGACTCGCGGCGTCGCTGCTCGACCGCCTCGACGTCGGCCTCGGCCCGGACCTGGACCTTGGAGAGGATGCCGACCACCTCGTGGTTGATGTTGTCGAGCAGCGCGGTGAACATCTCGAACGCCTCGCGCTTGTACTCCTGCTTCGGGTTCTTCTGCGCGTAGCCACGCAGGTGGATGCCCTGGCGCAGGTAGTCCATCGCCGCGAGGTGGTCCTTCCACTGCGAGTCGAGGACCTGGAGCATCACCGCCTTCTCGAACTGGCGCATCACCTCGGCGCCGGCCTGGGCCTCCTTGGCGCGGTACTCGCCGACCACGGTCTCGTGGATCCGCTGCCGCAGGGACTCCTCGTGCAGATCGGGGTCGTCGTCGAGCCATTTCTGGATGTCGACGTGCAGCCCGAACTCGGCCTCGAGCGCCTTGTTCAGGCCCGGCACGTCCCAGAGTTCCTCGAGACTCTGGGGGGGGATGTACTGGTCGATGGTCTGCTCGAGCACGTCGGCGCGAATCTCGTCGATGGTCTCGGCGATGTCGCTGTCGGAGAGCAGCTCGTCGCGCAGCTCGTAGATCTTCTGCCGCTGGTCGTTGGCGACGTCGTCGTACTCGAGGAGCTGCTTGCGGATGTCGAAGTTGTGTCCCTCGACCTTGCGCTGGGCGTTCTCGATCGCCTTGGTCACCCACGGGTGCTCGATCGCCTCGCCCTCCTGCATGCCCAGCTTCTGCATCAGCCCGGAGACGCGCTCCGACGCGAAGATGCGCATCAGGTTGTCCTCGAGGGAGAGGTAGAAGCGGGTCGAACCCGGGTCGCCCTGGCGACCGGAGCGGCCGCGCAGCTGGTTGTCGATGCGCCGCGACTCGTGGCGCTCGGTACCGATCACATGCAGGCCGCCGGCATCGATCACGCGGGCGTGACGGGACGTCCACTTCTCGCGCAGCCTCGCCCGCGCCGCGTCGTCGGCCTCCGGGCCGAGTTCGGCGAGCTCCGCGTCGAGGTTGCCGCCGAGGACGATGTCGGTGCCGCGGCCGGCCATGTTGGTGGCGATGGTGACCGCGCCGGGCCGGCCCGCCTGAGCGATGATCTGCGCCT
>JAWVZO010000217.1:0-4165 GCA_033722135.1 Gammaproteobacteria bacterium | reverse complement strand
GGGGTGTTGTTGCGAACCGTTCGCAACAGTGGGACTATGGTTCCTGCAAACGATTCGCAACAGCGGCGGAGGCAGCACGCATGACGTCCATCCTGGCGCTCCACGCGCCCGACGGGTTCCTGAACATCCCGACGTCCGTGGTCACGGCGGTCCTGAGCTTCGCCATCGTCGCGATCGCGATCCGGATGACCGGTCGCACCCTGCGCGACAAGCAGGTGCCGCTGGCCGGCATCGCCGCGGCCTTCATCTTCGCGGCGCAGATGTTCAACTTCCCCGTCGCCGCGGGCACCACCGGGCACCTGCTCGGCGGCGCGCTGGCCGCCGTGTTGCTGGGCCCCGGCATGGGGGCGCTCGTGGTGACGGTCGTGGTCATCATCCAGGCGCTCGCGTTCGCCGACGGCGGCATCAGCGCGCTCGGCTACAACGTGCTGAACATGGCGCTGGTCACCGCGTTCGGCGGCTGGGCCGCCTTCCTCGGCTTCCGTCGCATCCTCCCGCGCACCGTCAACGGGGTGTCCGGCGCTGCTGGGCTCGCTGCCATGGTGAGCGTCGTGCTGTCGTCGATGGCCTTCTCGGTCGAGTGGCTGTTCGGTGCGACCGTCGCGGTGCCGTTCACGACCGTGTTCGGTGCCATGGTCTCGGTCCACCTGCTGATCGGCATCGGTGAGGGCGTGATCACCGCGCTCGTGGTCCGCTCCGTGCTGGCCGTGCGGCCCGACCTGGTCGAGGGCGCAGCCGGGCTCGAGCTCGACACGCGCGAGACGAAGCCCATGGCCGCACTCACGATCGGCGGCGTCATCGCGTCCTTCGTCGTGGCGATGGTCGTCAGCCAGTTCGCGGCGCCCGACCCCGACGGTCTCGAGCGCGTCGCGGAGGACACCGGCTTCATCGAGGCGGGGGAGGACTCACCGCTGTCCGGCTCGATCTTCGCCGACTACGCCACCGCCGGCATCGAGAACGAGGCCGCCTCCCTCGCCGTCGCCGGCGCCGTCGGCACCGCCGTCACCCTCCTCATCGGCCTCGGCCTCGCCTCCACCGTCCGCCGCAGCAAGCGCGACGAGCAATCCGTAGAGCTCCCGCGATGACCCTCCAAACCGCAGAGGGTTCTCCGCCGGGCACCACAGGCGCCGCCAGGCCGCCCGGGCGGTCCGGGGGGCGGGTGCAAACCGCAGAGGGTTCTCCGCCCGGTACCGCAGGCGCCGCCAGGCCGCTCGGGGGGTCCGGGGGGCGAAGCCCCCTGGATTGGTCAAGCTAGTGGGCGCCGGCCACGCACACGCGCTGCACGTGCACGGGCACTCGCCGGTGCACCGCATGGCGCCCGAGGCGAAGGTCGTCGCGGTCGTGGCGTTCGTGCTGGCGGTTGCGCTGACCCCGCGCGAGGCCCTGTGGGTCTTCGCGCTCGACGCCGCCGCGCTGCTCGCGATCGCCCGACTCGCCGGCGTGCGCTACCGCTTCCTGTTCGCGCGCATGCTCGTGGTCCTGCCCTTCGTCCTGTTCGCGCTCGCCCTGCCGTTCGTCGCCAGCGGTGAACGCACCGAGGTGCTCGGCGTCAGCGTGGCCGTCGAGGGCCTGTGGGGGATGGCGACGATCCTGTCGCGCTCGCTGCTCGGCGTCGCTGCGTCGATCCTGCTCGCCGCGACCACCGAGGTCCCGCGCATCCTGCGCGGCCTCGAGCGCCTGCGCGTCCCGCCGGTGCTGACGCAGATCGCGGCCTTCATGCTGCGCTACCTCGAGGTCATCACCGGTGAGCTGGGCCGGATGCGCCGCGCCATGACCGCGCGCGGCTACGACCCGCGCTGGCTGTGGCAGGCGCGGCCGATCGCCGCGAGCGCCGGTGCGCTGTTCATCCGCTCCTACGAGCGCGGCGAGCGGGTCCACGCGGCCATGCTCGCCCGCGGGTGGGACGGGACCATGCCCGACCTCGTGGCCGACCGTGCGAGCGCGGCGGACTGGGCGAGGGCGGCGCTGCTGCCGGCGCTCGCCCTGACCCTCGCCGTCACCGCCCTCCTCCTGCAGGGAGCCTGACCGTGTCCCACCACCCCGTCATCCGCGTCGCCGACCTGGCGTTCTCCTACCCGGACGGCACGACCGCGCTCGACGGCTTCTCGTTGGAGGTCCACGACGGTGAGCGGGTCGCGGTGCTCGGGCCCAACGGGGCCGGCAAGACCACGTTCGCGCTGCACCTCAACGGGCTGCACCGCGCCGAGCGTGGTGCGGTCGCGGTCGACGGCCTGGAGCTGTCGGACGCGACGCTGGGAGAGATCCGCCGACGCGTCGGCCACGTCTTCCAGGATCCCGACGACCAGCTGTTCATGCCGACCGTGGCCGAGGACGTCGGCTTCGGACCGGCCAACCTCGGCGTGACCGGCCACGACCTCGAGCATCGCGTGGAGGCCGCACTGGCCGCAGTGGGCATGACCGGCGCCGCGGCCCGCGCGCCCCACCACCTGTCCGGCGGCGAGCGGCGCCGCGTCGCGGTCGCGACCGTGCTCTCGATGGAGCCGTCGATCCTCGTCCTCGACGAGCCGACGTCCAACCTCGACCCGGCCTCGCGCCGCGAGCTCGTCGACGTGCTGCAGTCCCTCGACCAGGCCCAGCTGGTCATCACCCACGACCTGCCGTTCGCGCTCGAGCTGTGCGAACGCGCCGTGATCGTCAGCGGCGGTCGGGTCGTGGCGGACGGGGCGACGGCGGAGCTGCTGCTCGACACCGAGCTGCTCCACGCCAACCGGCTCGAGCTGCCCTTCGGCTTCGACCCCTCCTCGGTGCACGTGGGCAGCTGACGCACGGTGGTCGCCCGCCCGGGCCACGCCGTACCCTCGTCGGCCACTCGACCGACAGCGGGCTCGACCGTGAGCAGCAGCACCCTCCCGACCACCTGGACCCCGACCTCCTGGCAGCAGCTGGAGGCCGAGCAGCAGCCCGACTGGCCGGATCCCGACGCGCTCTCGATGGCGCTGCGCGAGATCGAGGCCCAGCCGCCGCTGGTCTTCGCCGGCGAGGCCCGCGCGCTGCAGGCGCAGCTGGCGCGAGTGGCCCGCGGTGAGGCGTTCCTGCTGCAGGGCGGCGACTGCGCCGAGACCTTCGACGCCTTCAGCGCCGACCAGATCCGGGACAAGTTCAAGGTGCTCCTGCAGATGGCGGTCGTGCTGACCTACGGCGCCCAGCTGCCGGTGGTCAAGGTGGGCCGCATCGCGGGCCAGTTCGCCAAGCCGCGGTCGTCGGGCACCGAGACCCGTGAGGGCGTCACCCTGCCGAGCTACCGGGGCGACGCGGTCAACTCGCTGACCTTCGCGGAGGACGCCCGCCGGCCCGATCCGTCGCGGCTGGTGCGTATGTACCACCAGTCCTCGGCGACGCTGAACCTCCTGCGTGCCTTCGCCCGCGGCGGTTTCGCCGACCTGCGCCGCGTGCACGAGTGGAACCAGGAGTTCGTCTCCGACTCGCCGCAGGGCCAGCGCTACGAGGCCATCGGTGACGAGATCGACCGCGCACTCGGCTTCCTCGCCGCCTGCGGGGTCGACCTCGACGACACCTGGTTCCACCAGGTCGACGCCTACACGTCCCACGAGGCGCTGCTGCTCGGCTACGAGCAGGCGCTGACCCGTCGCGACTCGCTCACCGGCGACTTCTACGACTGCTCGGCCCACATGCTGTGGATCGGCGAGCGCACCCGTGACCCCGACGGAGCCCACGTGCACTTCCTGTCCGGCGTCGAGAACCCGATCGGCTGCAAGCTGGGGCCGACCGCGACCACCGACGAGGTCGACGCGCTCGTGGCGCGGCTCAACCCGGACAACGAGCCGGGCCGACTGACGTTCATCGCCCGCATGGGCGCCGACCAGGTGGCCGACCGCCTCCCGCCGCTGCTCGCCCACACGCGCGACCGCGGGTACGAGGTCGTGTGGTCGTGCGATCCCTGCCACGGCAACACCTACACCGCCGAGTCGGGCTACAAGACCCGTCGCTACGGCGACGTCATGGCCGAGGTGCGCGGCTTCTTCGGCGCGCACCACCAGGAGGGCACGGTCCCGGGCGGCGTGCACGTCGAACTGACCGGCGAGGACGTCACCGAGTGCGTCGGCGGCGCCCGCGACATCCTCGACGCGGACCTCTCGCAGCGCTACGAGACGGCGTGCGACCCGCGGCTGAACGCCGAGCAGTC
>JAWVZO010000216.1:0-4206 GCA_033722135.1 Gammaproteobacteria bacterium | reverse complement strand
GACTCGCGGCCGAAGTTGTCCAGCGCGAACCGGGCCTCGTAGCGCTTCTCCGCCATGTTCAGCAGCAGGTCGGAGGTGCCGTACTCGGCGCCGGGCTGGATGACCGAGCGCGCGGTCAGGCCCGGCAGGTCGTTGAGCATCAGCAGTTCCCGCTCGAGCCGGTCGAAGCGGATCACCTCGCCGGGTTCGATCGCCGCGAGCCGTGCCTCGAGGAAGGCATCGCTGTAGCTCTCGTTGCCGTTGAGCAGGATGGTGCCGAGACGCCCCTCGACCACCTCGAGCAGCACCTGGCCGTCGCGCACCTGCTGGGCCGGGACGGTGACCACGGCCAGGCTGTGCCCCTCGGCGTGGTAGAAATCGGTGAGCGCGTCGGCGACGGCGTAGATCTCGGCCAGCGTCAGCTTGCGGCCCTGCTGCTCGGCGACGCGGGCGCGCAGCGCCTCGTCACTGTAGAGGGCGTTGCCGCGGAAGTTGAACTGCTTGACCAGGAACCGGGTGCCCCCCTCGGGCACCGGCGCGGTCGCGGGGCGCTCGGTGGTCTCGGTCTCCGGCGGTTCCGCCGCTGGCCGCTCCGTAGGCGGCTCGGCCCGCTCGATGGCCCGCTGGACCGTGCCGGGGGTCGGGGCCTGCTGGGCCCACAGGGGAGAGGCGAGGACGAGGGCGAGCGCGGTGGCGGCAAAGGGACGAAGCATCGTCATCAGCGGGTTCCCCGTTTGTTCTTCACCCTGACCATGCCAGCTTAGCCGCATCCCGGTCCACCCGAAGTAGACATAGGTCATCAATCTGGCAGACCCGAGCCGCCCGGACCATTGACCCTGCGACCGATACGGCGCCACCCCTGGTCACGACGCATGCTAGGCTGCCCTGCACGGGATTTCGACGCGCATGGCCACCTACCTATTCTGCTGGGAACTGGGCGCGGGGCGCGGCCACGTGGCCCCCCACCTCGGCCTGACACGGCTGCTGCGTGACCGAGGCCACGAAGTGATTTTCGCGGTGCGCAACCTGAAGCATGCCGAGACCCTGCTCGGCCGTGCCGGGTACCGCTACCTGCAGGCGCCCACCTGGGTCGGCCCGCAGGCAGGGCTCGTCGGGGCTGCGCGGAGCTACCCCCAGGTGCTGCTCAATGTCGGCTACCACGACGTCGACCAGCTGGTCGGCTGGGCACGCGCCTGGCGCGAGCTGTTCGCCGCCACCGGGGCCGACGCCCTGCTCGTCGACCACGCCCCTACCGCGCTGCTCGCGGCCCGGGGCCTCGACCTGCCCGCCGCCGTGCTCGGCAACGGGTTCGTGGTCCCGCCGCTGCGCGCGCCGCTGCCTCCATTGACCGGGGCGCTCGACGGGGCGGTGCGCGACGACGAGGCGCGCGCTCTCGAACACGTCAATGCCGCCGCCTCGCTCCTCGCGGCACCGACGCTGGAGCGCCTGGCCGACCTGTTCGACGTCGAGGTGCGGGCGGTGCGCAGCTTCCCGGAGTTCGACCACTACGCGGAACGGGACGACGTGGCCTACGTCCCCGTCGCCGCCGGGCACGGCGGCGAGGCGCCAAGCTGGCCCGGGGAGAGCGGCCGCCCCCGTGCCTTCGCCTACCTGAGCGCGGGTCCGCTGCTGGAAACCGCGCTCACCGTCCTGGCGCGCAGGCGAATCCCGACGCTGGTGTCGGGAGATGGCCTGCCGGGCGACCTCGTCGACCGCCTCGCCGGCGAGACGATGCGCTTCACGGCCACGACCTACGACCTCGAACGGGTCGCCCGGGAGGCGGACCTGGTGCTCCTGAACGCCAACCACTCGACGACGCTCACCCTGCTGCTCGCCGGGGCGCCGCTGCTGCTGCTGCCGCAGCAGCTCGAACAGGCGCTGTTCGCGGAACGGGTCGCCGCGCTGGGCGCGGCCCGGGTGGTCAGGCAACCGAAACAGACCGCCGTCGACCTGGCGGTCGAGGCCCTGCTGCACGACACCGGGCCTCGCCGGGCGGCCGAGGCCTTTGCGGGACGACACGCCGGGCACGACTTCGCCGCCGACGAACGCGATCTGGTCGATCGAATCGAACGCATGGTGACCCATCCGCGGCGCGCCGCGGTCCCGACGCCTCCCGCGGGGCGCGCGCTGCACTGAACGGTGTCCGGACAGACGGCACACGAACGGTTCAAGCGAAGCGAAATTCTCTATAGTTTAGATTAACTATAAGTTATATTATACTGTTATATATGGAATAATATGTCTAATTATTCCTCGATCCATCCCGAAAGCACCTCAATGAGCTTGCGTGCCTGATCGGCGCTCGAGATGTTGAACTTCGACTTCTGCATGAAGCGGTTGTTGCGCTTCTGGTAGCGGCGGATGGTGTAGCGGTCGGGGCCATAGGCCTCCTTCCTCGGGTCCCATTCCTGGTAGCGGAACACGATCGTCGACCACGCCCCCTTGGTCAGGACCGCCTTGTCGAGCTCCTTGACCAGCTCGACACCGCCCTCGCTGTAGTTGACCGTCAGGTCGTCGATCGTCTCGGCCATGGCCCTCCCCTTTTCTCGTCTGCGTCACGTCGCGTAAGGTGCGAACGCGGCGCATGATACCCGTGCGAGGCCGCGCGGGCGAACGCCGCCGACCGGTTACCCGTCGGTGGCTATACTCTCTCGCGGGACCGCGCCCCACGACCTGGCAACCGGAGACCGAGCGATGGCGAAACTGGAAACCGGCACCCTCGACCTGGTCGAGCGCCTGCTCGAGATCGGGACCGCGCTGTCGGCGGAGAAGGACACGCCGAGGCTGCTCGAGATGATCCTGCTCGGCGCCAAGGAGATCACCCACGCCGACGGCGGCACGCTCTACCGCGTCACGCCCGACCAGCAGAGCCTCGAGTTCGCGATCATCCGCACCGACTCGCTCGACATCGCCATGGGCGGCACCAGCGGCAACGAGATCACCTTCCCGGACCTGCCGCTCCACCTCGAGGACGGTTCGCCCAACATCAACATGGTCGCCGCCTGCGCCGCGCTCGAGCGGGTCACGATCAACATCCCCGATGCCTACGAGAACACCACCTACGATTTCTCCGGCACGCGCAAGTTCGACGAGAGTACCGGCTACCGCTCGAGGTCGTTCCTTACCGTGCCGATGGCCAACCATGAGAACGAGGTGATCGGCGTCCTCCAGCTGCTCAACAAGATCGACCCGGACAGCGGCGAGGTCGTCGCCTTCAGCGCCGAGGACCAGCGTCTGGTCGAGTCCCTCGCCTCGCAGGCCGCGGTGGCGCTGACCAACCAGCAGCTGATCGCCAACCTGCGGGAGCTGTTCGAATCGTTCATCGAGATGATCGCCTCCGCGATCGACGACAAGTCCCCGTACACCGGCGGCCACTGCCGGCGCGTGCCGGAGCTCTCGATGATGCTGGCCGAGGCGTGTGCGCGTACCCGGGAAGGCCCGCTGGCCTCGTTCGACATGAGCCCCCTGGACCGTTACGAGCTCAAGATCGCCTCGTGGCTGCACGACTGCGGCAAGGTGACCACGCCCGAGTACGTGGTCGACAAGGCGACCAAGCTCGAGACCATCTACGATCGCGTGCACACCATCGACACCCGCTTCGAGGTGCTCAAGCGAGACGCTGAGATCGAGCTGCTCCGGGCGAAGATCGCCGCCCTCGAGACGCCCGAGGAGCAGGACCTCGCCGATGTCGAGTCGGCCTACGAGGCGCGCCTCGCCCAGCTCGACGACGACCGCGAGTTCATCCGCCGCGCCAACATCGGCGGCGAGTTCATGAAGGACGAGGACAAGGCGCGCGTCCGCGAGATCGCCGAGAACCGCTGGGTCGGGCCCGACGGCGAGGAGCAGGCATTTCTCTCGGAAAACGAGGTCTACAACCTCAGCATCGAGCGCGGCACGCTGACCAGCGAGGAGCGCGACGTCATCAACTACCACATCACCGCGACCATCAAGATGCTCGAGTCGCTGCCGTTCCCGAAGGACCTGCAGCGCGTGCCCGAGTTCGCCGGCGGCCACCACGAGAAGATGGACGGCACCGGTTACCCGCGCGGCCTGAAGCGCGAGGAGATGTCGCTCCAGGCGCGGATCATGGGCATCGCCGACATCTTCGAGGCGCTGACCGCGGCCGACCGCCCCTACAAGAAGGCCAAGACGCTCTCCGAGAGCCTGCGCATCATGGGTTTCATGAAGAAGGACAACCACATCGACCCGGACCTGTTCGACGTCTTC
>JAWVZO010000215.1:0-4226 GCA_033722135.1 Gammaproteobacteria bacterium | reverse complement strand
CCAGCAGCCCCGCACCCGCCAGCGCGCCCACGCCCAGCGTCCCGCGCAGCAGCAGGCGACGCCTGTTGTTGATGCTCATCTCCATGGCTCCTCGTGCTCCTTCGTTGTGGATTGATGACCTGTTGACAGCATTTTCGATGCCATCAAATAGTCATGATAAAAATCAATGAGATGGTCGCGTTACGCGCTTCATCGGATGCGAAACGGTGCATTTTGCAACCCGCGGCTTGATTGCAAAGTGCAATCACACCCTGCTGCCGCGCGGTAAGTACAACTCCCAATTGGCGGTTTTTACGGCCAGCGCTAGGCTCGAACCTGAAGGTAGACGTCGACACGGAAGGCCCCTCCGCGGTCATGGACTCAACAGTCAGGACGACCCAGAAGACCCTGGTGCTGGGTCTCGGCAACGCCATGCTGAGCGACCTCGGCGCCGGCATCGAGGTGGTCCACCGCCTGCGGCGGCGCCGGCCCCGGCTGCCCGACGTCGACCTGCTCCGCGCCGGCCTCGTCAACGTCTCGCTGGCCCGGGTGATCGGCGAGTACGACGGCCTGATCGTCGCCGAGGCGCGCCCGGTCGGCGGCGACCCGGGCACGGTCGTCGAACTGCACGGGAGGCGGATGGACCGGTTCCTGAGGGAGCAGACAGGGGACGACGCGAGCCTGGCCGACATCCTCGCCCTGCTCGACTCGGATCACCACCTGCCGAAACACCGCGCGCTGCTCGTCGTGCAGCCGGCCTCGGCCCGCGTCGGCCACGGCCTGAGCCGCCCGGTGGCCGCCGCGCTGCCCGCCGTGCTGGCCAGGATCGAGGCGTTCGCGCACGACTGGAACACCCCGGAGAACCAGACCCCGGGTGCCGCGCGGACCCTCGGCCTCACGCTGCGGAGCCTCTGCCCGTGAACCGCCCGGAGAACGCCTCGTCGGCGGTCGAGGCGCTGCTGTGCGAGGTGCGGGTCGCGCTGCGCCGTCTCGCCGAGGCGGCGGAACCGACCACGATCGACCTCGGCCCGCTGCCGCTGTCGCCCGCGGAGTTCACCGCGCTCGAACGGGCCCTCGGCGAGGGCGAGGTGACGGCGAGGCTCGACGCGCTCGGCACCACGTCGGTCCGCGAGACGGCGGTGCCCGGCGTCTGGTGGGTCACGCACGACGGGTGCGCCGGGCGCGTCGCCGGTCCGCAGCTCGAGGTGGCGCGGTGGCCGGCGCTGCTCGAGACGCCTGCCGAAACGCTCCGGTCGGGCCTCGCCAGCCTCGACGCGCTGCTCGACGCGAGCCAGGAACGTCCGACGCCCATGAACTAGAAACCGCCAACCAGGGAACCGCCATGGACAAGGGAATGTCACTCGCCAGCCGGCTCGGGGAAGCCGGCATCAGCCGCCGCGCCTTCCTCAAGTACTGCGGCATGCTCGCCGCCTCGCTCGGCCTGCCCACCGCGGCCGGGCGCACGCTCGCCGAGGCGCTCGACGCCGCGCCGCGGCAGTCGGTGATCTGGCTGTCGTTCCAGGAGTGCACCGGCTGCACCGAGTCGCTGACCCGCGCCCACGCGCCGACGCTCGAGAGCCTGATCTTCGACCACGTCTCGCTCGACTACCACCACACCCTGCAGGCGGCGGCTGGCGAAGCCGCCGAGCGCGCCAGGCACGAGGCGATGGAACGCCACGCCGGCGAGTACCTGGTGCTTGTCGACGGGTCGATCCCGGTCAGGGACGGCGGGGTCTACTCGACCATCGCCGGGGTCACCAACCTGCAGATGCTCCAGGAGACGGCGCGGGACGCCGCGGCGCTGGTCGCGATCGGCAGCTGCGCGGCGTTCGGCGGCCTGCCGATGGCCGACCCGAACCCCACCGGGGCCGCGCCGGTAGGCGACCTGGTGCGCGGCAAGCCGCTGATCAACCTCCCCGGCTGCCCGCCGATTCCCGCGTCGATCACCGGCGTGCTGGCCCACTACCTCGCGTACGGCCGTCTCCCGGAACTCGACCACCTCGGACGGCCGAAGGCGTTCTTCGGCGAGTCGATCCACGACCGCTGCTACCGGCGGCCGTTCTACGACCAGGGCCTGTTCGCGCGCGGCTTCGACGACGAGGGCGCACGCAAGGGGTGGTGCCTCTACCTGCTCGGCTGCAAGGGACCGACCACGCACAACGCCTGCGCGGTGACCAAGTGGAACGACGGCACCAGCTTCCCGATCGAGGCGGGCCACCCGTGCCTCGGCTGTTCCGAACCGCGCTTCTGGGACGCCGGCGGCTTCTACCGTGCGCTGTCGGCCCCGACCGGCGAGCCGGCCCCGGTCGCGGTCGCGGGGCTCGCGGTCGGCGCGGTGGCGGGCGCGGCGGCCGGCTTCCGGCACCGCCGCACGCGTGCCGCGGCCAACGCTGCGCGGCCCACCGTCGAGCTCGGCAGGGACGCGACGGGCAACGAGGAGGAACGGTCATGAACGGAGCCATGGACTGGCTGCTATGGGCCAAGGGCCCGGGATTCCAGATTGCGCTGACGGTGTTCTTCGTCGGCATGGCCTTCCAGCTGGCGTCGATCCTGCTCGCCGGGCGGAAGACCGACCTCTCCGAGCCGCGCGGCAACCCGGCCGCCGGCGGCCGCCGCCTGCTGTGGCGGCGCATGCTGCCGCCACCCGGGATGCTCGAGCGCGCCCCGGCCACCTACGTCGCCGGCTACCTGTTCCACGTCGGCATCGCGGTGGTGTTGCTGCTCTCGGCCCCACACATCGAGATCTTCCACGCCCTGCTCGGCATCGGCTGGCCTGGACTGCCGACCGCGCTGATCGATGCGGTGACGGTGGTCACGCTGCTGGCGCTTTTCGTGCTGCTCTACACCCGGCTGACCGACCCGGTACGGCGCTTCCTGGCCCGGCCCGAGGACTACGTGGTATGGGCGCTGACCGTGGTACCGATCCTGACCGGCTGGCTTGCGGTCAACCGCTTCGGGCCCTCCTACACCGGCATGCTCGCTGCGCACGTGCTCAGTGTCGACCTGCTGCTGGTCGCGTTCCCGTTCACCAAGCTCGGCCATGCGCTGACGCTGTTCACGTCGCGCTGGTACCAGGGCACGATCCTCGGCCACAAGGGGGTGCAGCCATGAGCGCCGCGACCGTCGACCTCAACGCCTTCGTCGCCGAGATCGACGCGCCGTTCGCGTCGTTCCTGAGCAGCTGCGTGCGCTGCGGCCTCTGCGCCCAGGCCTGCCTGTTCTACACCGAGACCGGCGACCCGAAGTACACGCCGATCCACAAGCTCGAACCGGTACGCAAAATCTGGCGGCAGCACTACACGCCGTGGGGCCGGCTGGCGAGCTGGCTCGGCCTCGGTGAGAAGATCGACGCCGCGCAACTCGAGGCGTGGCAGGAACTGCTGTACGACAGCTGCACGCTGTGCGGCCGCTGCTCGCTGGTCTGCCCGGTGGGCAACGACATCGCCTACATGATCCGCAAGGCCCGCGAGGGGATGGTCGCCGCCGGCCTGGCGCCGGACGACCTGGTCGGCGCCGCGCAGATGGCGCTCGAGGTCGGCAGCCCGATGGGCGTCACGCTCAAGACCCTGCAGGCGCAGATCCGTCACGTCGAGAAGGACACCGGCCTGACGGTACCGGTCGACGTCGCCGAGGCCGACTACATGCTGCTGCTGTCGTCGATGGAGGTGGTCAACTACCCCGAGTTCATCGCCGCGATCGTCCGGCTGTTCGATCACGCCGGGGTCAGCTGGACGCTGTCGAGCGACTGCTTCGAGGCGACCAACGTCGGCATCCAGATCGGCTCGCGCGACGTGGCCCGCAAGCTCGTCTCGCGCGTCGTCGACGCCGCCGAGAAGCTGCGCGTCAGACACGTGATCAGCCCCGAGTGCGGCCACGCCTACTCGGCGATCCGCTGGGAGGGGCCGAACCTGATCGGCCGCAAGTACCGCTTCGAGGTGGTGCACATCCTCGAGCTGCTCGACACGCTGCGCGCCAACGGCCGACTGCGCTTCGCCGACCGCGACGCGCGCCGCCTGACCTTCCACGACCCGTGCCAGATCGTGCGCCGCGGAGGGGTGGTGGCCCAGCCGCGCGAACTGCTCGGCGCGGTGACAGAGACCTTCGTCGAGATGGAGGACTCGGGCCTCTACAACTGGTGCTGCGGTGGGGGCGGCGGGGTGAGCCGCATCGAGCGGGCCCACGACCTCAAGACCGCCGCGTTCAAGATCAAGAAGCGCCAGATCGAGGGCACCGGGGTCAAGACCGTG
>JAWVZO010000214.1:0-4255 GCA_033722135.1 Gammaproteobacteria bacterium | reverse complement strand
TAGGCGCGCGACGGGATCTCGTAGCGGTCCACGGCGATCACGTCGTGGCCGCCGGAGATCTCCTCCCAGACCGACTTGCTGCCGTCGAGGTGGTCGCGGCTCTGGTCGACGTAGCCGAGCTCGACCGTGTCGCCGATGCGCAGCGTGCCGGCGTCGGGCTGCTCCTGGCCGGTCATCATGCGGAACAGCGTGGTCTTGCCGGCGCCGTTGGGGCCGATGACGCCAACGATGCCGCCGCGCGGCAGGTTGAACGACAGGCCGTCGAACAACAGCCGGTCGCCGAAGCTCTTGCCGAGGCCGTCGGCCTCGATCACCAGCTCGCCGAGCCTGGGGCCCGGCGGGATGTAGATCTCGTTGGTCTCATTGCGCTGCTGGAACTCGCGTGAGGAGAGTTCCTCGAAGCGCGCGACGCGCGCCTTGCTCTTGGCGTGGCGGCCTTTCGGGTTGCTGCGCACCCATTCCAGCTCGTGCTTGATGGTGCGCTGGTGCGCCGCCTCCTCGCGCGCCTCCTGCGCCAGGCGCTGCTCCTTCTGTTCGAGCCAGGAAGAGTAGTTGCCCTCCCACGGGATGCCGCGGCCGCGATCGAGCTCCAAGATCCAGCCGGCGACGTTGTCGAGGAAGTAGCGGTCGTGGGTCACCGCGACGACGGTGCCGGTGTACTCCGCCAGGAAGCGCTCGAGCCAGGCGACCGACTCGGCGTCGAGGTGGTTGGTCGGTTCGTCGAGGAGCAGCATGTCGGGCTTGCTGAGCAGCAGCCGGCACAGCGCGACGCGGCGCCGTTCGCCGCCCGACAGCTTGGTCACGTCGGCGTCCCAGGGGGGCAGGCGCAGGGCGTCGGCGGCGATCTCGAGGTGGCGCTCGAGGTCGTGGCCGTCGCTGGCCTGGAGCACCGCCTCGAGCTTGGCCTGTTCCGCGGCGAGCTTGTCGAAGTCTGCGTCCGGCTCGGCGTACGCGGCGTAGATCGCCTCGAGCTTCTCCATCGCCTCCTTGACGTCGGCGACCGCCTCCTCGACGTTGCCGCGCACGTCCTTGTCGGGGTCGAGTTGCGGCTCCTGGGGCAGGTAGCCGACGCGAATGCCGGCCTGCGGCCTGGCCTCGCCCTCGATCTCGGTGTCGACGCCGGCCATGATCCGCAGCAGCGTCGATTTGCCGGACCCGTTGAGTCCGAGCACGCCGATCTTGGCGCCCGGGAAGAAGGAGAGGGAGATGTCGGCGAGGATCTGACGCTTGGGCGGCACGATCTTGCCGACCCGGTTCATGGTGTAGATGTACTGGGCCATCGGGGACGGAATCCGGGAGCGGGGAAGTCGGCTATTATAGGGACTGCCCCAGCCAGCGTCATGTCACGGGGGGCGCGTTGCCGATTGAATTCTGGCAGCGAAACTGGAACAATCCCGCTGCCCGCTCACACCGGCAGCGGGTGCCGGAAATCAATAACATGCCAAGCGCGGCACATGGCATGTGCCGGTAGAGAGGTATAAGGGGCGTTTCATGCCACTGACCATCCAGCGTTCCGATGACGGCCGGGTCGTGACCATCACGATCAGCGGGCGCTTCGATTTCGACCTGCACCAGGAGTTCCGGCAGGCGTTCGAGCACGCTGAGGACGAGGAGGCGCGTTACGTCATCGACCTCGCCCAGGCCGAGTACATGGACAGCTCGGCGCTCGGCATGCTGCTGCTGCTGCGCGAGCGTGCCGGCGGCGACCGCGCCGACATCTCCATCGTCAACTGCAGCCCCGCGATCAACAAGATCCTGACGATCTCCAATTTCCACAAGCTGTTCAAGGTCGCCTGAGCGGCGGAGCAGCGGTCCCGGCGCGACGTCGGCAGGGACGGCGACGGATGGCCGACGGCAGCACACCCCAGACCACACCCGATCCGCTCCGTGACGTGGGCCAGTCCGCCAGCGGCGGCGCCACGCGCGTGTTGATCGCCGACGACGATCACGTCAACCGCCTCATCCTGAAGGCGATCCTGGCCAAGGAGGGCTACGCCGTCGAGGTGGCCGAGAACGGCCACGAGGCCGTGGAGAAGTTCTCCAGCTGGGCCCCGGACCTGGTGCTCATGGACATCATGATGCCGGTGCTCGACGGCTACGAGGCGACCCGGCAGATCAAGCAGCAGGCTGGCGACACCTTCGTGCCGGTGATCTTCCTCACCGCGCTCAGCGACGAGTCGGCGCTGGCGCGCTGCGTCGCGGTCGGCGGCGACGACTTCCTGACCAAGCCGTACAGCCGCGTGATCCTCAAGGCGAAGATCGACGCGCTCGAACGCGTGCGGCGGCTGCACGTGACGCTCCGCCAGCAGCGCGACGAACTCGCCGGCCACCAACGGCGCCTGTTGCAGGAACACCAGGTGGCCGAGAAGGTGCTGGCGAAGATCGTCCACAGCGGCAGCCTCGACGCGCCCCAGATCAAGTACCTGCTTTCGCCGATGGCGATCTTCAACGGCGACATGCTGCTCGCCGCGCGCAAGCCGTCGGGCGGGCTGCACGTGATGCTGGGCGATTTCACCGGCCACGGGCTCAGCGCGGCCATCGGGACCGTGCCGGTGGCCGATATCTTCTACGGCATGACCGACAAGGGGTTCTCGATCGGCGACATCCTCGCCACGATCAACGACAAGCTCCGCGTCATCCTGCCGACCGACGTCTTCTTCGCCGCCGCGCTGCTCGAACTCGACGCCGGCCATTCCAAGCTGACCCTCTGGAACGGAGGCATCCCCGACGTCGCGATCCGGCGGCACGACGGCCGGATCGAGACCCTGTCCTCGGACCATCTCCCGCTCGGCGTCGTCGAGAACCACCAGCTCGATCGCGGCGTGAGGGTGGTCGAGGTCGAGGAGGGAGACCGCATCATCGTCTACTCGGACGGGTTCATCGAGGCGCGCAGCCCCGAAGGCGAGATGTTCGGCCTCGAGCGGCTGGTCGCGAGCCTGGGAGGCGTGCCACGGCCCGAGATGATCTTCGACGGCCTGCTGCGCACGCTCGGCGATTTCGTCGGCGAGGGCGCGCTCGGGGACGACCTGTCGCTGATCGAGATCACCTGCGATTCGCGCTGGGCCGAGACCCGGAGCGAGGTGTCGAGATCGTTCCAGCCGCGGCCCCCGATGCGCTGGTCGATCGCCATCGAGCTGGTACCAGAGACGCTGCGCACCGTCGACCCGCTGCCCCTAGTGATGCACATGCTGATGGATCTCCAGGGGCTCCAGGAGCACCGCGAGCAGCTCTACGCGGTGCTGATGGAACTGTTCAGCAACGCGCTCGACCACGGCCTGCTGCGCCTCGACTCGAAGCTCAAGCAGACGCCGGAGGGGTTCGCGCAGTACTACGAGCTGCGCAAACAGCGCCTCGCCGAACTGGACCACGGCAGCGTGCGCGTCGAGCTCGAGCACGAACCCGACGGGAGCGGCGGCTGCCTGCGCTTCACGGTCGAGGACGACGGTCCCGGTTTCGACCCCTCCCGGGTCTTCGCGCCGCTCGAGGAGAACCTCAGCTACTACGGCCGGGGGATCCCCCTGCTGCGCTCGATCTGCGAGCGTCTCGAGTACTCCGGGAACGGCAACCACGCCGAGGCGGTCTACCGCTGGACGGGCGAGGGCGCGAACCCGACGCCCCGCACCGACGGCTGATCCGACCGCATCGTTGGGGTCGGCCCGGCGGTGGGTTAGAATCCGGCCTTTTCCTCACAACCTTCACACGGGGGCAGCGGATGTTTTCCAACGACATGCGGATCGCCGGATTCGACGACGCCTTGCAGGCGGCCATCGAAGACGAGCGGCGGCGCCAGGAAGAGCACGTCGAGCTGATCGCCTCGGAGAACTACGCCAGCCCACGCGTGCTCGAGGCCCAGGGATCGGTGCTGACCAACAAGTACGCCGAGGGCTACCCGGGCAAGCGCTACTACGGCGGCTGCGAGCACGTCGACGTCGCCGAGGAGCTGGCCATCGAGCGGGTCAGGAAGCTGTTCGGGGCCGACTACGCGAACGTGCAGCCCCACTCCGGCTCGCAGGCCAATGCCGCGGTCTACATGGCGCTCTGCCAGCCGGGCGACACCGTGCTCGGCATGAGCCTCGCCGACGGCGGCCACCTGACCCACGGCGCCAAGCCGAACTTCTCCGGCAAGACTTACCACGCGGTTCAGTACGGGATCGACGATCGAACCGGCGAGATCGACTACGAGCAGGTCGCGCGGCTGGCCCGCGAACATCGGCCGCGCATGATCATGACGGGCTTTTCCGCCTACTCCCGCGTG
>JAWVZO010000213.1:0-4349 GCA_033722135.1 Gammaproteobacteria bacterium | reverse complement strand
CGTGAACGGGGTCGGCCAGCTGATGAAGCTCGCGGTCGGCTACGGGCGCGAGGCGCGTCCCGGTCTCAAGGTCGGGATCTGCGGGGAGCAGGGCGGCCACCCCGCGTCGATCGGCTTCTGCGACGCCATCGGCCTCGACTACGTCTCCTGCTCCGCGCCGCGTGTGCCCGTGGCCAGGCTGGCCGCGGCGCATGCAGCCATTTCCGGTGAATCGGATACAACGTATTGAAATAGAATAATAATTACATCAACACAGCCTTTGGCGCCCGGGGGTCATTTGGCTGATCACTCTTGACTTTTGACACGGCCGCCCTCATTGTGCGATGCAACATAGATGCATACCGAGAGGGTATGGAAATGAACGTCATCTACGACGAGAACGCCTGGGACCGCTGGGTCGCGATCGGTCGACTCCAGGCCCAGTTCATGGCCCGCGGCGCGGAGGTCTTCAGTGCCTCGCTGCACAGCGTCCGCCACCGCGGCCAGCGCCTGCTCGATCTCTGGGTCGGGACGCCATGGCCTCTGTTGCTGTCGCGGGTCGACGCCCCGTTCGCCGCGAGCGCGCGCTGGGTCGAGTACCTCGAGGACGAGAGCCGCAACGCCGCCCAGGCGGCGATGCTGACCGACTGGGAGATGCGTGACTGGGGCGGCCGTTTCGCCCGCACCGTCGAGGGCGACGCGTCGAGTTGAACCTGGCGGCGCCCGGGGAGCCACCCCGGCGCCTCCCGCCCGTCCCGGCGACCTGAGTCTCCAGCGCAGGAGCGAGGCCGCGGCGTGCCGAGGGAGGGCGTAGCCGTCACGTTCGTCCGCCGGCCGGTGCGGTTCCTTCGAGTTCGGGGCGACCGTAGCGTCCCGACCACCCCCTCGGGCGGAAGGGCGGGAACCGGCGTGCGTCGGTGGAATAAACGCGTCACGCATCGATTCGGCACGCCTTCGCACCGAGATGGAACAATTCTAAAAAACGGCGTAAAATACGGATCATGAATGAGATGGTCGGGCAGATTGCGCTCCACGGCGGCTCGGTCGCCGAGCACCTCGCCGCGCACGGCGTCAAGCCGACCCGGCAGCGGGTGATGATCGCTCGCGTCCTGTTCGAGCGCGCACAGCACGTCACCGCCGAGGAGCTGCTGGACCGGGTCAGCCGGGGCCACGGGCACGTCGCCAAGGCCACCGTCTACAACACGCTCAACCTGTTCGTCCGCCAGGGCCTGGTGCGCGAGGTGCTGGTCGACCGCGAGCGCACCTTCTACGACACCAACACCGCGCCGCACCACCACCTCTTCTGCGAGGACGACGGGGCGCTGACCGACGTCTCCGGCGACACCTTCGAGGTCCGCGGCAGCCCGGACCTGCCGGACGGCATCGAGGTGGTCGGCACCGAGGTGATCGTCCGCGTCCGACGCAACGACCGCTAGTCACACCGTGGGTCGCGACATCGAAGGGACAGGCCTTGGGGTCTGTCCCTTTCGCGTTATTGGCCTGGTTCGGCTCAAATGCAGGCTGGGCGAGAGCTACGGTCTTTGGCCGCCCAGTGCAGGGCCTGGGTGATTCGCTCTTCAGAAATGCCGCGACGACGTTTCCAAACGGGAGTCTACGCATACAGCGCTTGGCCCGGTCGCCGGGCGTTCCGACGCCATTGGTCCTCAGCAATGTTAGGCGGGGTCTTCTGGAAGCCGGGGCGGCCTCGAGGGTCCTGACCTGGTCGCATGAAGGGCCGGTGCCGGCCTGCGGGCCCACAGGTGGGGCACCGCGATCGAACCTGGGTCTCGGCGGGTCAGCCGTGTACCGGGCGGCGGTGACGAACGGGTAAGGTGATGTGCTTCAGAAGCATCGCCGCGCTCTTACGGCCACGCGAGAAGAGCGACGCGAAGTACTCGGCGCGCAGGTGACGCCCGTAGAGGATGTAATCCTCAGTCGTGGGCTTGCGGGCCCTGGTCGCCGGGAGGCGAGTCTGGATGTCCATGCTGTCCTCGGTCATTGACGCGGGCGTTTGTGCACCGCAACACAAGGATGGGGGCGTAAGCTCGGTCTCTCAAGCGATCATTTTTGAACGGACGTAAAGAAATTCTTTCCCTGCATGGCCCACAAGCTTCCACCGCTGAATGCCCTGCGTGCCTTTGAGGCGGCCGGTCGACTCCTCAGCTTCTCGCGGGCGGCCGAGGAGTTGCACGTCACGCGCGCGGCGGTCAGCCAACAGGTCGCACTGCTCGAGGAGCAGCTCGGCACCCGCCTGTTCCGGCGCAAGGGGCGCGCGCTCGAGATCACCGACGCCGGGCGAGCGTGCCTGCCCAAGATCCAGCAGGGATTCGACCTGCTCGCGAGCGGTGTCGAACTCGCGGTCTCCGAGGATGTGCGGGGACCGCTCGTGGTCTCCTGCTCGCCGACGCTGGCCAGCCGCTGGCTGGTGTCCAGGCTCGATGATTTCAGCAGGCTGATGCCCGAGACCGACGTCCGTCTCGAGGCGCAGTACGGACTTCCCGACTTCCGTAATGACGAGGCCGACGTGGCGGTCCATTTCGGTCCCATGGAGTTCACCGAGGAGTTGCACCACGACCCGCTGTTCGACGTCTCGATCGTGCCGTTGTGCAGCCCGAAGCTGTGCCGTGGAAAGGGCGCGCTCCGCGAGCCGGCGGACCTCGCCCGCTTCCGCCTGCTGCACGACGGCGCGCTCGAACAGGATCCCGATGATCCCGGTTGGGCGAGTTGGCTCGAGCGGTTCGCAATCGAAGGGGTGGACGCCTCGCGCGGGATGCGCTTCAGCCACACCATGCACGCGCTCGAGGCGGCGGCAGACGGGCAGGGCGTGCTGCTGGCCATCGACCGCCTGGCCGTACCCGACGTCCTCGCGGGTCGGCTGGTCGTTCCGTTCGACCTGCGCCAACCGCTGGAAAGCGGTTATGCGCTGGTCACCCTGAGGGAATGGTTGGCACGGCGGAAGGTCGCGGCGTTCCGCGACTGGCTGCTCTCGGTCGCTGCGCAGGATGTCGATCCGTTGACCACGGCCCTGGAATCGACCCGCACCCGCGGTCGAAAGGGCGACTGACCGACAGAGAAGGGGGAGCGCCCCGTTCAGCCTCCGAGCCCCAAGGGCGGCCCGTTGCCGTCGTCAGTCGAGGTCCTCGACCAGCGAGGCGCGCGTGGCGTCGGGCAGCGGGCCGGTCTCGGCCTTGTACTCCGGGTGATCGACCCCGAGCTGGATGGGCTCGCCGGCCTTGGCGGCGGACGCCATCTCCGGGGTCAGTTCGAAGCGGAGGAAGTGGACCGAGGAGGTCTTCTCCTCGCTGTCGCGCTCGAGGTCCTCGTCGGCGATCGGCGTGACCGGGTCGTGGTCGCCGACCCGGATCCAGATCGCGTCCTCGATGCCCTGCATCCTGGCGAGCGCCTTGCGGCGTGCCTCGACGTCCTCGATCTGGATCATCATCGTCGCCTTCCAGTTCTGCCCGTCGGGGATCAGCGGGTTGTAGGCGTCGAGCTCCTCCTGGATGGCGTCGGGTTCGAAGATCCGCTCGACGCGCAGCATCTCCTGGATCTGGTACTGCATGGTCAGCTTGTCCTCGAAGTAGAGCGAGACGGCATCGCCGAGATCGACGCGGCGGGCCTGCTTGTGGCGCATGACCCGCTCGCGCATCGCCTGGCGCTCGGTGGCGTACTGCTCGAGGGAGTAGAGGTCGTCGCGTGTCAGGTGGGCCATCGGTGTCACGGTTTCCATGGTTCGGTTTGCGGTTTGGCGCTCACAGCCCGTAAGCGCGGCGCAGAAGGGTTAGCGGGTGCGTGGGGCTGGAGCCGTCGCCGAGGCCGTTGCCGATCTGGTTGCCGGCCATCGGGCAGTCGCTGGCGTAGTAGGCCGGCTCGGCATCCTTGACCTTCCTGACGACCGGGCGGCCGATCTTCATCGACATCGGGTGGAACTCGACCTTGACCGCGTAGGTGCCGTCGTGGCCCGAGCAGCGCTCGATCAGCTCGATCTCGGTGTCGGGGACCAGCGCGAGCAGGTCGCGCGTCTTCGGCCCGATGTTCTGCACCCGCTGGTGGCAGGGCGTGTGGTAGGCCACCTTCCCCAGCGTCTGCTTGAACTCGGTGTTCAACAGCTCGTGCTTGTGGCGCAGCATGAGGTACTCGAACGGGTCGTAGAACGCCTCGGCGACCTTGCGCACCTCATCATCGTCCGGGAAGAGCAGGGGAAGTTCCTTGCGGAACATCAGCACGCAGGAGGGCACCGGCGCGGTCAGGTCCCACCCCTCGTCGACCAGGCGCGCGAGCTCGGGTACGTTGGTCTCGCGCGCCTTGGCCACGGCGTCGAGGTCGCCGAGCTCGAGCTTCGGCATGCCGCAGCACTTCTCCTTGCGGGT
>JAWVZO010000212.1:0-4350 GCA_033722135.1 Gammaproteobacteria bacterium | reverse complement strand
GCCTCGCGGAACAGGGACCGTGTCGCCTCGTTGACGCTGCGGTCGGTCGCCTGCGCCGAGAGCACCACCGCGACCAGCAGCTGGTAGGCGCTGCGGTAGCGGAGTTCGCTCTTCGGCTCGGGGATGGCGTCGGCGAGGCGCGCGTAGAACTGCTGGGCCTGGTGCGGGGTCATCGGGGCGCGGGCGGCACGGGTGAGCGGCCATTCTAACCGCTCCGTGCGACCCGGTGGACCGTCAGGAGGCCGTCGTCCCCGCCGACCCGGTCGCGGGTTCCGTCTCCGGTGTCTCCGCGTCCGCGGAGTGCGCCTCGGGCAGGGGCGGCGCCGGCCGCTGGGCGCATTCGCGGAACAGGCGCACGGTGCACTCGCGGCAGATGCCGTTGTCGAGGCGCGGGACCAGCGTCGAGATCGCGGCCGCCTTGGACGGGAAGACGTGGCGGTCGTCGAAACGCTCGATGTAGCCGCCGCGCAGCAGCGTCCGGCACACCTCGCCCTTGGCCTTGGCGATGTAGAGCCCGCCGCCGATGTGGCGCTGCGCCTCCGCCTCCTGGACCAGCATCTCGGCGCCGGCCACGTCGAGGAAGTTGATGCCGCCGCCGACGATCACCACGTGGCGCTGGACGGGCACCGTGTCGCGGATCGTCTGCAGCGTCTGCTGGACGTGGTCGACGGCACCGAAGAAGAGCGAGCCGTCGACGCGGATCAGCTTGAGTTGGGGGCACTCGGGGCGAGCCGAGACCGGCATCATTGCGCGCAGCGGGTCCTCGTCGTCCGGCACCAGGGTGATGATGTTGGGCCGCGAGGTGCGCAGCAGGTAGAGCACCAGCGAGAGCAGCACGCCGAGGTAGATGGCGAATTCCAGCTCGACGAACAGAGTGGCCAGGAAGGTCGCGCCGAGCACCGCGGCCTCGCGGCGGCTGGTGCGCGCGATGGTGCGCACGTGGTGCAGGTCGATCAGGCGTGCCGCGACCAGGAACAGCAGGCCGGCCATCGCCGGGATCGGCAGCCATGCGGCCAGCGGGGCGATCGCCAGCAGCACGGCGATCAGCGCGAGCGCGGCGAACAGCGCCGAGAGCGGGGTGCGCGCGCCCGCGGCGTGGTTGATGCCGCTGCGCGTGAACGAGCCCGAGGACGGGTAGGCGGAGAAGAAGCTGCCCACGGTATTGGCCAGCCCCTGGCCGATGAACTCCTGGTTGGAATCGATCCGCTGACCGCTCTTGAGGGCCACGGCGCGGGCGATCGACACCGCCTCGACCAGGCCGAGCATCGCGATCGCCAGCGCCCCGGTGCTCAGCTTGCTGAATGTGCCGAGGGTCAGGGACGGCGCCGAGAGCGGCGGCAGTTCGCGTGGCAGTTCGCCCACCAGCGGGACGTCGTGCAGTGCGGGGCCGATCAGCGCCGCGACCAGGCTGGCCGCCACCAGGCCGATCAGCATGGCGGGCCAGGTGCGCCGCCACATCGACACCAGCAGCGTGGTGACCAGCGCGGTGCCGCCGACCGCCACCGCGCTCGGGTTGATCGCGTCGAGCTGCGCCAGGAAGTCTTCCCAGGTGTGCAGGAACGACTCGCCCGCCGGGATCTCGACCCCGAAGAAGTTCTTGAGCTGGCTGGTGGCGATCAGGATCGCCGCTCCAGCGGTGAAGCCGACCACCACGGAGTGGGAGACGAAGTTGGTCAGCAGACCGAGCCGACCGAGGCCGAGCGCGAGCTGGATCAGGCCGGCGAGGAAGGCCAGCGTCAGCGCCAGCTGGACGTATTCCGCGCTGCCCGGCGCGGCCAGCGGGCTCAGCGTCGAGAAGACCACGATCGAGATCGCCGTGGTCGGGCCCGAGACCAGGTGCATCGAGGAGCCGAACAGCCCGGCGACCACCGGCGGCACCATCGCCGCGTAGAGGCCGTAGACCGGCGGCAGTCCGGCGATCAGCGCGAATGCAACGCCCTGCGGCGGCACCACCGCGGCACCGGTCAGGCCGGCCATCAGGTCGGCGCGCAGCGTCGTCCTGTCGACGCGCCCGGTCCATGCGAGGAAGGGAAGGAGCTTGCGAGCGACGCGCTGCATGCGCGCGGAGAGCCGTGAGAGATCGGGAAGAATCATCATTCTGTCGCGGTTGGACTCCCAGACAGGAGGTGTTCGGCACGGCGCATGGCACCGGTGCGGGTGCGGTGGCGCGCGAGGATCGCCCGGGCCTCGTCGCCGAGGTCGGGGGTCCGGTGCTCGGCGATCTCGGCAATGCTGCGCTTCTGCATGTCGGCCATCTGCTCGTGGAACATCAGGCTGGAGGCGACGCCGCCGAACAGGTCACCGCGCAGGTTGTCGGTCCTCAGGCCGTGGATCGGGGCCATGGTTGCTGTGGTGGACCGGGCGGGTCCGGGCCCGGGAGGCCGGCAACGCCCTGAAGGGCGAAGGTCTTGCATTGTATAGGATTGTTGCGATGCGATATCTCCCCACGATGGGAGGGGGAAGGGCCGCTGGCCCGGCGTTGACTTGCGCCCGGGTCCGGTCCACCTTGACCGTCCCTGCGACGACGGGAGTCGAGCCATGTACAACCCGGGCCAGTTCCGCGTCGACGCACCGGGGCGCCTGCATGCCCTGATGCGCGAACACCCGCTGGCGACGCTGGTGGTCCACGGTCCCGAAGGCCTGGAGGCCGCCCACCTGCCGCTGCAGCTCCAAGAGGTGGACGGGGGCGCCGTGCTGCGCGGCCACGTCGCGCGGGCCAACCCGCTGTGGCGCACGATCGGCGCCGGTTGTCCGGCCCTCGCGGTCTTCCACGGCCCGCAGGCCTACGTCTCTCCCGGCTGGTACCCGTCGAAGCGCGTCGACGGCCGTGTCGTGCCGACCTGGAACTACGCCGTCGTCCACGCCCACGGCACGCTTTTGGCGGTCGACGACCCGGCGTGGCTGGAGGCGCAGGTGCGCGCGCTGACCGACGCCCACGAGGCGGAGCGCGAGGCGCCGTGGTCGGTGGACGACGCACCCGGGGACTACGTGGCGCGGATGCTGCAGGGCATCGTCGGCATCGAGCTGGCCGTCGCGCGACTCGAGTGGAAGTGGAAGATGAGCCAGAACCGCTCGGCCGACGACCGCGCTGGCGTCGTCGCCGGCCTGCGCGCCGGGCGCGATCCGGGGGGCGCGGACGTCGCCGATTGCGTGGCCGGGGGTCGCGGCGCGCCGCGGAACGGCTAGACTGCCGCTCACGGACCCCGGAGAGCGTGAAAGGAGCTCACCATGACGATAGGCCACACCCTGGTCGGCGCAGGTCGCAGGAAGGTCCTGGTCCTGCACGGCTGGTTCGGCGACCACACGGTCTTCGAACCGACCTTCCGCAGCCTCGACCTCGACCGTTTCACCTACGCCTTCGTCGACTACCGCGGCTACGGCAAGTCGCGGGAGATGACGGGCAAGTACACCATGCGGGAGATCGCTGCCGACGCGCTCGAGCTGATCGAGGAGCTCGGCTGGGAGACCTTCCACCTGGTCGGCCACTCGATGGGCGCCATGGCGATGCAGCGCGTGATGCTGGACATCGACGCGCGCGGCCGGGTCCGCTCGGCCATCGGCATCGCCCCGGTCCCGGCCTGCGGCGGCCAGCTGGACGACGAGGCCCGGGAACTCTTCTCCGGCGCCGTGGCCAGCGACGACAACCGCTACGCGATCCTCGACTTCACGACCGGCAACCGCAACTGCGCGCGCTGGCTGCGGCACATGGTGCGCCGCTCGCGCGAGACCACCACAGAAGAGGCCTTCGCCGGCTACCTCGAGGCGTGGACCGGGGAAGACTTCGCCGCCGAGGTCCAGGAGGCCGGCATCGCGACGCCGCTGCGGGTCCTGCTCGGCGAGCACGACCTGGCCTTCACCCGCGAGGCGATGGCGTCGACCTACCTCGCCTGGTACACGCGGGGCGATCTGGAGATGATCGGCAACGCCGGCCACTACCCGATGCAGGAGACGCCGGTACAGCTCGCCACCCGCATCGAGGCGTTCCTGTCCGACCACGAATGATCCCGTGCCGGTGCGCTGGTCCCTGGTCGCCGCGGCCTGGCTGCCGCTGGTTCCGCTGGCTGTCGCCAACGGCCTGTTGCGCGAGTCGCTGCTCGAGCCCGTCCTCGGCCCCGCTGTCGCGCTGCCGGCGAGCGGGGCGCTCCTCGCCCTGCTGGTCACCGGCTACGCGTGGCTCGTCGTGCCCGCCCTGCTGCGCGACCGGCCCCGGGCCTGCCGCGGCGCCGGTACGCTCTGGCTCGGGCTCACGCTCGCCTTCGAGCTGCTCTTCGGTCGCTACGTGCTCGGCAGGTCGTGGTCCGAGATCCTCGCGGTGTTCGACGTCTCCGCCGGCAACCTCATGGTGCTCGT
>JAWVZO010000211.1:0-4397 GCA_033722135.1 Gammaproteobacteria bacterium | reverse complement strand
TCTGCCTGATCACGCAGATCGGGCTGATCGCCAATAACGGCATCCTGAACGTCGAGTTCGCCAACCAGCTGCAACTCGACAAGTGCCTCGACCGGCGCGAGGCCGTCGAGCGCGCGGCACGGATCCGCCTGCGCCCGATCCTGATGACCACGGTCGCGATGCTGGTCGCCATGGTGCCGCTGCTGACCGCGAGCGGCCCCGGCGCCGTGAGCCGGTTCCACATCGGGCTGGTGATCAGCACCGGCCTGGGGATCGGCACGCTGTTCACGCTGTTCGTGGTGCCCGCGGTCTACCTGTTGCTCGCCAGACCGCGCCGGGCAGGCGAGGACGAGGCGCTCGACGACGCGGCGGACGGAAGCTCGGCGTCCGCGACCGGCGGCGCTTCCGCCTGAGACGGACCCGGGTGCGACGGCGCCGCGCCCGGGACGTTCAGCCGGGCAGCGTTGCGGCCCGCGCCTCGATGGCTTCCAGCTGGGCCACGTCGCCCTGCACCGCGGTACGCTGGTGGTAGAAACCGAGGCCGCGCAGACCGCCGAGTTCCTCGCCGCCGCCCGCGCGACCGGGTCCGCCGTGCACGCACTGCGGCATCACCACCCCGTGACCGGTCTGGCTGGCGCCGACCGCGGCGTCGACGAGCAGCACGCGGCCGTGCGCCGGGCCGAGGGCGACCGCCGCGTCGGCGGCGAATGAGGGGTCGGCGCTGAACACCGACGCCACCAGCGACCCGCCGCCACGCGCGGCCAGCGCGAACGCCTCGTCTGCGTCGCGGTAAGGCATCAGCGTCGCGACGGGGCCGAACACCTCGACCTCGTGCACTGCGCGCGCGGAATCGGGCTCGGCGCACCGGAGCAGCGTCGGCGGCACGAAACAGCCCTTCTCGGGGTCGGCGCCGCGGAGTTCGAACGCCTGCGTCCCGCCGTGCACCACCTCGGCCTCGCTGCGCAGGCGGTCGATACCGTCCCATGCCGCCCGCTGCTGGTCCCGGTTGATCAGTGGCCCCATGGTGACGGCCGGGTCGCGCGGATCCCCAACAACGACGTCGTCGAGACGCCCGGAGAGCGCGTCGGCGACCGCCTCCAGCGAATCGGCCGGGACCAGCAGGCGGCGCATCGCGGTGCACTTCTGGCCCGCCTTGACGGTCATCTCGCGCACCGCCTCGGCGACGAACAGCGCGAATTCCTCGCTGTCCGGTCCGGCATCGGGACCGAGCAGGCCGACGTTGAGGCTGTCGGCCTCGACCGTCAGGCGTGGCGGCGCGGTACGCGCGGCGAACGTCTCGCGCAGGCGCGCCGCGGTGCCGGCCGAGCCGGTGAACGCCACCACGTCGTCACCGCCGAGCCGGCCGGGCAACTCGTGGCCGCCTCCGCAGACCAGGGACAGCGCCCCGGGCGGCAGCACCCCGGCCTCGACGACGTCGCGCACCATCGCCTGCGCAAGCCAGGCCGTCGCCGTGGCCGGCTTGGCGACGACCGGGACGCCCGACAGCAGGGCGACGGCGGCCTTCTCCCAGAGCCCCCACGAGGGGAAATTGAACGCGTTGACGTGCAGCGCGACGCCGGTCACCGGCGTGAGGAGGTGCAGCGCCTGGAACGCCTCGTCGCGGGCCAGCCGTTCGCGGCCCGGCTCGACCAGGCAACGGGCATCGCCGAGTGACTTCCCGAGCCCGGCGTAGTAGCGCAGGGTCCCGATCCCCCCGTCGATGTCGAGCGCGGCGTCGACGGCGGTGTTGCCGGAATTCTCCAGCGCGATCTGCCGGTAACGGTCGCGATGCTCGCCGAGCACGCCGGCGACGGCCTTGAGCAGCGCCGCGCGTTCCGCGTAGCCGAGTTCGCGCAGCGCCCGGCCGCCGACCTCCCGGGCATGGGCGAGCGCCGCGTCGAGGTCGAGGCCGTCGCTGGTCGCGCGGGCCAGCTCGTTGCCGTGCACCGGGTCGACGAGGGGCGTGCCCGGGCCGCGACCGGCCTGCCAGGTATCGCACAGGTAGCTTTCGAGAATCGTGTTCATGGGATCTCCTGGATGCGCCGGACGGGCGGGAACCCCGATCCCGTCGGGCGGATTGGCTGTTTCGGCGAAGGGCCGACGAACGCCGACCGGGACGGTGCCGGGAACCGGCGGGTCACTTGCCCCGTTCCGTCTCCGCGGCGGCGCCCGGGAGGCCCGTGGTTCCGCGCAGGGGGCGCTGGCCGCAGGCCTTGCTGCGCGGATGGTCGGCCCCCCAGCGGCACAGGTAGCAGCGGGTCATGTCCATCAGCTCGTCGAGGCACGCCTCGACGTCGCGCCCGGAGGTGTCGAGCGTGTAGTTCGCCGCGCGGTACTCCGGCTCGCGCTCGGTGAGGATGCGCTTGAGGTCGTCCATCGCCTCCTGGCTCGCCTGGACCGGCCGCAGGTCGCCCTGCACCACCACGCGTGTCATGTGCTCCTCGGGCGCGGCGCGCACCCAGACGGTGTAGAACGAGCCGAGCAGTTCGGCGTAGGTGGCCGGCTCGGAGACCAGGCTGCCGCCCGCCTCGATCACGGAGGTCTCGTAATTGTCGAGCACGTGCTGCAGCGCCTCGCGCTCGAGCCGGCGGTAGGCGGTCTGGCCGCCGAGCGAGAAGATCTCGGCGATCGACATCCCGCCCAGCTGCTCGACGACGTCGCCGATGCGGATGAACGGCACGCCGACCGCCTCGGCGAGCTTCTCCCCCAGGGTCGACTTGCCGGCGCCGCGCAGGCCGATCAGCGCCACCCCACGGACGTCGCCGTCGGGATTGACGAAGTGCTTGAGCAGCAGGGCGTGGGCCGCCTGCTCCTGATCCGGCGTGAGCTGGTCGAGAAACTGCAACAGCGGGCTCGGCGCACGGGCGTGGCTGGACGCGTCGGGAAGCAGCTCGTGCGGCGGCACGCCCATCGCCTGGGCGATCTGCCAGAGCAGACCGATCGAGACGTTGGCCTTGCCGCCCTCGAGCTGGGCCAGGTAACGCTCCGAGACGCCCGAGTCCTCGCCGAGCTGCTTGCGGGTCATGCCGCGGCGGGCGCGCATCCCGCGTACCCGTTCGCCGATCGCCCCGATGTAGGCGTCGACGTCCGGGGTCGTCCTCGGCGGGGTCGCGCGTGTCTCGACGGGGTCTGTCGGCATGAGCGGGCTCCCCGGCTCAGTAGGTCTCGACGTGGTAGCGCCCGGTGCGCCGCATCTCGGCCGCGACGTCTGCCCACGTCATCCCGTGTTCGGAGCAGATGTCGCGGAACGCCTCCTCGACCCCTTGCTCCATGCCCTTGAGCCCGCAGATGTAGACGTGGGTCATCGCGTCGCGAAGCAACTCGGCGAGATCGTCGCCACGCTTGCGCATGCGGTCCTGGACGTACTCCTTGGGCTGGTCGGCGAGCCTGGAGAAGACCAGCTCCGAGTCGATCAGCTGCTCGGGCAGCTTGGTCAGCGGCCCGAAGTAGGGCAACTCGTCGGGCGTGCGGGCACCGAAGAAGAGCAGCAGCTTGCCCGGGACGTCGGGCTGCGCGCGGCGCCGGCGCTCGGTCATCGCCCTGAAGGGTGCGGCACCGGTCCCGGTGCAGATCATGATGATGTTGGCGTCGGGGTGGTTCGGCATCAGGAAGGTGCTGCCGAACGGCCCGGTCACCTTGACCTCGTCACCCTTGGAGCGGTCACAGATGTAGTTCGAGGCCAGGCCCTCGACCACCGAGTCGCCCTGCTTGATCCGGGTCCGCTTCACGGTCAGCGCCAGGTTGTTGTAGCCGGGGCGCTCGCCGTCGCGCGGGCTCGCCACCGAGTAGAGGCGGACGTTGTGCGGCTTGCCGTTGTCGTCGGTACCCGGCGGGATGATGCCGATGCTCTGGCCCTCCAGGACCGGGAACGGCGTGGGCCCGAAGTCGAGCACGACGTGGTGGATGTCGGACTCGGCGTCGTCGGCGGTGAGCCGGTAGTTGCCGGCCACCCGGGCCGTGACCGGGTTCTCGCGGGTGTAGACGTTGACGTACGGGTGCGCGGCCGAGAACGGCGGCAAAACCTTGCCGCCTTCGCCGGCGTGCGCGGTCTGCATCACCTCCGAGGCGTCGGCCTCGCGCGCATCGGGCAGCTCGTCGGCCTCCTCGGCGTAGTCGGCCTGCTCCGGCAGCTCGTCCCAGGAGAACTGCTCCTCGAGGGTGTAGGGCGTCTCCACGGTGCGCCAGTTGTCGATCGCCCCCGTCGGGCAGGGCGAGATGCAGTCGAGGCAGAACTTGCACTTGTCCACGTCGACGACGTAGTTGTCGTCGTTGTGGGTGACCGCGTCGACCGGGCAGGTCTCCTCGCAGGTGTTGCAGCGGATGCAGACCTCGGGGTCGATCAGGTGCTGGCGGATCAGGCTCATGGTCTTTGGCCTCGTTATGGCTCTGCTAGGTCGCTTGGCTGGCCTTGCTGCCGG
>JAWVZO010000210.1:0-4405 GCA_033722135.1 Gammaproteobacteria bacterium | reverse complement strand
GAGACCCTTCCGTCACTGGGCACGGGCGACGCGGTCGACAGCAGCGGGGGCTAGCTCCGAGCCGGTCGCCCGTCCCGATCCGGGCAGGCTCACCCGGATGTACAGCAGGTGAGTAAGCGCTTCCTAGCCTAACGGGAACCGGTGAATATCATCTCGATAATTAGGCGAGGATCGACGTAGTTAGGGGATGATCGATGAATATGACGCCATTTAGTGGCGTCAGAAAACCGCGCAGGGCGGTTTTCCGTCTCCAGCGGGAGGCTCTTCAGACGTCGATATTGGCCGCGGCCAAGGCGTTGCGCGCGATGAAATCGCGGCGCGGCTCGACGTGGTCACCCATCAGCGTCGTGAAGATCTCGTCGGTGGCCACCGCGTCCTCGATCCGCACCTGCAGCAGCCTGCGGGTCTCCGGGTTGAGCGTGGTCTCCCAGAGCTGCTCCGGGTTCATCTCGCCGAGCCCCTTGTAGCGCTGGATGTTCAACCCGCGTCGCGCCTCCTCCATCAGCCAGGTGAGGCACTGCTTGAAGCTGGCCACCGGCTGGACCTTCTCGCCACGGCGGACGAAGGCCTCGTCGCCGAGCAGGCCGTCGAGCTGGCGGCCCAGCGCGGCGATCGTCGCGTATTCACCGGTGGCGAAGAACTCCGCGCCCAGCGTGACCTCGCGGCTGACGAGGCCGTGGGCATAGCGGGTCACGACCAGCTGGACGGGCGAGTCGCCGTCGCGCTGGAGCCTGGCCTCGTAGCGCTCGCCGCGCTCGAGCGTGTCGCCGAGCCGTGCCTCGAGTTCCGCGGCCCAGGCGGCGTACCCGTCGGTGTCGGCCAGCAGTTCGGCGGTCACTTCCGGGAGGTAGATCAGCTTCTCCAGCAGCGTGGCGTCGTAGCGGCGATCGAGCCGGCGCACGGTCGCCATGACCGCCAGGTAGTTCCTCGCCAGGCTCTCCAGCGCCGCGTCGGTGATCGGCGGAGCGTCGGCGGCGACGTGGAGCTGCGCACCGTCGAGCGCGAGACGCAGCAGGTAGCCGTTCAGCTCCATGTCGTCCTTGGCGTAAAGCTCCTGCTTGCCCTTCTTGATCTTGTAGAGCGGCGGCTGGGCGATGTAGATGTAGCCGCGCTCGATCAGCTCGGGCATCTGCCGGTAGAAGAAGGTCAGCAGCAGCGTGCGGATGTGCGAGCCGTCGACGTCGGCATCGGTCATGATGATGACCCGGTGGTAGCGGATCTTGTCGGGGTCGAACTCGTCGCGCCCGATGCCGCAGCCCAGCGCGGTGATCAGCGTGCCGACCTCGGCCGACGAGAGCATCTTGTCGAACCGCGCCTTCTCGACGTTAAGGATCTTGCCCTTCAGCGGCAGGATCGCCTGGTGACGCCGGTCCCTGCCCTGCTTGGCCGAGCCCCCGGCCGAATCGCCCTCGACCAGGAACAGCTCCGAGTGTGCCGGGTCCTTCTCCTGGCAGTCGGCCAGCTTGCCCGGCAGCCCGGCGATATCGAGCGCCCCCTTGCGGCGGGTCATCTCGCGCGCCTTGCGTGCCGCCTCGCGGGCCCGCGCTGCATCGATCATCTTGCCGGCGATCGCCTTGGCCTCTGCCGGCTGCTCGAGGAGGAAATCCTGAAGCCGCTCGTAGAGGGACGACTCGACGACCGATTTCACCTCCGAGGAGACCAGCTTGTCCTTGGTCTGGGAGGAGAACTTGGGATCGGGCACCTTGACCGAGAGGACCGCCGTGAGCCCCTCGCGCGCGTCGTCGCCGGAGGTCGCGACCTTGTGCTTGCCGGACAGCCCGCTCTGCTCGATGTACTGGTTCAGGGTACGCGTCAGCGCGCCGCGGAAACCGGCGAGATGGGTGCCGCCGTCACGCTGCGGGATGTTGTTGGTGAAGCAGAAGATGTTCTCCTGGTAGGAGTCGTTCCACTGCATGGCGATCTCGACGCCGATGCCCTCGCGCACCAGGTCGTAGTGGAAGACGCTCGGGTGGAGCGGGGTCTTGTTGCGGTTGAGGTGCTCGACGAAGGCGCGGATGCCGCCGACGTATTCGAACACGTCCTGCTTGCCGTTGCGCTCGTCGGACAGCTCGATGCGCACCCCCGAGTTGAGGAACGACAGCTCGCGCAGCCGCTTGGCGAGGATGTCGTAATGGAACTCGATGTTGCTGAAGATCGTCGGGCTCGGGCGGAAGTGGACGCGGGTTCCGGTGAGCTCCGTCGCTTCGGTCTCGGCCAGCGGCGCATCCGGCTCGCCGAGGGTGTAGCGCTGCCGGTAGACCCGGCCGTCGCGGTGGATGGTCAGTTCGAGATGTTCGGAGAGCGCGTTGACCACCGAGACGCCGACCCCGTGCAGTCCACCCGAGACCTTGTAGGAGTTGTCGTCGAACTTCCCGCCGGCGTGCAGCACCGTCATGATCACCTCGGCCGCCGAGCGGCCCTCCTCCGGGTGGAGGTCGACGGGAATGCCGCGCCCGTCGTCGACCACAGTCACCGATTCGTCGGCGTGGATGACAACCTGGATGCGATCGCAGTAGCCCGCCAGGGCCTCGTCGATGGCGTTGTCGACCACCTCGAAGACCATGTGGTGCAGGCCGGTGCCGTCGTCGGTGTCGCCGATGTACATGCCCGGACGCTTGCGCACGGCGTCGAGTCCCTTCAGGACCTTGATGTTCGAGGAGGTGTAGTCTTGGCTGCCGCTCATCGCTCGCTTTCCGGGTTCCGGGCGCAGCGACCGCGACCCGCGCGCACGCGGGTCGCCAGCACTGCACTGATGGGGCGGCCTGGCCGCCATGAACAATCCATCAATTATACCACTTCAGCCGATCCGGCCCTGTTCCACGTGGAACATCACCGCGCCCTCCGGTGCATCGCGGACCAGGGCCTCGTCCGTGGCCGTGATAAAGACCTGGGTCTCCAGCGCCTCGAGGAGCCCCAGCAGGCGCTTCCGGTGTGTCGCGTCGAGTTCGGCCGGAAGGTCGTCTACCAGGAGCAGACCCGCGTTACCGGTGCGCTCGCGCTGCAGGCGCGCCTGGGCGAGCTGCAGCGCGCAGAGCAGCAGCTTCTGCTGGCCGCGTGACACCCGGTCGCGGATCGGCGCACCGCCGAGCGTCAGTGAGAAATCGCAGCGGTGCGCGCCCCTGCCGGTGAAACCGAGCCTCCGGTCAACCGCTTCGCCCTCCTGAAGCGCCTCGGCCAGGCCCTGATCGCGTGGCCACCCACGACGGTAGGCCACGTCGACATCCTCCCGACCGAGCAGTTCGCCGGCGTGCTGCCGCAACCAGGGGCGAAGCCGCTGGAGGTAGACGTCGCGGAACGTGTCGAGCCGTTCGCCGTGGCGCACGAGTTCATGGTTCCACGATCCGAGGGGCTGCCCGGCCTTGAGTGCCGCGTTGCGTTGGCGCAGGGCGCGCTGGCCACGCCGCCAGGTTTCCAGGAAATCGGGTTCCACGTGGAACACGCCACGGTCGAGGAACTGGCGGCGCAGGCCCGGCCCGGACTGGACGAGCTGGTGGAGGTCCGGGTGGATGTACTGCAGCGGCAGCGAGCGCGAGAGTTCGAGGCTGCTCCGCAGCGTCCGTCCGCCCAGACGCATCGTCAGGCCGTCCGGGCCGCGCTCGATGCCGACAGGCGTCCTGCGCTTCTCGGGACCGATGATCTCGGCGGTCACCAGCAGTCGGTCGCATCCTTCCCTGACGAGGCGATCACCGCCCCCCCGACGGAGCGCGCGCCCCCGGCCGAGGAGATAGAGGGCCTCCAGGAGGCTGGTCTTGCCGCTCGCGTTGGGTCCGAGGACCAGGTTGATCCGGGGGGCCGGGTCGAAATCGACCTCGGCAAGAATACGCAGGTTACGGACCCTGCATCGGGTCAGCCACATGGTCCGGTCGGGAACGGTCGCACCTGCGGTTCAGCGTCCGCCGGGCATCACAGGCGCATCGGCATCACCACGTAGCGGCAGCCGGATTCGTCCTCCGGGGTGAGAAGGCAGCTGCTGCTGGAGTCGGTGATGCTGAGGACGACCTGGTCGCTGCGCACGGCCGAAAGCGCGTCGATGATGTAGTTGGCATTGAAGCCGATCTCGATCGGCTCTCCGCCGTAGCGGACCTCGATCTCCTCCTCCGCCTCCTCCTGTTCCGGGTTGTGGGCCAGGATGCGCAGGTTGTCGGTTTCGAGCTGGAAGCGGATGCCGCGGTATTTCTCGTTCGAGAGGATCGAGGTGCGCAACAGCGCCTGCCTGAGGACGTGGCAGTCGGCGAGGATCGGGTGGTCGCTGTCGGCGGGGATCACCCGCTCGTAATCGGGGAAACGTCCGTCGATCAGCTTCGAGGTGAATGTGATGCCGGGAAGGGAGACCCGGACGTGGTTGCTGCCGAGATCGATCCGGGCCGGTTCCTCGCTCTCATCGAGCAGGCGGAGCAGCTCGGTG
>JAWVZO010000209.1:0-4409 GCA_033722135.1 Gammaproteobacteria bacterium | reverse complement strand
TCCTCGAGGTCTACCTCAACGTCGCCGAGTTCGGCGAGGGCCTCTACGGCGTCGAGGCCGCGGCGCAGGCCTTTTTCGGCAAGCCTGCCGCAAGGTTGAGTCGAGCGGAAGCGGCCCTGCTGGCCGCCGTCCTCCCCAGCCCGACGCGTTTCGATCCGCGGGCGCCCAGCGGTTACCTGCGCCAGAGGCAGGCGTGGATTCTCGGGCAGATGGCCCGGCTCGGCAGTAACTACACGGCGTTCGCGGCCGACTGAGACGTCGCCGATGGGCACGTCCGGGATGCGCCGGCGGCGGGCTTTCGATCCCGAGCCGCGGACATGCCGCGCCGTGCCGGGGATGGGTCAGGCGGGCAGCCAGGCCTTCCCGGTCGGGCCCGCCACGGACTCGACCGGATGACCGAAAAGCCGCGAGAGCGACCTCGTATCGACGACGTCGGCGAAGACTCCGGCGGCGTATTCGCCCTCGCCGAAGAGCAGCAGTGCGTGGTCGCAGTGCCGCGCGGCCAGGTTGACGTCGTGCATCACCATCAGCAGGGCGTCGCCCCGTTCCCTGGTCCGGGCGCGGAGACTGCCGAGCAGCGTCACCTGGTGACGCAGGTCGAGGTGGTTCGCCGGTTCGTCGAGCAACGCGACGCGGGGGGCCTGGCAGCGGAGCGTGGCCAGCGCGAGACGGCGGCGCTCGCCGCCCGAGAGGGTCGTGACCGGGCGCGCCTCGAAGCCGGAGAGACCCACCTCGGCGAGTGCGGCGCGCGCGATCTCCCGGTCCCGCGACTCTTCCCAGGCCAGCGTGGCTAGGTGCGGGTGCCGGCCGATCAGCGCGGTCTCCAGCACGGTGGCCGGGAAGAGATCCCGGGTGTCCTGGGGCAGCAGGCCGAGGCGCTGCGCGACTGCGCGCCGGGAGAGTGTGGCCAGGTCGTCGCCGAGCAGGTGCAGGGTGCCGGCCTCCATGGGGCGCAGGCCCGCGAGGGTGTGCAGAAGCGTGGTCTTGCCGGATCCGTTGCGGCCGAGCAGCGCCCAGCTCGTGCCGGGACGCAGTGCCAGGTCGAGCCCCTCGCAGACCCGCTGGCCGGCGATCGAGACCCGCAGTCCACGCGCCTCGAGGAGCGGCGCGTCAGACATGCCTGCCATCTCCCCTGCGCAGCAGGTAGAGAAACAGGGGGACGCCGATCAGCGCCGTGACCACGCCGGTCGGCAGCTGGCGCGGCGCGAGGAGCGTGCGGGCGGCGGTGTCGGCGAACAGCAGCAGGGCGCCGCCGAGCAGCACGCAGGCGGGCAGCAGGCGACGGTGGTCGGTCAGGCCCAGCAGGCGCAGCATGTGGGGGGTGACGAGGCCGACGAAGCCGATCGTCCCGGCGAGAGTCACGGCGGTCGCGGTCAGCAGCGAGGCGAGCAGGTAGACGGCCCCGCGGAGCCGCGCGAGCTCGATGCCGAGGCTGCGCGCTGCCAGGTCGCCGTGGGCGAGGACGTTGAGCTGCCCGGAGAGCGCCAGTGCCGCCGCGAGACCTGCGGCGAGGATCGCCCAGCCGAGGCCCGGGCCGACCGCAGTCGTGGCGCCCGCGCCGAGGTCGCCCATCAGCCAGAAGAGCATGCCGGGCAGGCTCCGGTCGGGGCTGGTGGCGAGCAGGAAGCTGATCACGGCGCCCCATCCGGCGGCGATGACCACGCCGGTGAGGAGCAGGCGGGTCGGGGACCAGTCGCCTCCGCCGCGGCCGAGGGCGAACACCAGCAGCATCGCCAGAAGCGCCCCGGCGAACGCGCTACCGGAGACCCAGGCTGCGCCGAGTCCGAGCAGCATCGCGCCCAGCGCGGCGCACGCCGCGCCGCCGGAGATCCCGAGGATGTACGGGTCGGCGAGCGGGTTGCGCAGCAGCACCTGCATCAGCGCGCCGGCGAGCGCCAGCAGGCCGCCGACCGCGAATGCGGCCAGGGCCCGCGGCAGGCGCAGTTCCAGCACCAGGGCGCGGTCGAGCGGCGCCGCCTCCCCGGTCAGCAGGGCCAGCAGCCGCTCGGGGGGAATGGCGACGCTGCCGGTGGCGAGCGCGACGACGACGCTGGCGGTGGCCAGCACGCCGAGAGCGGGGAAGAGCCCGCGCGTCATGGTCAGCGGCGCCTCAGGGCGCAGGCCCGCGTAGGCTGATCACCGGCCAGTCGCGCTCCGCGGCGGTCGCGGCGAGGGCGTCGTCGGGGTCGACCGCGACCGGGTGGTCGACGGCCTCGAGCAGCGGCAGGTCGTTGTGCGAGTCGGAATAGAACCAGCTGCCCGCGAGATCGAGGCCCTCGGCACGCAGCCAGTCGTGCAGCCGCGTGACCTTGCCCTCGCGGAAGCAGGGCACGCCGTCCGGCTCGCCGGTGTAGCGCCCGTCGATGCGCTGCGGTTCGGTGGCGAGCAGGTCCGGGATGCCGAGCAGCTCGGCGATCGGCCCGGTGACGAAGCGGTTGGTGGCGGTGATGATCGCCAGCCGGTCGCCGGCGGCGCGGTGGCGCTCGAGCAGGCCCGGAGTGCCCGGGGCGACGATCGGCGCGATGGTCTCCTCGATGAAGCGGGCGCGGACCGATTCGAGCAGGGCCGGGTCGTGGTCGGCGAGCGGCCGCAGGGCGAAGCGCAGGAATTCGTGGATGTCGAGTTCGCCCGCCTGGTAGGCGCGGTAGTAGCGGAGGTTCTCGCGTTCGTAGGCGACCCCGTCGACCAGGCCCTCGCGGGCCAGGAACCGGCCCCACAGGTAGTCGCTGTCCCCGGCGAGCAGGGTGTTGTCGAGGTCGAACAGCGCCAGGGCCAAGGTCGTTCTCCGCGTTCGCGGCGCGGCCGGGACGGCCCGCCGGGAAGGCCACAGCATAGTGGCTGGCGGGGCGTGCGGCCAACCTGTCGCCGGTCATTTGCCGGTGTCCAGGGGCTGTGTGAGAATGCCTTCATTACAAGTACTTGACCAGGTACCGCGGTGGTCGATGAGGATGGATACAGGCCTAACGTCGGGATCATCCTGAGCAACGGGCGGGGCCGCCTGCTCTGGGCCCGGCGTATCGGCCGGCGCTCGTGGCAGTTCCCGCAGGGCGGGATCCGCGACGACGAGACGCCCGAGGAGGCGATGTACCGCGAGCTGTTCGAGGAGGTGGGCCTCGAGCCGGAACACGTCGAGATCCTGGGCAGCACCGACGACTGGTTGCGCTACCAGCTCCCCGACCGCTACATCCGCCGCCGCAGCCTGCCTCTCTGCATCGGCCAGAAGCAGATCTGGTTCCTGCTCCGCCTGCTGGTCGACGACGAACAGGTGCGGCTCGACCGCTCCGACCACCCCGAGTTCGATGCCTGGCGCTGGGTCACCTACTGGTACCCGATGCACCAGGTGGTCTTCTTCAAGCGCAACGTCTACGCCGAGGCGCTGCGCGAGCTGGCCCCGCTGATCTTCCCGGGGTACCGGCCCCGCCGCCGGTCGCCGCCGCCGGGCCCGCGCAGCGGGCGCGGGAAGCCGCAGGTCCGGCGCAGCGCGCCATCCAAGAGCCGCTAGGGCCCCGCCCGGTAAATGTTCGCGAAGCTGCAGCGGATCATCCGCGAGGTCAACGAGGCCCACGACATCGAGCAGGCGGTCGCGGTGATCGTCCGCCGGGTCGGCACGACCATGGGAGTCGACGTCTGCTCGGTCTACCTCGTCGACCAGGACACCCGCGAACTCGTCCTGATGGCCTCGGAAGGCCTGAATCCCGAGTCGGTCGGCAAGGTGCGCCTGGCGTTGAACGAGGGCCTCGTCGGTCTGGTCGCGTCGCGGGCCGAGCCGCTGAACGTCGAGAACGCGCCGGAGCATCCCCGTTTCAAGTACTTCGAGGAGACCGGCGAGGAGCGCTACCACGCCTTCCTGGGCGTGCCGATCATCCACCAGCGCAACGTCAAGGGCGTGCTCGTCGTCCAGCAGCAGGACTCGCGCCGTTTCAGCGACGAGGACGAGTCGCTGCTGTTCACGCTGGCCGCGCAGCTGGCCGGGGCCATCGCCCATGCCGAGGTCAACGGCGACATCGAGGCGCTGCGGGGCGGGGGGCGGGTCGAGGCGCACGCCATCGGCGGGATCGCCGGCGCGCCCGGCGTCGGGGTCGGCTCGGTGCGGGTGGTCTTTCCGCCGGCCAACCTCGACGCGATCCCCGACCGCCACACCGACGACATCGCCGGCGAGCGCGCCGCGTTCGAGGCCGCGGTCGAGGCGGTACGCGAGGAACTGCGCGAACTCGGGGAACGGCTCGGCAGCAACCTCCCGGCCGAAGAGCGCGGCCTGTTCGATGCCTACCAGATGATCCTCTCCGGCGACAGCCTGGTCACCGACACGTTGGCGGGCATCGAGGCCGGCAACTGGGCGCCCGGGGCGCTGCGCAGCACGGTGCAGAGCCATGTCAAGGTGTTCGACGCGATGGAGGATCCGTACCTTC
>JAWVZO010000208.1:0-4417 GCA_033722135.1 Gammaproteobacteria bacterium | reverse complement strand
TTGGCGACGCCGCCGGTGAAGGTGAACTCGTCGTCGATGCCGCCGGAGCGCGACAGGATCGACATCGCGCGCAGGATGATCGCGCGGTGCAGCCCGGCCATGATGTCCTCGCGCTTCTCGCCGAGCGACAGCCGGTCGCGCAGCTCGGCGCCGGCGAACACCGTGCAGGTGGAGTTGATGCGCACGTTCTTGGTCGACTTCATGGCCAGCGGGCCGAGCTCGTGCAGGCCGAGGTTCATCTCGTCGGCGATGTAGCCGAGGTAGCGCCCGCAGCCCGCCGCGCAGCGGTCGTTCATCTGGAAGTTGACCACGATGCCCTTATCGTCGACCTGGATGCCCTTGGTGTCCTGGCCGCCGATGTCGAGCACGGTGCGCGTGTTCGGGTACATCAGGTGGGCGCCGAGGCCGTGGCAGAGGATCTCGGAACGGATGTGCTCCTTCGGGAACGGCAGGCGCACGCGGCCGTAGCCGGTGCCGACGACGTAGGTCTCGTCGAGGTCGACCTCGAGCGCCGCCTTGATCGGCTCGGCGACATCGGACTCCTCGGCGCGGAAGCCGTGCTCCTCCTCGGTCATCACCCGGTGCAGCGCGCGCAGGAACTTGCCGCTCATGTCGCCGGCCGGCGGCCGGTTCTCCACCTCGATGATCGACTTGTCGTAGACGTTGAGCATAGCGTCGAACGGGACGTCGGACTCCTCGGCGACACCCTCGGAGAGCTGCATGTAGACCGAGCCGGCGAGATCGCGGAAGAAGTCCGACTTGCGCTCGGCCCCGGGGGCGTAGAGTTCGACGAGCTTCTCGCGCAGGCGCACGAAGGTCTCGTCGATGGCGTCGCCGAGCGCCTTGCGGATCTTCGCGAAGCGCAGGTCGTCACCGTTCTTCTGGCAGGTGTCCTGCAGGTCCTTGAGCTGTTCGAGGAACTGCTCGAGGCGGAAGTTGCGCTCGAGGCCCTCGATCAGCTCGTCGACCTTGCCCTCGAGGCCCGGCACGCCGTCGAGGCCGCGCCGGAACAGGGTCAGGCGGGTGTCGATGAACGCCTCCTGCTTGGCCACGGCGCTCGCTGTGTCGTAGTTGGAGCGCGAGTTGGTGATGCCGCGCCCGATCTGGCGCCCCTGCTCGTCCATGACCACCGCCTTGGTGGTGGTCGAGCCGAGGTCGATTCCGATGAAACATTTCATGAGCGGACTCCTCAGGCCGCGGCCGGCTTACGGCCGGCACGCCGCTGTTCGATCATCTGGAAGTAGCTCTCGAGCCGGTTCTTGACGTTGGCGTGCGAGAAGTAGCGCGGGTCGACCAGGTCGGTCTCGATGAAGGCGCCGGGCTTGCCGGTGCGCTTCTCGATCTCGCGCATCATCAGCAGCTCGCCGGCCGCAAAGCTGTTGCAGCTCTTGATCGAGTTGGTCAGGAAGCCGTCGGCCTCGTACTCGTTCATGTACTGCTCGATCAGGTCCACGCGCTGCGGCATGTTGTTGTTCGTGTAGCACTTGAGGCAGTACTCGGCGAGCGACTCGAGCGGGTTCTCCGGGTCGTGGCGGAAGCCCTGGTCGTAGAGGCCGCCGACCTTCGAGTAGGTGCTGGCGACGACCACCGCGCCCTCGTCGTAGAACAGCTTCCAGAACTCGCGGAAGCTGGTCCAGTTGGGCGGACCCTCGACCACCAGGCGGTAGCGCTGGTCGGTCTGCTCGCCCTCGGGAGTGATCGGCCCCTGGCCCTTCTCGATGCGCTCCTCGATCTCCTTGCGCAGGACGTTGTAGTAGTCGACCGCCTCCTGGGTGCCGCGGAACGCGGTGAAGATCGGGCCCATGTAGTAGACCGCGCCGAAGTAGGCGTCGATCGGGCTCGGCTTGTGCTTCGAGGACTCGAGTACCCAGACGAGGTTGTCCTCGGCCTGCGCCGAGCGCTTCATCATCTCGCGCAGGCGGTCGATGTCGAACTTGACCCCGGAGACCTCCTCGAGGCCTGGGATGATCACGTCCTTGAGCTGCTTGACGACGTAGTCGACCATGTTCTTGGTGACCTTGCCGTCGCCCTGGTAGGGCACCTGCAGCATCAGCGTCGGGCAGTGGTACTCGTGGCGCAGCAGCTCGAACCACTTCATGAACGTGTAGCAGCCGGTGTAGGAGAGCAGCAGCACGTCGGGGCGCGGCATCGGCTTGCCGTTCGGCGCGATGTTGCCCTGGCTCATCATGCCGATGTCGGACTTGACGTAGGTGCAGACGTCCTCGGAATGGCCCGACTTCTCGGCGTCCATGATCATCGAGCCGGTCTTCTTGCGCATGCCGTTGTTGATCGCGTTGATCTCCGGCAGGTTGTTGACCAGGTCGAAGCAGCGGATCAGCTCGTTCAGGTTGCCGGGCACGAAGGTGCTGACCACCTTGCGGCCGGTCTCGTGGGCGGAGGTGAGCGCATCGTAATTGCTGGCGATGAGCTCCTTCTGCATGATCATCGAGGGTTCCTTGATGACCTCGGTCGCGTTCTGGTTGCTCATGGTTTCAGCTCCAAAGCTTGATTGAGTCGGCGAATGTGCCGGCCTGTTCGCGGATCGGCGCCATCTGCCCGGAGTTCTCCGCGTACTTGAACGAGATGTAGGGGATGTCGTGCTCGGAGATCTTGTCGGCGAGCATCGGCCGCCAGAGCAGTGCCGGGTCGCAGAAGCTCGGCGCGGCGAAGATCACCCCCTCGGCGCGGTTCTCGCGGATCGACTCGAGCAGCTGGGCGCCGACGTCGTCCTCGGTTGCGGCGTACTTCGCCGCGGTGTCGGCCGACTTGTGCAGGAAGGCGCTTGCCAGGTTGGCGACCGGGTCGCCCTCGGTCGGCACTTCCTCCTTCAGCCAGCGGTTCACCTGGACGTAGTCGTCGTCGACGATGTAGCAGCCGGCCATCTCGATCGACTTGATCAGGTTCAGCGGCGGCTGCTCGCAGAACGAGCCGTTGATGACGATGCGGCAGTTGTCCTTGATCGGCCGCTCCTCGCTCTCGGCCGCCTCGAGGTAGGCCTCGAGCATGGTGTTGTGCTCCTCGACCGGCAGCACGAGTCCGGCGCGGGCGAGCAGGTAGACCTCGGAGCTCGGCGCCTTCCACGGCGCCTCGGAGCGCATCCTGTAGAGCCGCCGCACCAGGTCGCGGTTGACGTTGTAGACCCTGATCGAGTCGCGGATGTCGTCGTCGCTGACCTTGCGCCCGGCCAGCTCCTCGAGCCCCTCGAGCAGCTCGCGCATCTCCTGCTGGTAGAAGGTCCCGCCGATGTCGTCCTGGTAGTTCTGCGGCACGTCGACGTAGCGCACGTAGACGTCCGGGAACATCAGCTTCCACATCCCCGAGAGGTTGCGGATCACGTCGCAGATGCTCGGGAAGAGCATGCCGTCGACGAAATCGAGGCGCTTGGAGACGCCGAGCTCGATGGTCGAGCGCGGGATCCGGCAGATGTAGCTCTGGTAGTAGGCGTCGCCGTGGATCACCTCGAGCTGGTCGCCGCCGCCCATGATCCCGAGCGGCAGCATGCCGGCGGCGTGGATCAGCTCCTCCGGCACGTAGACCGGCAGGTAGCCGATCACCTTGCGTCCCGGCTCGGCGGCCTTCCACTCCCTGACCGCGGTGTAGTCCAGGTCCTCGTACAGCGCCTCGCAGCGCTTGATGATTTCGGCGGTACTCATGGTCAACGGTTCTCCCAGTTGGCGGGACGCTTCTCGATGAATGCCCGCAGGCCCTCGGTGGCGTCATGGGTCGCCATCAGGCCCTCGAGGTAGAGGGCCTCGACCTCGTCGAGCCTGGCCTTGATGCGTGAGGCGGCCCCGGCATGGGCCGCGGTGACCGCGAAGCGCAGGCTGCTGGCACTGTGCGACGCGAGATGCTTCGTGAAGTAGTCGAGCGCGGCCGCTTCCGGGTCGTCGGCGGCGGCGTTGGCCAGGCCGATGCGCGCCGCCTCGGCGCCGTCGACCGCGCGCCCGGAGAAGAGCAGGTCCTCGGCGTGGACCCGCGCGACGCGCTCGGGCAGCAGGCAGGAGGCGGCCGGGGCGAACACCCCGATGCGGATCTCCGGCTGGCCGAGGCTGGCGTCTGGCGCGACGAACATCAGGTGGCCGGCCGCGGCGACCTCGAGTCCGCCGCCGAGGCACTGCCCGCGCACGGCGACCAGGATCGGCACCGGGAACTCGACCATCCTGCGGACCAGGGCGTGGAGCCCGCGCAGCATGTCGGCGCACTGCCCGGGGAGGTGCTCCTCGACGCTGGCGCCGAAGCTGAAGTGCGGGCCCTGGTGGTCGAGCAGCACCCCCTTCAGGGCGCTGTCGTCACGCGCCTCGGCCAGCGCCGCGTCGAGCGCGGCGATCATCGCCGCGTCGACGATGTTGGCCTTGGGCCGGGCGAGCCGCAGCCGCAGCAGGCGGCCGTCGTGCTCGCGCCAGGACTCGAGTGGGCT
>JAWVZO010000207.1:0-4438 GCA_033722135.1 Gammaproteobacteria bacterium | reverse complement strand
GACCAGCCCATGAACAGCCGGAACAGCAGCGGCACGACGAGCAGCGTCAGCACCGTCGAGAAGATCAGTCCCCAGACGATCGCGGTGGCGACCGGCCCCCAGAGCAGCGACTTGCCGCCAAGCCCGGTGGCGAGCGAGAAGAGCCCGGCGACGGTGGTCAGCGAGGTGATCAGGATCGGGATCACCCGCCGCCGCGCGGCGTAGAGCGTCGCGTGCAACGGGCTCATGCCCATGCGCAGCCGCTCGTTCCCGGCGCTGATCAGCACGATCGCGGCGTTCACGGCGATGCCCGACAGCGCCACGATGCCGTAGAGCGTGAACAGGCTCAACGGGTTGCCGGTGATGTAGAGGCCGAGGATCACCCCGGTGAAGGCCATCGGCACCGTCACCAGGATCATCAGCGGCTGGAAGTAGCTGCGGAACTGGGTGCCGAGGATCAGGTAGATCAGGCCGACGCCGAACGCGAACAGCACCGCGATCGAGTCGAGGCTCTCCTGGATGTCGTCGAGCTCGCCGGTGAAGTCGAGGTCGATGCCTGGATGGCGAACGCGGACCGTCTCCCAGTACTCGGCGATGCGCCGGTTCGCCTCGCGGGTGTCGATCGCCTGCTTGTCGATGTCGGCCTCGACGGTGATCGCACGGCGGAAGTCGTAGTGACGGATGCTGCCCATCGCGCGGCCGTAGCTCGGCTCCAGCAGCCGGCCGAGCGCCACCTCCCCGCCGTCGGCCAGCGTCACGGTCTGGCGCAGGACGTGGTCGATGTCCCCCGTCCGGTCGTGCCTGGCGCGCACCCGCACCTCGACCTTCTCGCCCTGGTGCTGCAGCTCGGCGACCACCTCGCCGTCCCCCGCCAGGCGCACCAGGCGTGCGACGGTGGCCGGATCGACGCCGCTGCGGCGCACCGCGTCGAAGTCGTAGGCGAGCGCCAGCTCGCGCCGGCCCTCGCGGTCGTCGTCGACGACGTCGAAGATCGCCGGCTCGGTGGCGAGGTAGGCCTTGATGTCCTCCACCGCGGCGCGGATCCCGGCGAAGTCGTCGCCGCGCACCTTGACCTTGATCGGCCGGGTGGTCGGCGGTCCCCCGGAGATGCGCAGGAACGAGATGGTGCTCGGCCCCGGGACCGCGAGGACATCCTCGCGCGCCGCCGCGATCATGTCATCGACCGAGCGCAGCCCCTCGCGGCGCGGGTGGAGGCTGACGAACAGCTGCCCCCAGTGGTCGCCGACCAGCGGCTCGGTCTCGGTGATCATCAGGCCGGCGTAACCGACCATCTCGCGCACCTCCCCCGGGCGCACGTGCGTGCGGATGCGGTCCTCGACCGCCTCGATCCGCTCCAGGGTCTTGTCGAGCGAGGTGCCGGGCGGCATCTCGACGTTGACGTAGAACAGCCTGACCGGATCGAAGGCGAAGAACTCGAAGCGGAACCGGTCGGTCAGCGTGAGCAGCGAGGTCGCCACCATGAAACCCAGCACCAGCCCGAGCGAGAGCCTCGGCCGGCGCAGCACCCGGACCAGAATCCGGGTGTACCTGACCCGGATCCAGTGGATCGCGCGGGTCCGTGCCCGCTGCACCCGTCCCGGCCTGCGGAAGTTCACGCCGAAAGCGTGCACGTGGGCGGGCAGCATCCAGTAGGCCTCGAGCAGGCTGATCGCCAGTGCGGTGGTCACCACCAGCGGCACGACGAGCATGAACTTGCCGACGATGCCCGGCATCAGCATCAGCGGCGAGAACGCGGCCATGGTGGTCAGCACCGACGTGGTCACCGGCGCGAACACCTCGCGCATCGACTCGATCGCGGCGGGGATGGCCTTCTGCCCGCGCGTCATCCGATAGTAGATCGCCTCGACGACGACCACCGCGTCGTCGACGATCATGCCGAGGCAGATCACCACGCCGAGCAGGACCATGACGTTGAGGGTCATCCCGACCGTGCCGAGCAGCCAGAAGGTCCCGGCGAGCGTGAACGGGATGCCGATGCTGGTCAGCAGGGCGATGCGCGAGCCGAGGAACAGCCAGGTCACGCCGAGCACCAGCGCCAGACCGAGCAGCGCGTTGCGCTCCATGACGCGCAGCGCAGAGCGGGTGATGGTGGTCTGGTCGTCGACCAGCGTCACCGCCACCCCGGTGGCCGCCACGTTGGGCGCCTGCGCGGCGATGTAGTCGCGCAGGCGGGCGACCAGCTCGATGATGTTCGCCTCGGGCTCCTTGAAGACCATCATCATCACCGCCGGCGCGTTGCCGAAGCTGACCAGCCGCTCGGGGTCCTCCCGGGCGCGGACCACGTCGGCGACCTGGTCGAGCGGGATCTCTCCGTTGCCGGTCAGCACCGGGATGCCCGCCAGGTACTCCGGGTCGGCGCGCTTGCCCACCAGGCGCAGCAGCCACTCCTGCTCGCCGAGGCGGAGCGTGCCGCCGGAGGTGTCGCGGAAGTAGCGCGCCACGCTGTCGGCGACGTCGACCGGGCTCAGGCCGAGCGCGGAGACCCGCTCGGGGTCGTAGCGGACCTGCAGCTCCGGGTCGCGCAGGCCGATGGCATCGACGCGGTCGACCCCGCGCAGCCGCTCGAGATCGCGCTCGATGCGGCGCGCCTCGCGGCGCAGGGTCTCGGGAGCGACGTCGCCGGCCACCACCAGGGTCGCGGTCGGGTAGGCGTTGGCGGTGGTGATCTCCTGGACGAACGGGTCCTCGGCCTCGTCGGGCAGTTCGTCGTTGGCCTTGGCCTGGATCTCCCGGCGCAGGTCGGTGACCCGCTTGTCGAACTCGCGCTCGTCGAGGTCGTTGAAGCGCACCAGGATGCTCGACACGCTCTCCCGGCTGGTGCTGGAGACGAAACGGATGTCGGAGAGCCCGGTCAGGGACTCCTCGAGCGGGTCGGTGACCAGCTTCTCGACGTCCTCTGCCGAGGCGCCGGGCAGGAAGGTCTGGATCTGGATCCAGTTGAAGTTGATCGTCGGGTCCTGCTCGCGCGGCAGCAGCTGGTAGTGGACCACGCCCATGCCCAGCACCAGCACGAAGGCCAGGTTGGTCAGGACGTGGTTGCGAAGCAGCCGTTCGTACATCGTCAGTCGACGATGCGCAGCGGGTCGCCGTCCTCGACCACCGCGCGGCCGTCGACGATCAGCCGGGTCGCCGGCGGCAGGTCGACCTCGACGGGCCGCCCCTCCTGGACCCGCGCGAGCGGCACGAACCGGGCACGGCCGTCGTCGGCGACGAACAGGCCCGCGACGCCGTCCCGCTCCTCGACCAGGTGTGGCGGCAGCGCCAGTCCGCTGCCGCGCCAGACCAGGCGTCCCGGGGTACCGGGCGGAGCCGGCGCGGCGTCGAAGGTCAGGCGCAGCTCGACGCTGTCGGCGCGGGGGTCGACCTGCGGCAGGCGGGCGCGGAGCGTCACTGGATGCGCGTCACGGCCGTCGTCGAACTCCACCCGCGCCGCGGCCTCGACGCCCTCGAACTGGCTGCGCCGAACCGTGGCGCGGACCTCGACCGAGTCTACGTCGAGCAACTCGACGAGCGGCGTCCCGGGGCTGGCCAGCGCGCCGAGCTGCGCCGGCCGCGAAACCACCGTGGCGGCGAACGGCGCGCGGATCGCGCAGCGCGAGACCATCAGCCGCGCGATCTCCAGCGTGGCCCGCTGGGCGTCGCGTTCGGCCGCCAGCCGCGCGAGCGTGCTCTCGCGCTCGCGCAGCGCCTCCTCGGCGACGGCATTGCGCTCGGAGAGGGTCCGGGCCCTGTCGACCCGGTAGTCGGCGAAATCGATCTGCGCCTCGAGCGCGGCGAGCACGGCGGCGGCCTGGTCCGCCAGCGCGCGGTGCTCCCGGCAGTCGAGCTCGGCCAGCAACTCCCCGGACGCGACCCGGTCGCCGACCTCGGCATGCACGGCGACCACGCGGGCATTGAGCTCGGCGCTGAGCATCGCGCGATCGAGGCTCACCACCTCGGCAGGGGCGTCGCGCGCGGCCGGCACGGCGAGTTCCCCCAGAGGCCGGACCGTCACCGGGCGCGGCTCCTGGGCAAGCGCGGGGCAAGCCGCGACAATGCCGCAGACCAGCAGCATCGTCGGGCGGAGCCAGAGGAATCTGGGGGCATCCATCGGCCCGGATTCTACCCGAAGATGTGGTTTACACTCTCGGGCCGACCCAGAGGACACGCCGGTTTGCCACCGAAAGACAAGACTTTCGACCTGGCCCTCGAGCTGCACCGCGCGGGGCGCCACGACGAGGCCATGCGCACCTGCCGCAAGCTGCTGCGCAGGAAGCCCACGCACCACCGGGCCCTCGGTCTGTTCGCGCATGCCGCGCTCGAGACCGGCCAACTCGCCCAGGCCCGGGAGGCGGCCGAACGCTTGGCCACCTTGAGGCCCGACGACGTCGCCGGCTGGAACCTGCGCGGGCGCGTCGCGCTGCTGGAGGGCGATGCCGAGACGGCGCACGCGGTGCAG
>JAWVZO010000206.1:0-4499 GCA_033722135.1 Gammaproteobacteria bacterium | reverse complement strand
GTAGTCGACCGTCAGCTTGAGTCCCTCGGCGACCTGCTCGAGGCGCTCCTGCTCCTTCGGCCCGACGAACAGCTGGGTCGCCAGCCGGCTCTCGGACCCCGGCGCGACCGTCTCGGCCGGCGAGATCAGGCGCAGCAGGTAGCGGCTGCCGTCGAGCGCCCGGGTCTCGTAGCGGTTGGTCTCCTCCGGAGCGGGGATCCAGGCGGCGAGGAAGTAGTGCTGGATCATCGCCGCCCAGCCGTGGTCGATGTCGCGGCTCAGCGGCTTGTCCTCCATGTCGCCGAAGTCGATCTTCTGGTACTTCTCCTCGGGGTCGTAGATCACGCCGCCGGTGTAGGTGTAGATGAAGGCCTGGCCGTCGTCGCCCGGGGGCGTGCGCTGGAGCTGACGGTACTGGCTCACCTCGACGGGCTCGCCGGAGCCGTTGGTCACGTGGAAGACGACGTCGATCAGGTAGCTGTCGCGGCGGAACACGAACCGCTTCTCGACCACGAGACCGTTCTCGCCCTCCCAGCGCAGCGGGACCACAAGCGTGTCGGCGCCCTCGGCGAGGGTGTAGCTCGTCCGCTCGGCGGTGAACTCGGCGGTGTGGTTCGGCACCCTGGCGTCGGCGGCCAGCAGGCCCGACTGGGCGATGTGGAACAGTCCGGTCCCGTCGTCGAGCAGACGGAACGGGGTGTCGGGCTGGTCGAGGCTGACCGGGTAGGTCGGCAGGTCGACGCGGCGCACGTCGCCGCCGCGGGTGCTGATCTCAACGATCAGCCGGTCGGTCTGCACGCGCACGGTGTCGCCCCGCGCACTGCGCGGTCGGTCCTGGGTGGGGACCGACCCGGGGACGCCGTCGCCCGCACTGCCCGGCATCGCGGACGGCACGCTCTCGTCGTCGGCGACGGTCGCGCCGGCCCCGGCGACCTCCGCGGCCTGCTGGGTTCGCGGCCCGTAGTCCTGCATCCACGCCTGGTAGAGCAGCAGCAGGACCAAGCCGAGGCCCATGAACAGGAAGAGGCGGATGTTATCCATGGCGGAGTGACTTTCCGTGAGGTTCCGGCACCGGGTCGAGGCCGCCCGCGTGCCAGGGATGGCAGCGCAGCAGGCGTCGCAATGCGAGCCAGCCTCCGGAGAGGGCGCCGTGTGTCTCGATCGCCTCGTGGGCGTACTGGCTGCAGGTCGGGTGGAAACGGCAGTGCTGGCCGAGCCAGGGGCTCAGCACCAGGCGGTAGCCGCGGATCAGCAACAGGAGGAGGCTTCGCATGACTCGTGCAGCCGTTTCCAGTGGCGGGCCAGGGCGGCGGTCACCCGGGCATTGTCCCATTCGGCCAGGCCGCGCCGTGCCAGCACGACGACGTCGAGCGGACCGAGCTGCGACCGGTGGTGACGGAAGCTCTCGCGCACTAGACGCTTGATCCGGTTGCGCTCGACCGCGTGCCTGACGTGCTTGCGCGCGATGGCCAGCCCGAGGCGGGCGCCGTCGCACCCGTTCGGCCGGGCCAGCAGGACGAGGCCTTCGTCGGAGGAGCGCTTCGCCCGGGCGAAGACCCGGTCGAAGTCGCGTCGCGTCAGAAGCCTGGCGCGCTTGGGAAACCCGAGCGAGGACGCCGCCAAATCGCCCGGTTAGACCGACAGACGGGCCCGGCCCTTGGCCCGGCGCGCGTTGATCACCTTGCGTCCGCCCCGCGTGCGCATCCGCGCCCGGAAGCCGTGGTCGCGTTTCCGCTTCAGGTTACTCGGCTGGAAGGTTCTTTTCATCTCTGTGGTCCCGTGCTGCCGACGGCGCGCGCCGGATGTCGGTTGGACTCAAGGAAAAGCACGCAACCCTACCGGGATGCCCTTATTTTGTCAACATTCGCAACCGTTTAGACGGCCTCTTTCGGGTCTGTGGATCATGGCCCCACGGCGGTGTACCCTAGCCGCTTCCAGGCCGCGCCCGGAATCGATCCGACGCATGAAATCACGTCCATGCGCGGATCGGCGCACGTCCGGCGCTGTGCCCGGTGGGGATTCTGCCTGAATGCAACAAAAACTTTGGCAGCGCTGCTTCGCGGAGCTCGAGGGCGGGCTTCCCTCGCAACAGTTCAACGCCTGGATCCGCCCCCTGCAGGCGGTCGAGGCGCGGGACGAACTGCGCCTGCTCGCTCCCAACCGCTACGTGCGCGACACCGTGCTCGAACGCTACAGCCGCGACATCGAGCGGCTGCTCAAGCGTTTCGCGCCCGACGGCACGCCGCGCCTCTGCGTCGAGATCGGTTCCAACGTCCCGACGGTCAGGGCCGGTGCCGCGCCGTCGGGCGACGCCCCCCGTCCGGGCTACGGCAGCCGGCTCAATCCCGAGTTCACGTTCGAGAGCTTCGTCGAGGGCAAGTCGAACCAGGTCGGCCGGGCCGCGGCGGTGCAGGTCGCCCAGCATCCGGGCACGTCGTACAATCCGCTGCTGATCTACGGCGGCACCGGGCTCGGCAAGACCCACCTGATGCACGCGATCGGTAACCTGATGCTCGAGCTCAACCCGGGCAGCACCGTCAGCTACCTGCACTCCGAGCGCTACGTGGCCGACATGGTCAAGGCGCTGCAGCACAACACCATCAACGACTTCAAGCGCTACTACCGGTCGCTGAATGCGCTGCTGATCGACGACATCCAGTTCTTCGCCGGCAAGGAGCGCTCCCAGGAGGAGTTCTTCCATACCTTCAACACCCTGCTCGACAACCGTCAGCAGGTGATCATGACCTGCGACCGCTACCCGAAGGAGGTCGCCGGTCTCGAGGACCGCCTCAAGTCACGCTTCGGCTGGGGGCTGACCGTCGCCATCGAGCCGCCGGAACTGGAGACGCGCGTCGCGATCCTGATGAGCAAGGCGCAGCAGGGCGGGGTGCAGCTGCCCCACGAGGTCGCCTTCTTCATCGCCAAGCGGATCCGTTCCAACATCCGCGAACTCGAGGGGGCGCTGCGCCGCGTGATCGCCAACGCCCATTTCACCGGACGGCCGATCACCGTCGATTTCGCGAAGGACGCGCTGCGCGACCTGCTCGCGCTGCAGGACCGCCTGGTCACCATCGAGAACATCCAGCGCACGGTCGCCGAGTACTACAAGATCCGCATCGGCGATCTCTCCTCGAGCAAGCGCACGCGCTCGATCGCCCGCCCGCGCCAGATCGCGATGGCCCTGGCCAAGGAGCTGACCAACCACAGCCTGCCCGAGATCGGCGACGCGTTCGGCGGGCGCGATCACACGACCGTGCTGCACGGTTGCCGCAAGATCGCCGAACTCCGGCGGGACGACGCCAAGATCGGCGAGGACTACGTCAACCTCCAGCGAATCCTGTCGACTTGATGTGGATAGCCTGTGGACAAGTCCTGGATAAATTGATAACGAAAGGATGTCCACAATCCATCCACAGGTCTTCCCAGGGTTGTCAACCCACTTGGAAGCCCTGTTGTTATCTTCGCAACTTGATGAAATATAAAATAAAAAAACACTTATCAACAGATATCCCGCGGCCTTGTAACAGTAATTGGAGTTTGTACTTAAGGATTCAACAACTATGAAATTCCAGATCACCAAGGAAGACCTGTTGCATCCCCTCCAGCAGGTCAGTGGCGTCGTCGAACGCCGCCAGACCCTCCCCATCCTGTCGAACGTCCTCGTGGTCGCCGACGGCGACGGGATCGCGTTCACCGCCACCGACCTGGAAGTCGAACTCCACGCCCGCCTGCCGCACGACGTGATCACCCAGGGAAGCGCCACGCTCCCGGCGCGCAAGCTGATGGACATCTGCCGCAACCTGCCCGACGGGGCCGAGGTGACGCTCGAGGTGGTCGACGAACGCGGGACCCTGCGCTCGGGCCGCAGCCAGTTCAAGCTCGCGACGCTGCCCGTCGAGGACTTTCCGAAGGTCGAGGAGGTGGCCAGCACGCAGACGGTCGAGTTGCCCCAGGCGAAACTGCGCAGGCTGATCGATGCGACCCATTTCGCGATGGCCCAGCAGGATGTCAGGTACTACCTCAACGGCCTGATGATCGAACTCGCCGGCTCCCGGCTGCGTGCCGTCGCCACCGATGGGCACCGCCTCTCCCTGGCCGACATCGACGCGGAGCTCAAGGTCGACGACCCGGTGCAGGTGATCGTGCCGCGCAAGGGGATCACCGAGCTGCTCCGCCTGCTCGATGAGAGCGAGGAGCCGGCCCGGATCGATCTCGGCAGCAACCACGTCCGGGTCTCCCTTCCCGGCATCACCTTCACCTCGAAGCTGATCGACGGACGTTTCCCCGATTACGAGCGGGTGATCCCTGCCGACAGCGACCACCCGATCCTCGCCGACTGCCACGTCCTCAGGCAGGCGCTGTTGCGCACCTCGATCCTCTCGAACGAGAAATACCGCGGCATCCGTTTCCAGCTCGAGACCGACAACCTGCGCATCCTGGCCCACAACCCGGAACAGGAGGAGGCGGAGGAGGAGATCGAGGTCCGCTACGGCGGAGAGCCGATCGAGATCGGCTTCAAT
>JAWVZO010000205.1:0-4535 GCA_033722135.1 Gammaproteobacteria bacterium | reverse complement strand
GGCTGAAACCACCACGCAAGGGCATGCCATGTTCAAGATCCTGACGCTCAACAACATCTCGGTCGCCGGTCTCAGGCGGCTGCCGCGCGAGAACTACGAGATCGCCTCGGAGATCGCCCACCCGGACGCCATCCTGGTGCGCTCGTTCAAGATGCACGACATGGCCATCCCCGACACCCTCAAGGCGGTCGGGCGGGCCGGCGCCGGCGTCAACAACATCCCCGTCGATGCCATGAGCCGGCGCGGCATCCCGGTGTTCAACGCGCCGGGCGCCAACGCCAACGCGGTCAAGGAGCTGGTCGTCGCCGGGATGCTGGTCGCGAGTCGCAACATCTGCCAGGCGTGGCAGTTCGCCCGCGAACTGGAGGGCGACGATGCCGAGATCAACAAGGCGGTGGAGGCCGGCAAGAAGCAGTTCGCCGGCTTCGAGCTCCCGGGGCACACGCTCGGCGTCATCGGCCTCGGCGCGATCGGCGTGCAGGTTGCGAACGCGGCGCTCGCACTCGGCATGCGCGTGGTCGGCCACGACCCCCAGATCACCGTGCACCGTGCCTGGCAGCTCTCGTCGAGTGTCGAGCAGGCGAGCAGCGTCGACGACCTGCTGGCCAAGGCCGACTTCGTCACCTGCCACGTGCCGCTGGTCGACGCCACGCGCAACCTGATCAACGCCGACCGGCTGCGCCTTATGCGCAAGGGCGCGGTGCTGCTCAACTTCGCCCGCGCGGGGATCATCGACGACCAGGCGGCGATCGCCGCGCTCGACCAGGACCACCTCTACGCCTACGTCTGCGACTTCCCGAGCAACCTGCTCAAGGGGCATCCGCGCGTCATCGCGCTGCCCCACCTCGGCGCCTCGACGCGCGAGGCGGAGGAGAACTGCGCGGTGATGGTCGCCGACCAGATCCGCGATTACCTGGAGGAGGGCACCGTGCGCAACTCGGTGAACTTCCCAGAGACGATCATGCCGCGCAACGGCGGCTACCGGATGACGGTGGTCAACGCCAACGTGCCGAACATGCTCGGCCAGATCTCCACCGACCTCGCCAACGCGGGACTGAACATCGTCGACATGCTCAACAAATCGCGCGGCGAACTCGCCTACACTGTGGTCGACGTCGAGGACCCCATCCCGCAGTCCGTGGTCGACGAGATCGCGGCTATCGAGGGGGTGCTCTCGGTACGTACCCTCTGAACGCGGGATCCGCGACCGGGGCCGGGAGATGAGCGAGGACTTCCAGAAGCGCCTGGCGGCGATCCGCGACCAGATCGACGGCATCGACGACCGCATCCTTGCGCTGATCAACGAGCGCGCCGCCTGCGCCCAGGAGGTCGCGAGCATCAAGCGCGCCACCGAAGGTGAGACCCACTTCTACCGCCCGGAACGCGAGGCGCAGGTGCTGCGCCGGGTGCTGGCGAACTCGCAGGGACCGCTGCACAACGAGGAGATGGCGCGCCTGTTCCGCGAGATCATGTCGGCCTGCCTGGCCCTCGAGGAACCTCTGACCATCGCCTACCTCGGTCCCGAGGGCACCTTCACCCAGGCGGCGGCCCTCAAGCACTTCGGTCACGCCGTCAAGACCCTCGCGCTGCCGGCCATCGACGTGGTGTTCCGCGAGGTCGAGGCGGGCGACGCCCAGTACGGCGTGGTGCCGGTCGAGAACTCGACCGAGGGCGTGATCAACCACACGCTGGACATGTTCATGACCTCGCCGCTGAAGATCAGCGGCGAGGTCGAGATCCGCATCCACCAGCACCTGATCGGCCGGCCCGGGGTCGACCTGGAGACGGTCGAGACCGTCTACTCCCACCAGCAGTCGCTGGCCCAGTGCCGGGAGTGGCTCGACGCCAACCTGCCGAGGGCCGAGCGCGTGCCGATCAGCAGCAACGCGGAGGCGGTGCGCCTGGCGCGCGAGAACCCGCGCGCGGTGGCCGTCGCCGGCGAGACCGCGGCGGAGATCTACGGCCTCGAGCTGCTCGCGCGCAACATCGAGGACGAACCGGACAACACCACCCGCTTCCTGATCATCGGCAAGCAGAGCGTGCCCCCGAGCGGCCACGACAAGACCTCGCTGCTCGTCTCGACCGCCAACAAGCCCGGCGCGCTCTACCGGCTGCTCGAGCCGCTGGCGCGCAACGACGTGAGCATGACGCGCATCGAGTCGCGCCCCTCGCGGCGCGGCATGTGGGACTACGTCTTCTTCGTCGACATCGCGGGTCACGCCGAGGAGGAGAACGTCAGGCGCGCCTTCGCCGAGCTCAGCGCCGACTCCTCGCTGTTCAAGGTGCTCGGGTCCTACCCGATCGCCGTGCTCTGATCCAGGAGAACCCAGATGAGCGACAAACTGGCCTTCGTCGACCTCGCCGTCCCCGGCGTCCGCGGCCTGCGTCCCTACGAGCCCGGCAAGCCGGAATCGGAACTGGCCCGCGAGCTCGGCCTGCGCCCCGAGGACATCGTCAAGCTCGCGTCGAACGAGAACCCGCTCGGGCCGAGCCCCCGGGCCGTCGCCGCGGTGCAGGAGGCGCTCGGCGAGATCGCCCGCTACCCGGACGGCAACGGCTTCGACCTCAAGCACCGCCTCTCCGAGCACCACGGCGTCGCCCCGCAGCAGATCACGCTCGGCAACGGCTCCAACGACGTCCTCGAGATCATCGCGCGCACCTTCGTCCGCCCGGAGGACGGCGTGGTCTTCTCCGAGCACGCGTTCATCGTCTACCCGCTGGTCACCCAGGCGATCGGCGCGACGCCCCAGGTCGCCGCGGCCCGCGACTACGGGCACGACCTCGAGGCGCTGCGCGGCAAGGTCGACACCAGCACCCGGATCGTCTTCATCGCCAATCCGAACAACCCGACCGGTACCTGGCTGCGCGCGGGCGAGCTCGAGGCGTTCGTCGCCGACCTGCCGCGCACGGTGCTGGTGGTCGTCGACGAGGCGTACATCGAGTACGTCGACGATCCAGACTTCCCGGACGCCTCGAAGTGGATCGGCCGCTACCCCAACCTGATCGTCACCCGCACCTTCTCCAAGGTGCACGGCCTCGCCGGGCTGCGCATCGGCTACGCCCTGTCGCAGCCGGAGACCGCCGACCTGCTGAACCGCGTGCGCCAGCCGTTCAACGTCAACAGCCTCGCGCAGGCCGCCGCGTGCGGCTCGCTGGGCGACCCGGACCACGTCCGGCGCGGCGTGGAGCTCAACCGCAAGGGGATGGACGCGCTCACCTCGGCGTTCGAGGAGCTGGGCCTGGCGTGGATCCCGTCGGTCGGCAACTTCGTCACGGTCGATCTCGGCAAGCCGGCGGACGGCGTGTTCCGGGCGCTGCTGCACGAGGGGGTCATCGTGCGGCCGATCGCCGGCTACGGCCTGCCCAACCACCTGCGCATCACCATCGGCACGTCGACCGAGAACGCCCGCTGCGTGGCCGCCCTGCGCAAGGTCCTCGCCGCCGGCTGACGCCGGCGCTTTCGCGTCCGTGTTCTCGCGTCTGTGCATCGTCGGCGTCGGCCTGATCGGCGGCTCCCTGGCGCGCGCGCTGCGCGCCTCGGGCGCCGACGGCGAGATCGTCGGCCACGGGCGGGACGCCGGGCACCTGGCGCGTGCCGTCGACCTCGGCGTGATCGACCGGGGCAGCACCGTGCTGGCCGAGGCGGTCGACGGCGCCGACCTGGTGGTGCTCGCCACGCCCCTCGGGGCCATGCGCGCGCTGTTCGCCGAGCTGCGCGGCCACCTCCCGCCGGACTGCGTGGTCACCGACGTGGGCAGCAGCAAGGGCAGCGTGGTCGCGGACGCCCGCGCCGGCCTGTCGCCCGCGCAGCTCGCGCGCTTCGTCCCCGGCCATCCGATCGCCGGGACCGAGAAGAGCGGGGTGGAGGCCTCCTTTGCCACGCTGTTCCGGGAGCGGCGCGTGATCCTGACCCCGCTGCCCGAGAACCCGCCCGAGGCGGTCGCGCGGGTGCGCGCGCTGTGGCGGGTCGCCGGCAGCGATGTGAACGAGATGAGCGTCGCGCACCACGACATGGTGCTCGCCGCGACCAGCCACCTCCCGCACATGCTCGCCTACACGCTGGTCGACACCCTGGCGCGGATGCACGACAAGGACGAGATCTTCGGCTACGCCGCCGGCGGGTTCCGCGATTTCACCCGCATCGCGTCGAGCGACCCGGTGATGTGGCGTGATGTCTGCCTGGCCAACCGCGACGCGATCCTCGACATGATCGAGCGCTTCCAGGCCGACCTGGCGCTGCTCGCGGACGCCATCCGCCGCGGCGACGACGCCGTCCTCAGCGAGGTCTTCGAGCGCGCCAAGCGGTCGCGCGACCGGCACGCCGCCCAGCTCGAGGCGAGCGCCGGTGTGATCGAGTGAAGCGGCGATGAGCGTCACCTTCCGGGTCACACCCGGCGGCTCCCTTTCCGGTCGCCTGGGCGTCCCTGGGGACAAGTCGATCTCCCACCGCAGCGTTATGCTCGGCGCGCTCGCCGACGGCACGACGGAGGTGGAGGGGTTCCTCGAGGGCGCCGACAGCCTGGCGACGCTGGCCG